>PNBE01000137.1:15510-15673 GCA_003135895.1 Candidatus Dormiibacterota bacterium
TCCCCCACGAAATCGAGCGCAGGAAGCGCTCCAGTGTCGACACTGCCCGTCACCACCATGGACCGACCTCCATTACACCTCTGAACTTGAATCATGCCGCGCCCGGCCCATCCGGCGCGGCGCGGTATTGATTAAGGTTCCATGGGGTACAGTCACGGCTCTG
>PNBE01000015.1 GCA_003135895.1 Candidatus Dormiibacterota bacterium
TTGTCGTAGTCGATCTCCGGAAATACGAGTTGCTCACGCAACCCGAGGGTGTAGTTCCCATGGCCATCGAATGCCTTCGGGTCAACGCCGCGGAAGTCTCGAATGCGTGGCAGCGCAACGTTGAGNNAACTTGTCGAGGAAGTCGAACATCCGCCGTCCTCGCAAAGTCACTTTGACACCGATGGGCATGCCCTCGCGCAGCTTGAACGCCGCCACCGATTTGCGCGCGCGGATCACGATCGGCGCCTGGCCGGTGATCAACTTGAGGTCGGCGATGGCTGCGTCGATGGCGCGTGCGTTCGTGATCGCCTCACCGAGGCCGATGTTGATGACCACCTTCTCGATGGAGGGCACCTGCATGGCGTTGAGGTAGCGGAATTCGGCCACCAGCGACGGCACGATCTCGTCGACGTAGCGGCGGCGAAGGCGGGGCAGCTCGGCGGTCTCGACGGCCATCACACCTGCGCCCTGTCGTAGGTCTCGCCGCACTTCTTGCACACGATCACGCGCCGGCCCAGCTCGTTGACCCCATGCGCGATCCGGGTCGGCTTCTCGCACCGATTGCAGACGAGCATGACGTTGCTGTAGGCGACCGGCCCGTCGAAGTCGACGATGCCGCCCTGGATGTTGCCCTTCACGCCGGACTTGGTATGCCGCTTGAGAAGGTTCACGCCCCGCACCGCAACGCGCTGCTGCTCGGGGAGCACCCGCTCGACGACACCGCGCTTGCCCTTGTCCTTGCCGCTGATGACTTCGACACTGTCACCCTTGCGGATGTCCAGCGGGCGCAGATGGCCGTGCGCCCACCCTTCGTGGATGAGCGTGGCGCGATGTCTGCGTTCGACTCTCGTGGCCATCTCAGATCACCTCCGGGGCGAGGCTGACGATCTTCATGAAGTTGCGCTCGCGCAGCTCGCGAGCAACGGGTCCGAAGATGCGCGAGCCGCGCGGGTTGTTCTGCGGGGTGATCAGCACGGCGGCGTTCTCGTCGAAGCGGATGTTGCTCCCGTCGGGGCGCTTGTATTCCTTGGTGGTGCGCACCACGACAGCGCGAACCACGTCGCCCTTCTTCACCTGGGCGTTCGGCTGGGCCACTTTCACAGTGCCGATGATCACATCGCCCACCGACGCGTACTTGCGATAGCTGCCGCCCAGCACGCGGATGCACAGCAGCTCGCGCGCGCCGCTGTTGTCCGCCACTTTGAGCACCGATTCCTGCTGGATCATGTCAGCGAGCCTTCTCCAGAACTTCCGAGACGCGCCAGCGGATTTCTTTCGAGATCGGACGCGTCTCGACGATCCGCACACGGTCACCGATGCCGCAACTCTCGTCGTCGTGCACCTTGAAGCGCGTGCTGTGCCGGACGACCTTCTTGTAGAGCGGATGCGGCTTGCTGATCTGCACCAGCACGATCACCGTCTTCTCCATCTTGTCGCTGACGACAACGCCGTCACGAACCTTGCGGCGCGGGCGCGTTGCCTGGGTCGCGTCACTCATCGACATCCTCCTGAACGGCGACGGTCTCCGCGATCTCCTGTGTCGGCTCGTGCGCGGGCTCCGAGGACTCGGCAACCGGAACTGCGGCGGGGACGGCGGCGGGGACCTCGAGGCGTGCCGCGGGTTTGGCCGCGCGCGGCGCGCGTGCAGGCTTCGGCTTGGCCGCCACGACCCGAGCCGGCTGCTCGAGCAATGCGGGACGCAGACCGCGCTCGATCTCGATCTTTACGGTCATCGCTCGGGCGATCTCGTGGCGGATCTCGCGGACCTGTCGGTGGTTCTCCACCTGACCGGTCGCCTGCTGGAAGCGAACCTCGAAGAGGCGCCTGCGCTGCTTGCTGAGGTGATCGTCGAGCTCGGCGACGGTCATGCGGCGCAGCTCGTTGAGCGCATCAGTCTGCTTGGTCACAGTGTCGCCGCCTCCAGGTCGGACCCCGTCTCCTCGCGAACGAGGAAGCGCGTCTTGATGGGCAGCTTGAAGGCGGCGAGGCGCATCGCCTCCTGTGCGGTCTCGCGGGTGACTCCGGCCATCTCGAAGAGCACGCGTCCGGGAAGCACCACGGCGACCCAGCCCTCGGGCTGACCCTTGCCGCTGCCCATGCGGGTCTCCGCCGGCTTCTTGGTGAAGGCGTGATCGGGAAAGATGCGGATCCAGATCTTGCCGCCGCGCTTGACGTGACGGGTCATGGCGCGCCGGGCTGCCTCGATCTGCCGGTTGGTCATCCAGCACTGTTCGGTCGCCTGGAGTCCGTAGGTCCCGAAGTCGAGTTTGTTGCCACGCTGCGCGGCGCCGGTCCTCCGCCCACGGTGGAGCTTGCGGTGCTTGGTTCGCTTCGGCATCAGCATCGCTACTCCTCCTCCTCTTCGACCACTTCGGCTGGCGCATCGGTCTTCTTGACCAGCTTCTTGGGCGCGCGGGAGACGGATACGGGCTTTTTGGCGACGACCGGCTTGCGGCGTGCCGGCGCTCGCTTGGGGGTGAGCTTCTCGACCTTCTCGACGGTTGCGGCGGGATCCACCCCGGCGGCGGCGATGACCTCCTCGTCCTCGTCGATCTCGACGACGTCTTCAGTCGGAATCTCTTCGATCTCGACGTCAGGAATGTCGACAGTCTCGGTGACCGCGGTCACCTCCTCGGCGGGCGCTTCGGTGATGCGCGCGGCGGGCACGGGGACGCGATCCTCCAGACCGCGGTCCTCGGCACGATCCTTGCCCGGCGCGATCGGCTCACCGGTCGCGGTCACGAAGTCACCGAGATAGAGCCAGCACTGCACGCCGATCCGGCCGAACGTGGTGCGCGCCTCGGCCTTGCCGTAGTCGATGTTGGCGCGCAGAGTGTGCAGCGGCACGCGACCGTCGCGATCCCACTCGCGACGCGACATCTCGGATCCACCAAGACGGCCGCTGACCTGGATCTTCACGCCCTTCGCACCCGCCCGCATGCTGCGCATCAGGGTCTGCTTGAGCGCGCGCCGGAATGCGATGCGCTTCTCGAGCTGCGACGCGACGTTCTCGGCGACCAGGGTCGCGTCGAGCTCGGGCGTCTTGATCTCGTGGATGGTGACGCGCACCTTCTTGCCGGAGATCCGCTCGAGCTCGTCGCGGAGCGCATCGACCGACGCGCCCTGCTTGCCGATGACGATGCCGGGTTTGGCTGTCTGGATGATCACGGTGAGCTGGTTGGCGCTGCGCTCGGTCTCGATGCGCGCCAGGCCGGCGTTGCGCAGACGGCTGCCGATGAGGCGGCGCATCGCGATGTCCTCATGGAGGAGCTTCGTGTACTCCTTGTCGGCGTACCAGCGGGCGTCCCAGTTCCGGTAGACGCCGAGCCGGAACCCGATCGGATTGACTTTCTGACCCATCTACTCAGCCTCTTCCGTGGTCGGCTTGGGTGCGCGGCGGCGAGCCGGGCGTGGCTTGGCGGCCGGCGTCTCGGCACTTGCTGCCGGCGTCGCTGCGGCTGCTGCGGGCGTGACCACCGGGGTCGGAACCACTGTTCGCGGCATCTTCACGGCCTTGCGCCGGCGCACGTTCGCCGGTGCCTCGTCGTCGGTGACAAAGGCACGGAGATGACTCGTCCGCTTGAAGATGCTGCCCGCCATGCCGCGTGGCTTGGCGCGCCAGCGCTTGATGATCATCGCGCCGTCAACCTCGACGCGCGCGACCCGCAATGAGGACGCGTCGAGGTTGTAGTTGTGCTCGGCGTTGGCCGCGGCGGACTTGATCACCTTGGCGATGTCGACAGCGGCCGAGCGCGGCGAGTACCGAAGCACCACCAGTGCCTCGGCAACCGGCAGCCCGGTGACCATCGCCGAGACGAGGCGAGCCTTGCGAGCGGTGGTGCGAACCCATTTCGCGGTTGCGACAACTTCCATCTCGTCCTACTTCAACGCCGTGCTGCGTTCGGTGTGGTGCCCATGCCCGCGATATCGGCGGGTGTGCGCGAACTCACCGAGCTTGTGGCCGACCATCGTCTCGGTGATGAGCACAGGAACGTGCTTGCGCCCGTCGTGCACCGCGATGGTGTGACCGACCATCTCCGGGAAGATGTCGCTGCGGCGCGACCAGGTCTTGATGATCCGCTTCTCACGCGACATGTTGAGCTGCTGCACCTTCTTGAGAAGGTGGTCATCGCAGAACGGTCCTTTCTTGAGCGAGCGACCCATGGTTACTTGTCCCGCCGGCGCACGATCATCCGATCAGTGCTCTTGTTGTGACGGGTGCGATAACCGAGTGCGGGCTTGCCCCATGGGGTCTGCGGGTTGCCACCCGCACCGCTCCGTCCCTCGCCGCCGCCGTGAGGATGGTCGAAGGGGTTCATGGTCATGCCACGAACCGAAGGGCGGATGCCCCGCCATCTCGACTTGCCGGCCTTGCCGACGACTTCGTTCTCGTGATCGACGTTGCCGACCTGGCCGATGGTCGCGCGGCATCGGACATCGATGAGCCGGACTTCACCACTGGGCATGCGCACCTGCGCGTAGGCGCCCTCCTTGGCGAGCAATTGCGCCGCGGTGCCGGCGCTGCGCACCAGTTGGCCGCCACGCCCGAGCTTGACCTCGAGGTTGTGGATCGTCGTGCCAAGGGGGATGTTGGTGATCGGAAGTGCGCATCCTGGACGGATCTCGGCGGCGCCGCCGGAGCTGACCACGTCGCCCACGGTGAGACCGTGCGGCGAGAGGATGTAGCGCTTGTCGCCGTCGGCGTAGACGACAAGTGCGATGCGCGCGCTGCGATTCGGGTCGTACTCGATCGTCTTCACCTTGCCGGGGACCCCGTCCTTCTGGCGCTTGAAGTCGATGAGACGGTAGGTCTTCTTGTGACCGCCGCCCTGGTGACGCACGGTGATGCGCCCGGACGCGTTGCGTCCGCTGTGCTTCTTCAGGTGCTCGACCAGCTGTCGCTGCGGCGCGCTCTTGGTCACGCCCTCGAAGCTGCTCACCGACATGAATCGGCGGCCGGGGCTCGTNNGCGCCGAGAGTCACGATTGCCTTCTTCCAGTCGGGGCTCTGGCCCAGCACCCGTGTCTGCCCGCGCGAACGGCGACGCTTCTTGCCGCGCACATTGATCGTGTTGACGTCGATGACGGTGATCTTCTGGTCGACGAATGCCTCTTCGAGCGCACGCCGGATCTGGATCTTCGTCGCCGACGGATGGCAGCGGAACACGTAGCGTCCCGAGGACATCGATGCGTACGACTTCTCGCTGATCACCGGCAGGACCAGGACCTGCTCGAAGCTGCGCCCGGCGGTCATGCGAACGCCTCCTCGATGTGCTCGATGGCGTCGCGGGTCACGATCACCGTATCGGCACCGATGATGTCGCGCACCGACAGGTTGCCGGCGAGCGTCAGGCGCACCTCGGGGATGTTACGCGCGCTCTTTTCGAGCATCTCGTTGTGCGAGCCGAGCACGACGAGCACGCGGCGCGGCGCGGCGACCGAGCGGATCAGGTCCGCGACCGCCCTGGTGCGCGGCGCCTCGAGCTCGAATCCCTCGAGCACTAGAAGGCCACCGTCCTGCGCCTTCGAGGACAGCGCGCTGCGCAGCGCGAGGCGGCGCTGCTTGCGCGGCATGTCGATGCGGTAGGAGCGCGGATGCGGGCCGAAGACGACACCGCCGCCTTCCCACTGCGGGGAGCGTGTCGAGCCCTGGCGAGCGCGCCCGGTTCCCTTCTGACGCCAGGGCTTGCGCCCGCCGCCGCGAACGTCGCTGCGCGTCTTGGTCGACGCGGTACCCTGGCGGCCGTTGGCGAGTTGCCGGATCAGCGCCTGGTGCATCACCGGCTCGTTCGGCTCGATCCCGAAGATGGCCTCGGGAAGCTCGACGCTACCGGTCTCGACACCGGCCTGGTCGATCACTCGTGCGGTCCTCATGCCTGTGCTCCGATGCTGGCCGAGCGGTCGCTGTCGCGGATCATCACGACCTGGTTCTTGTGCCCGGGAACCGACCCGTGCACCAGCAGCAGGTTGCGCTCGGTGTCCACGCGCACGACCTCGAGGTTGCGCACCGTCACCTGGGTTGCACCGTGCTGGCCGGCCATCTTGAGGCCCTTGAACACACGCGCGGCGTCGGTCGAGCCGATCGAGCCCGCCTGCTTGATGTTGTGCGACCCGTGGGACACGGGACCGCGGTGGAAGTTGTGGCGTTTATGCTGACCGGAGAATCCCTTGCCCTGGCTCACACCGGTCACGTCGATGCGCTGTCCGGCCGTGAACATGTCGACGCTGAGCCGCGCGCCCACGGTAACGTCGCCAGGATCGCGCAACTCCTTCAGCCGCGACTGGGGTTGCAGTCCGGCGCGCTTGAAGTGCCCACGCATCGGCTTCGACGTGCGCTTGACCGCCTTGTCACCGAAGCCGAGTTGCACGGCCTCGTAGCCGTCGGAGCCGACAGTCTTGCGCTGCACGACGCGGCAGGTGTCCGCCTCGAGCACGGTGACCGGGACCGACGTCCCCTGCGGTGTGAAGATCTGGGTCATGCCCACCTTGCGTGCGAGAATCCCCTTGCTCACAGCTTGATCTCGATGTTGACGCCGCTCGGGAGGTTGAGGCGCATGAGCGCGTCGACCACCTTGGGGTTGGCGTCGAGGATGTCGAGGATCCGCTTGTGGGTGCGCATCTCGAACTGCTCTCGCGAGTCCTTGTCGATGAACGGCGAGCGCACCACGGTGTACTTGTTGATGGTGGTGGGCAGCGGCACCGGTCCAGCGACACGTGTCCCCGTGCGCGTCGCCGTCTCCACGATCTTGGACGCGGCCTGGTCGAGGACGCGGTGATCGTATGCCTTGAGGCGGATGCGGATCTTCTGGGGCACGGTGTTCCTGTGGTTCCTCTGCTCTGCTTATCGAGTGTCTATTTGTCGATCGATGTGACGGCGCCGGCACCCACGGTCCGGCCGCCCTCGCGAATCGCGAAGCGCATGCCGTCCTCGACCGCGATCGGGGTGATCAGCTCGATGCCCATCTCGACGTTGTCCCCGGGCATGCACATCTCCTGGCCGTCCGGGAGCGCGATGGTACCGGTCACGTCGGTGGTCCTGATGTAGAACTGCGGACGGTAGCCGGTGAAGAACGGCGTGTGACGTCCACCCTCGTCCTTGCTCAGGACGTACACCTGGGCCTTGAACTTGGTGTGGGGAGTGATCGTTCCGGGCTTGGCGAGCACCTGGCCACGCTCGACGTCCTCGCGCTTGATGCCCCGGAGGAGGCATCCGACGTTCATGCCGGCCTCACCGGCGTCCAGGAGCTTGTGGAACATCTCGACACCGGTCACCGTCGACTTGACCGTGTCCTTGACGCCGACGATCTCCACCGCCTCGTTGACCTTGACGATCCCGCGCTCGATGCGGCCCGTGACCACGGTCCCACGACCTTCGATCGAGAACACGTCTTCGATCGGCATCATGAATGGCTTGTCCACGGGACGGGCCGGTACAGGGATGTACGTGTCGACCGCATCCATGAGCTTGAGCACACCGTCGACCGCGTCCTTGTCGCCCTCGAGCGCCTTGAGCGCCGACACGCGGACCACCGGGATGTCATCGCCGGGGAAGTCGTAGCGGCTGAGCAGTTCACGAACCTCGAGCTCGACGAGCTCGAGCAGCTCCTCGTCGTCGACCGCGTCGCACTTGTTCAGCGCAACGACGATGTACGGGACGCCGACCTGGCGCGCGAGCACGATGTGCTCCCGGGTCTGGGGCATCGGGCCGTCGGTCGCCGCGACAACCAGGATCGCGCCGTCCATCTGGGCTGCGCCCGTGATCATGTTCTTGATGTAGTCCGCGTGACCGGGGCAGTCGACGTGCGCGTAGTGNNCCGCGCGCCTTCTCTTCCGGAGCGTTGTCGATCTTGTCGAACGAAACGAACGCGTTATCGCCACCGACGCTCTCCTGAAGAGCCTTGGTGATGGCAGCAGTCAGCGTCGTCTTGCCATGGTCGATGTGACCGATGGTCCCGACATTCACGTGCGGCTTGGTGCTCTGGTATTTCTTCTTGCCCATTTCGTGCCTCTACTGAACTCCTGCTCTCTCCGTTGGTCTCAATTACACCCTGGCCTTGGCGACGAGCTCTTCGGCGAGGCTCGCTGGCAGCTGCTGATAATGATGGAATTCCATGCTGTAGTTGGCCCTGCCCTGAGTCATGCTGCGCAGGTCCGTCGAATAGCCGAACATCGCCGACAACGGCACTTCGGCATGGACGATATGCGACGTCGCGCGACCCTCCATGCCGAGGATCTGTCCACGACGCCCGGAGAGGTCACCCATCACGTCGCCCATGAACTCCTCCGGCATGAAGACGTCGACACGCATGATCGGCTCCAGCAGCACGGGTTTCGCCTTGCGAACGCCGTCCTTGAAACCCATCGACCCGGCGATGGAGAATGCCTGCTCGGACGAGTCGACGTCGTGGTACGAACCGTCGACGAGGCTCACCTTGACGTCGACGACCGGGTAGCCCGCCAGCACGCCGTTGGACAGCGAATCGGCGATACCGCGACCCGTCGGCGCGATGTACTCACGCGGGATCGTGCCACCGTGGATCTTGCTGATGAACTCGAATCCCTTGCCGGGATTGGGCTCGATCTCAAGCTCAACGTGACCGTACTGGCCGTGGCCGCCCGACTGGCGCACGAAGCGCCCGGTTCCGTGCGCCTTCGCAGTGACCGTCTCCCGGTAGGACACCTGGGGTTTGCCGACGGTCGCGTCGACCTTGAATTCGCGAAGCATGCGGTCGACGATGATCTCNNTCTTCCTCGGCGAGCTTCTGGAGGGCGATGCCCATCTTGTCCTGCTCGGCCTTGGTCTTGGGTTCGACGGCGACGGAGATGACCGGCTCGGGGAAGGTGATCTGCTCGAGGACGATCGGGTACTTCTCGTCGCAGAGGGTGTCACCGGTGGTGGTCTTGCGCAGGCCGATGGCCGCCGCAATGTCGCCGGCGCGCACTTCCTCGATCTCCTCGCGATGGTTCGCGTGCATCTGGAGCAGGCGGCCGACCCGCTCGCGTTCGCCCTTGGTGGCGTTGTAGACGTACGAGCCGCTGCGCAGCACGCCGCTGTAGACGCGGAAGAACGTGAGCTTGCCGACGAAGGGGTCGGTTGCGATCTTGAACGCCAGCGCCGCGAACGGCTCGCTGTCGCTGGCGTTGCGCACCACGGCGGTCTCCCCCTCGCCTGCCGCACCCTCGACTGAGGGACGGTCGAGCGGCGACGGGAGGAAATCGACGACCGCGTCGAGCATCGGCTGAACGCCCTTGTTCTTGAGCGCGGAACCGCAGAGCACCGGGACGAGCTTGGTGCCGACGGTGCCGGCGCGAAGGCCGCGGATGATCTCGCCGGGCGTCAGGGTCTCGCCGTCGAGATACTTGATCATCAGCTCGTCGTCGGATTCGGCGACCGCCTCGAGCAGGTCGTGACGGTACTGGGCAACCAGCTCGCGCATCGACTCGGGGATCTCCGAGCGCCGGAGGCTGGTGCCGAGGTCGTCCGTGTAGATGATCGCCTCCTCGGTGACTAGGTCGACCATCCCCCTGAACTCCGACTCGGCGCCGATGGGGAGTTGAATGGGCACGGCATGCGCGCCGAGACGCTCCTTGATGGAGGTCACCGCGGCATAGAAGTTCGCGCCGATCCGGTCCATCTTGTTGATGAAGCAGATGCGCGGCACCTCGTAACGGTCCGCCTGGCGCCACACCGTCTCCGACTGGGGCTCCACCCCGGCAACGGCGTCGAAGACAGCCACCGCGCCATCGAGGACGCGCAGGCTCCGCTCCACCTCAACGGTGAAGTCCACGTGCCCGGGCGTATCGATAATGTTGATACGGTGGCCGCGCCACTCGGCAGCCGTCGCCGCCGAGGTGATGGTGATCCCGCGCTCCTGCTCCTGGACCATCCAGTCCATGGTCGCGGCGCCCTCGTGGACCTCCCCCATCTTGTGGATGCGGCCGGTGTAGAAGAGGACGCGCTCGGTGGTCGTGGTCTTGCCCGCGTCGATGTGGGCCATGATCCCGATGTTCCGGGTTTTCTCGAGGGGGAATGCGCGCGCCGCCACTGCAACCGACATGTCAGTACCGGAAGTGCGAGAAGGCCTTGTTCGACTCGGCCATCTTGTGGGTGTCTTCTTTCCGTTTGATCGACGCGCCGACGCCGTTGGCCGCATCCATCAGCTCGCCGGCGAGCTT
>PNBE01000103.1 GCA_003135895.1 Candidatus Dormiibacterota bacterium
CTTCAACAACCTCGTCAATCGCTAATACAACCCCCTCGAGGGCCGCCGAGTGAGATCAACGTCGGCGGCGTGAGGACGTCACCCGGCGTCGTGTCGTGGCCCTGGACTTCGGCCTCCCGGGGTTCACCGTCAGCGGACCTTCCCCCCTGGATTCGGCTTACGGGCAGCCCCCAGGCCGTCCCAGCGGCGTCGGTGGCGCTCTCTCAGCAGGCTGCAAGCTCGCCTAGCGCCGAGATCGAGAGCAGATCGGCAGGCGTGACGCAATCGCGCCAAACGATCGAAGTCGCCTTGGCGGGTAGTGAGCCTTGGTGCCCAATGACCGCCTCTCACTGTCTCCTTTGGCGCTACCGCAGTCGGCCCCGCGGTTCGTACCTTGGGATGCATGAGAGACAGGGCGTCGTCGTGCGGCGGAGGTGCTGCTTTAATGACAAGATCTAAGTCAGTTATCTCTTCGATACTTTGGGCGGTGGTCGTCATCGCTTTCCAAGTGCTTCCGGCGTTATCGTCGTTGAGAGCAAGGCTAACGCTACTACCTCAAGGCTGATTCAAGCAGCGTTCATATTCGCCTCGATCCTTATTCCTGTTGCGTACTGCTTGGTCAAGAAGATTGCCCTGAACGACATATTGCTGACAGGAATCGATAAAGAGGGCGTTAAGGCGTCCTTGTACTATCTGCCATTGATCGCAGTATTGCTGCCGATGATCGTGGGTGGTGTCGACTTATCCAACACTGGCCTCGTCCTGGCCACGCTCCTGTTTACGCTTGGTGTGGGCATAGCCGAAGAATTGTATTTTCGTGGCATTATCCTCAGGATTCTTGGTAAGAGTTTTGGGCCGCTGCCAGTTGTATTCATTTCAGTTCTTATCTTTGGCACCAGCCATGCCTCGGGTGCCTTTGTGCAAAGCAGTCTGTTTATCGTGGTGCTTTCGATATTGAATGCGTTCTTGTTCGGCTGGGTCGCCGCCGAAACGGCGCTGCTCACAAAGAACATCCTTCCGTTGATGATGTTCCACTGCTTCTTTGACTTCTTCACATATCAAGTGCTTGCGACAGGTAACGCACTCATCTTGATCTATGCTGTGCGTGGATCATTGATTACAGTGGTCGCTGTTTATCTGCTATACAAATTGAAGCATCACTCTGGAGACAACGTCGCAGGACGTTCGTCGAGGCGGCTTGGAGCTGCCTCTGCCAGGGCTATACCCATCTGACGGCCGACCGAGATCGTGGCGCGTTCGGGCACGATAGTAGCGATTCCCGAATACCCGGCCCGCCTGGTACATGCATCACTCTGATGGAGATGTGAACGTCGTGTGACAAGCCCTGCGTCACGCCCTCGCGCATAAGCCACGACGTCTGCAAGTATCCTTAGACCGCGGGACGGCTTGCCATCCCACACTTCAGCCAGTCGCTACCGCTTGAGACAGGATGGGCTGTACTCGCGCACCTGGCCTATCTGGTCTACAGCGTGCAGCGAGGACCAAAGGCTCGGATTGTACCGACGTTCTCCCCTAGTCATGCGGCGTGAGCTCGCGCCACGCTAGTGCGTATGAGCAGCCCGACGTGAGAGGTAAACGTAGTGGACAAGACCGGGCGATATCTGGGCGCAGCAGTCCTTGACAGGACACGGCGCGATACGGCGTCCTTGCGCGGCTCGGGCGCGAGGATCGACTCGCGCGCGGCCGAATTGAGCAGTATGGTTGGGCATCCAATGGCAGAAGCGCTCGCGTGGGCTGTCGCGATTCTCAGCGCGATTACGGCTGTGGCTGGACTGTTCTGGTCGACTCTTTATCGCGACGCTCCCTTCTGGATTCAACAAGCGAGAGGCATCGACCTGGCGACGCTGCTCCTCGCGGTTCCGATCCTTGTCGTCAGCCTGTTGCTACTCCACCGAGGATGGCCGCCGGCAATGTCAGTTGTGATCGGGGTCCTGCTCTACGACATCTACAATTACACGATCTATTCGACCTCAATCGCGATGAATCGCTTGTCTTTCGTGTACATCGCAATCCTGGGGCTGTGCGTCTGGAGCTTGATTCTGCTTGCATTACCTGTCGCCACGACATCGAGCGTGGTTCTGCGGATCGACACGTCTGTCGCCCGCGTTGTCGGCGGATTCCTTCTGGCAGTCGTCGTGCTCTTTGGCCTTCTCTGGCTTAGCCAAATCGCAACGACAACCTTCACCGGTGTCACACCTACTGACGTGACGCGATCCGGCCTACCCGCAAATCCGGTCTACGCGCTGGATCTCGCGATCTTCCTTCCGCTGGCTGTTATCGCGGCGGTTGGGGTGTTGCGGGGAGTGGCGCCGGCTGCCAACTTCGCGGTGCCGATGCTCCTTTGGGTATTCCTCACGTCTGCCGGGGTCGCCGGTGGCTTCCTGTTTGCGGCCAGAGCTGGCGACCAGGTTCCGGTAACGATCCTGGTGCTGATTGCCGCAATCGGCATTGTCGCGATCGTCCTGGCTGGAGTCGCTTCAATGGGAGCGAGTAAAGCCGTCGCCTGAGGTCTAGGCGCGCGCCGTTGAGGTGGGCGTGGGAGTGAAAGACTCTCCACCCCGCCCGCGACGGAGAGGCGCGGGTTTCGGCCACCGCCGGCGAGGATGAAGCCGTGGATGATATTGGCGCCGTCGGTGAAGTTGCCACCACGGCATCACCGTTGCGGCGGACGTTCCGTGGAGAGGTCCGTCCATGTTCAAAAACCGGCAGCATTTCCTTGTAGAGGTAGCAATCTAGGAGGCGTCGGAATCAGCGCCCGGCAGGAGTACTGTCCCGAGGATCCGCCGCTTCCGACCGGGCGTTCGCATATTCGCGAGCCGTGGCTGGAGCACGATGGCGAGCTCACGAGCCACTTCCATCAGCTCGAGATCATCGAGCCACATAGCGGCGAGCCGGTAGCTCACTCCATCGCGCAGCGGGTCGATATGTCGGCCCGCTAGGTAACGGTCGAAGTCTCCGACGAGGCCGGCAACGAAGGCGAGGAATGCCTGCCGGTGCTGGTCTGGTGTCATTCTCGCCAGCTCGTCGGCGCCGATACCCGCCGCAGAGGTCCGCAGGACGTAGGTGCGTTCCACGGCTCCCCGGACTCGACGTTCGGCGACAACGGCAAGGACGCCGGCGTTGACGAGGCGGGCGACATGCCGATACAGGCTAGCGGGCGGGATGTCGGGCAACTCGGTCCGAAGCTGGGTCGTGGTCAGCGCGCGGTCTCCGAGGAACGCCTGGACGATCCGCAAACGGACGGGATGCAGGAGTAGATCAGCGCTAGCCACACCACAACCATACGCGTCTATTATCGAATCTGCTAACGTTATCAATATAGAGAAAGGTAGTAGAGACAGTTGGAGGTAGTCCAATGAACACGCTGATAGCGGCGTTGATACCCGTCGCGATCGTGGCAGTCTGCTTCGAGGTCTTCTGTCTGGTCGACCTGGTGCGAGCAGAGGAGGTCAGGTTCGTCCCGCGCTGGGCATGGGCCATCATCTGCGTCATCTCCATTCCCCTCGGGGGCGTCGCATACCTGCTTCTGGGGAAGGTCCGGTGAGCGATCTGCGGACCCGAGGTCTCGTCAAGACCTATGGCGCGACACGCGCGCTGGACGGAATAGATCTGGACGTCCCTGCCGGTGCTATCTATGGGTTGGTCGGCCCCAACGGATCGGGCAAGACCACGGCCCTCGAGATTCTGGCCGGCCTGCGCCATCCGACTGCCGGCACTGTCGAACTGGGAGTCCCCAAGGCCGCCGTCGCATACTGCCCCGACGCGCCGGAGTTCGAACCGTGGCTCACCGCCACCGAGGTGCTCGCGGTCGCGTCGGGTCTCCTAGGAATCGCACGGACGCGAGACGCGCTCCGTGACACCCTTGAACGCGTCGGTCTCGCCGATGCCGCCGAGCGCCGCGTCGGCGGATTCTCGCGCGGCATGCGTTCGCGCCTTGGACTTGCCGCCGGTCTTATTGGGGAGCCGCACCTCCTGATCGCCGACGAGCCAGCCGCTGCCCTCGATCCCGCAGGACGATGGGAGATCATCGACGTGCTCGCCGCTCTGGCGGGGGCGGTGACGGTCGTGGTCTCCAGTCACGACCTCACGGACGTGGAGCGGGTCTGCCACCGCATCGGGGTTCTGGCCAAAGGGCGGCTCGTGTATCAGGGTGCGGTCAGCGATCTGCTCGCGCGGGCGGCGCCGGCGCTGAGTGTGGTGGTCCGTCCTCCGGCGGGAGAACTCCTTCGGGTTCTGGCCACCGCCCCGTGGGTCCGCGCCGTCAGCGAGCCCGAGCCAGGGCACGTGAGAATCGACGTGCGAGATCGGGCAGCGGCCGAGATGAACTTGGCCTCGATCCTCGCCCGGTCGGGGGCCCGCCTCTTGGAGGTCGGACGCGCGGGCGTGAGTCTCGAGGACATCTTCTTCGAGCTGACCGAGACCGGACCGCATCATCCGCATTCTCGAGGAGATGGGTGATGGGACCATGGCATCTCGAATTGCTACGGATGTGGCGAACACGTCGATGGATCGCTCTGGTCGCGACGTTCGTCATCCTCGGGCTCGGTCTGCCCGTGCTTACCTACTTTCTCCCTGACATCATCAGCGGGGCGGACAAGAGCCTTCAGATCGTCGTGCCGAAGCAGACGGCAGCTGACGCGATTGCGGGCTTCGCCAACAATGCGGGGCAACTGGGGACGCTCGTCCTCGTAGTGGTCGCTGCTGCAAGTCTCGCGATCGATGCCCACCCGGCACTCTCCACGTTCTACCGCACCCGCGTTCGCCGAGCAGATCTTCTTGTGCTGCCCCGGTATGTGGTCGTCACGGCGGCGAGCGTGGTTGCACTGATTCTCGGCACCCTGGGTGCCTGGTACGAGACGACCGTCCTGTTTAGCTCCGTCAACTTTGGCGCTCTCGCCGGCGGAGTCGGACTTGAAGCTGTCTGGCTGTGCTTCGTTGCGAGCATCGTCTTGCTCTTCAGCAGCGTGTTCCGCAGTGTTCTTGGGGTGGTCGGGTGGGCCGTTGCCTTTCCTACTCACGCTTGCGCTGCTCACCAATCTGGGCGCGATTGCGTCCTGGCTGCCAACCCGGCTTGCAGCCAGCGTCGGCGACCTGGTACAGCGCCCGGCCGGCGATATCTGGCACGCCGTCGTAGTCGCCGTTCTCGGGACAGCTATTGGGCTCGCTGTCGGCGTATACCTTCTCGGGCGACGCGAAATCAACAGCGCCGACGGGTAAAGCTGAGATCAGGGTGCGAACCTCTAGCGCGCGCCACAGGGGTCGACCGCCACGAACATCACCTCGGTCAGCCCGCTCAAGGTTGCGATGTGTTTACCGCGGCGCCATACGCCAGCTCTGGCGTTACTTCGTCTCTCCGGCTCTTGTGTGCTAATTGCACGCTGGGGTGGCCGCCACCCGTATCCCGGAGGCCATCGCAGCCGACTTGATATTTGATGAATCCGACATCGGCAGCGCGAGCCTGGCAGAGACCAACCGTCTCNNTTTTACCCCGATGTGCATGCGTATGCGCTCGCTCGCCTTGGCGATCGCGCAGCAGCTGAAGATGTGACGCAGGAAGTGTTTGTGGCGGCGGTGACCTCGATCAAGACGCTCCGGGTCCGGCGGAAGCCCGCGGTGCAGGCATGGTTCCTGCACATCTGCCGATACAAGGTCGTCGACCACATCCGGAAGGGCAGCCGCCAACGCGGATTCGCGCTCGGCTCCCGTCCCCTGGACGCCGATCCCGCCGCAATCACCGAGATGAACATGGAGGCAGACCGAGTTCGCACCGCGATGGTCCACCTCACCGAAGACCAGCGCGACATCCTGATCCGCCGGTTTGTCCTCGATCAATCGCTGGAGGATGTTGCCTCGACGACGAAGCGGACCGTCGGCGCGGTGAAGTCCATGCAGCACCGGGCGCTCGAGTCGCTGAGACGGGCACTCCGTCCGAAGAGGGCGGCATGACCGACTGGATGGATCCGCAGCTCTCCGCGTCGCTCGACGCCTGGCGCCTGAGCAGCCGCCGCGCGCCCCGCCGCCACGCTCGCGAGCGCGCGCATGACGCAATGCTCGCCGCGATCATCGTCGCGTCCCGGCAACCTCGCGCGCGAAGCTTCTTCAGCCTTCGTCCGCGTTTCGGTCGCGCGGGCTTGATCGCCTCGACAGCGACGATCGTGGCCGCTGCAAGCGTTGCCGCGGCGGGATGGAACGCACCGCCAGGATCTGCGCTCTTCGTGGTACGCGAGGCACGCCAGGGCGTGATGCTCAAGCTTCCCGGCACGGATGCCGCGACGCTCCACCTCCAGTTCGCAGAGTCAAGCCTTACGGATGCGAGACAACGGATCAATCCGGTCCAGAGCCTCGCCGACGCCGGCACGGAGCTCAAGGCAGCATTCACGGCACTTTCCAGCGACCCGTCATCGCCCCTCTGGCCGCGGTACCGGCTCGACGAGGCAACCCTGCTCAGCGAGGAGTCCGGGATCGAGTCGGAGAGCCCTTCGCCACTGCCCACCGGCACCCCGCGCCCGACCGAGGATGACAACCCCCCGTCGGGCTCGAATCCCGCCGAGGGGGATGGGGGCGAGAGTCCGTCCTCGTCGAGTGGTCACGGCAGCCCGTCACCGACCGGGGGCGGCGGGAACGATGGCGGTGGCCATGACCCCTCGCCGAGCCCAGGGCAGACCCCGCCACGGGACGACTGAGGTCAGCGCTCGCGGGCGCGGAGCCGCGCGAGCTGGAGGGCGACCCGCGGGCACTCGTTGACTGCGCGCTCCGCCAGGCGAAGCAGGCGCGTGTTCTCGATCGGAACCGAGGACACGATCGGGTAGCCCCACTCGTCGAGTCCGACGAGTTCCGGCACGATCTCGGCGCAATACCGGGCTCCGTCACATCGAATCGGGTTGACTCGGAGACGTGGTCCAAAGTCGCTCATCGCCATCCGAAGGGAGAGCGAGGAGGCGCAGGCAACGGCGTGGCTCCCAACCCCGCGCAGGCATGCCCGCTCACGTGGCGCTCGACATCGGCTGCGAAAGTATCGAGAGCGGTGCGGAGGTTGTTGACCGCGCCGTCGGGGTGGTTGCAGGCGCCGCGACCCACGATCTGGTCCGACCAGCGATGGATTCGGGTCAGGTCGCCGCGATCCGCGTCGCCCGCGGCCAGCCGCGACATAGCCTCTGCGACGGCGCGAAGCCCGAAGACACACGGCCCGCATTGGCCGGCGCTCTCGCGGGCGAGGTAGCTCACGATCCTCGCCGACTCGCCGACGCCGCACCCGTCATTTCCGAGCACGCCGATGATGCCGCATCCAAGGGAGACGTGCTCCGGGCAGAGCGTTGCCGCGGCCCCGCGCTCCGACCCGAGCCACGTACCGAAGTACCCACCGATCAGGAGTCCCGCCGGCGCCGAGAGCACACCCCCGGCGGCGGCGACCACACTCAGCAGCGACGATCCGAGGTCGACCTCGTACACACCCGGCCGCGCAATGTTGCCGGCCAGCGTCACCAACCCCGTACCCGGAGCAGCAGCGGTACCGCGCTCGCGAAACCAGGCATCGCCGTGCCGCGCGATCAGCGCGACGTGGGCGATCGTCTCGGCGTTCTGTACAAGGGTGGGGCGTCCGAGCACACCGCGCTCCGACGGATGCGGTGGACTGAACGACGGCTTCGCCTGTCCTCCGTTGACACGACGCACGACGGCCGAAGACTCACCGGCGACGTATCGATGCTGCGTGTGGACGATCCGGATGCGCGGCTCCTTGACTCCGTCGCGCCTGCGCTCGCCAACGGCTTGCCGCAGCGCCCGCGTCGCGCGCCGAGCCGGACGCGAGACATAGATGACGACATCATCGGCGCCCACCGCCTCGGCGGCGATCAGCGCACCGTCGATGAGGAGGTGCGGCCGCTTCTCCGCCAGGAGCTTGTCCTTCGCCGAGAGGGGTTCTCCTTCGGATGCATTCACGACGACCACCGATGGCCCCCGCTCGAGCGCGAGCCGGCTCACACCGCGCCACTTGCGGTGTGTCGGGAACCATGCGCCACCATGACCGCGCAGGCCGCTGCGCTCGATGACATCCAGGAGCCACTCGCCGCCGATCGGTCGCCGGCCCAGTCGCTGCCGGTGCTCGACCAGCGTCTCCGCGCCGGAGTCGAGTCGCGGTCCGGCGAGCAGGCGTGGAGCGCCACCGGCACGTTCGACATGGAGCGGCGGTGCATCCAGCGGAGTCAGAACCGCGCTCACTGTCACCCCAGGGGTCCCGAGGTGACCAGACGCCCCGTGATCGACGGTCCAGTCCCGAACATGGTGATGACCAGGCGCGTGCCCTTGCAGACGGCATAGACCGAAACTCCCACGCGGGCCGGCACATTTGCGCAGACGGTCACGCCGTTGCGAGCAACGGTCAGCTGCGGCAACGTTTCCGTGGGTCCGGCGGGCATGATCACCACCGTCAACGCCGTGTCCACGGTGTCCCGTAAACCGATGTCGACTCTGCTCGATGTCTTCGTCACGGTGCCGATCAGGGCGTCGGAGAA
>PNBE01000199.1 GCA_003135895.1 Candidatus Dormiibacterota bacterium
CGGCCGACCTCGAGCGCGCGCTCTCGGCGCCACGGGCACACCAATGACCGATGACGATCACGACCTGACTCGTCGCATCCACGACGCGATCGATCCCAACTTGCCAAGGCCGGGCGTCGAAGACCGGCTGCTGCAGAGCGCCGGCGAGCGCATCAGGGACGCGGGCGCGACGCAACGAGTCTGGTGGCACCCGCTCCAGACAACACTCGGCGGCACGTTGATCACACTCCTGGTTGTCGCACTGGTGGGCGGGGCTCTCGGTATCACGCTCAGCCTACGCGGGCATGCACCGACTGTTGCCAGGACGCCGTTACCCGTCACCCCGATTCCGCTTCCAACCCAATCGCCGTCTCCCACGCCGGTGGGAACACCGTCGACCATCGGTTATGTGCAGCCGTCCGCGCTGAGCTTTCCGACTGCCTCCGACGGCTGGGCGTTGGGAAGCGCGTGCGACCGGCAGCAGAACTGTGCGCCCACGCTTGCACGCACCATCAACGGGGGCAACTCCTGGTCGCTGGTCCACCTTCCGTTGCGTTTCGACACCTCGTCGTTCACGTCGGGATTGGTGGCTGCGTCGAAGAACGACGTCTGGATATGGGGGAGTCTCGCGTACGGCGACGCAGTGCTGGCAACCACCCACAACGGTGGTCAGACCTGGGAGCAGACCACCCTTGGCACCGCTGACGTCGTCGATATCCAGATCGCCGGCGGCACCACATGGGTGGAAGTCGCCTGCGGGGACACCGCGCCACCGTGCGCGCATCTGCTCTCGCAGCCCGTGCGCGGTGGCGCATGGACCAACCTCGGGTCCTTGCCGAGCGTTGTCCAGGGGGCTGCGTATCGCAACGGAGCCGTACCCGGCCCCCAGCTCATTCGATCCGGCCTGACCGCATGGATATGGAATGACAATCAGCAACACCCCGCTCTGGTGCGTACGCTCGATGGGGCTCGCACGTGGCAAACGCTGACCATGCCCTGTACGTTCGGGAGCACAGTTGTCCTGGGAGCGTCTTCAGCGAGCCACCTCATGCTGGAGTGCGCTCAGGTTGGTGGTGGACCCCCTCCGCAGGAAGTGTGGTCCTCAACCGATGGCGGTTCACGTTGGACCCTGCGCAGCCGCTCGGGGTACACCGATTACACGCCGCCGAAGCCGAACGTAGGAAATCCAGGCGGCAGCTCGGGCGGGAGCGGTCTGGTGGTGATCGACACCACCACGACCTTCCTGGCGAATGCCCAGGGCGACGCCCTGGTCACACGGAACGACGGAGTCACCTGGGTCCCCACGGCGATACCGGCCGATCAATATTTCGGTGGTGGTGGGGCGGTGAGCCTCGTGTTCCCGGACGCGCTGCATGGCTGGGCGTTCGCTCCCGCTGGGGTATGGGCCACCGGCGACGGCGGTGTCCACTGGCACCTCCAGCCGATCATCGGTCCCGTTCCCGGCTATTGATCTGCGCTCCTACGCCCCCGACTTGTCGATGACATCAAAGACGTTGCCCAGAGGATCCTGCAGGGCCAGGAAATCCTCCCCGGCGATCACCACCGATCCGAGGTACATGCGGAATCCCTCTGAGACAGGTTGCTCACGGAGTCGACAGGATGCGGCGCCCATGATGCGACCGTGATTCAGCCGCGATAGGGGATGAGCAATGCTCGCGATCGACGTCAGGGACAGTGACATCATGGGGACCACGGCGCATCGTCAGGGTGGCATCGCACGCATGCTGGCCGCGCTGCAGGATGCCGGCCTCCGGGTCATCCGGATCGAGCCGCGCACCAATGAGATCGGCATGTACCGCGTGACCCTGACGGGCAGCCCTGAGCTCGCCGTCCGGATACTCAAGGCGATCAGCCGCCGGGTGACACCGGCGATGTCGACTGCAGCCGGCTAGCGTCGAGCGCCTCGCGAGCGCACTCGCGCTACGCTGACCGCGTCCGCTTGTCTGGCTGAGGATCTACGAACGAGTAACGAACGCGGTTGAGCGAAGCTCCGGTCAAGCCCGGCTGGATCCGGCGACTCTGGGGCTACATGCTCCGGCACCGACGAGACGTCGCGCTGTCGGTGGGCGCTGCGGTGCTCGGCAGCGTGTGCCAGACGGCCGTGCCGCTGGTCGCCCGCCAGATCGTCGACGGCGTGATCCCCAGCAGCAGTGCGGCGCTGTGGCCCTGGCTCGTTCTCCTGGTCGCGCTCGCGGCCGCCAGCTTCGTCTTCGCGTACGTCCGCCGCTACCGCGGCGGCCGGGTGGCGCTCGAGGTCCAGTACGACCTGCGCAANNGTCCAGGGGCTCCTGAGCTTCTTCCCGATCATGAGCAGCAACATCCTGCTGCTGCTGCTCTCCCTCGGCGTGATGATCTACCTCTCGCCGCTGCTGGCAGTGGTCAGCCTCGTGGTCGCGCCGAGCCTGCTGTTCGTGTCCTACCGCATGCGCTGGCGCATCTTCCCGGCAACCTGGGATGGCCAGCAGCGGGAGGGCGACCTCGTTCAGATTGTCGACGAGGATCTGAACGGCGTCCGCGTCGTCAAGGCGTTCGGCCAGGAGCAGCGCGAGGTCGAACGAGTCGCGGCGGCTGCCAAGACGCTCTATGGATCGCAGATGCGCGCGGTGCGCCTGCAATCGCGGTATCAGCCCCTCCTCGAGGCGATCCCACTTTTGGCGCAGGTGGCCATCCTCGCGCTCGGTGGCTGGCTGGCCCTGCACCATCAGATCACCCTCGGCACCTTCCTCGCGTTCTCGACCTACGCGACCCAGCTCATGGCGCCGGCGCGCCAGCTCGCCGGGGTGCTGACCATCGGCCAGCAGGCTCGAGCAGGGCTGGAGCGTATTTTCCAACTGCTCGACCTTCCGCCCGCGATCGCCGACGCTCCCGTTGCCGTCGAGCTCCCCGAGCTTCGCGGTGACATCAGGTTCTCGAACGTCCATTTCCGCTATGGGGACGGTGACCCGGTCCTGCGGGGAGTTGACCTGCACATCGCACCGGGCGAACGCATCGCCATCGTCGGACCGAGCGGGAGCGGCAAGTCGACCCTGGCGATGCTCGTGCCGCGCTTCTACGACCCGACCGAGGGGGAGGTTCTCATCGACTCGCTCGACGTGCGCGAGGTCAAGCTGCGATCGCTGCGGAGTCGGGTGGGAGTCGTCTTTGAGGACAGCTTCCTGTTCTCCGACTCGGTGCGGGCGAACATCGCATATGGGCGGCTGGACGCGACTGACCAGGAGATCGAGGCGGCCGCCCGTGTCGCACAGGCGCACGAGTTCATCGAGGGGCTGCCGCGCGGCTACGACACGGCGATCGGTGAGCGAGGACTGACGCTCTCGGGAGGTCAGCGCCAGCGGATCGCGCTCGCGCGGGCGATCCTCTACGACCCACGCATCCTGATCCTCGACGACGCCACCAGTGCGATCGACGCTAGAACCGAGGCGGCGGTGCACGATGCCCTGCGGGCGGTCATGGCAGGGCGGACGATGCTGTTGATTGCACACCGGCAATCGACCCTGCAACTCGCCGACCGGATCGTCGTGCTCGAAGGCGGTGTCGTTGTCGAACAGGGCACCCACGACGAGCTCATCGCTCGAAGTGCCCGGTACAGAATGCTGGTATCGGGGCTCGAGGAGCTTGACGCAGCCAAGATCGGCGGCTCCATCGAAGCGCTCGCGACGATCAGCTCGACGGCTGGGGCCGACGGCACGTCCGCGGCGGCATGGGCCGGTGACGGGCAGCGATCAGGCAGCCGCATCGCGGCTCGCACCATCGGGGCGCCCTCACTCGGGCCCGGTCTTGGAGGCGGAGGGTCCGGCTGGCGGCTCAACCTGGCGCCGTCTCCCGAGTTGCTCGCCCGGGTCGCACGCTTGCGGCCGGTGCGCGACGTCGCGACGGTCGACCTCGAACGGGAGTCACGCCCGGACAGGAACTTCAGCCTCACCCGGCTGTTGCGCGAGTTCCGCCGGCCGTTGCTGCTCGGTCTGGTCTTTGTGGTCGTCGACGGATTGATGACCGTTGCGGGTCCGATCCTCGTGAAGACGGGCCTCGACGAAGGCGTGTCGAAGGGGTCGGCGGTCGTCCTCTTCGCCGCCGCGGGAGCGTTCCTGGTGGTTACGCTGGTCGACCTCGTCGACGAGATCGGCGAGACGTTTGTCACCGGACGCGCCGCGCAGCGAATCATGCTGTCGCTTCGCATCCGCATCTGGGCGCAGCTGCAACGCCTGTCGCTCGATTATTTCGAACGCGAGATGGCCGGTCGAATCATGACCCGGATGACGACTGATGTCGATCAGTTCGAGTCGCTCATCGAGAACGGCCTGCTTTCCGCGCTGGTGTCGATGGTCACCTTCGTCGGCGTCGGTGTGGCGCTGGTTGTCATCAACACCGAGCTCGGGCTCTGCACGCTCTCGGTCGCGATTCCGCTGGCGGTTGCGACGGTCATCTTCCGGCAGAAGGCGGCGCGCCTCTACAGCATGTCTCGCGAACGGATCGCGATCGTCAATGCGGATTTCCAGGAGAGCCTGTCGGGTGTTCGCGAGTCGCAGGCCTTCGTGCACGAGAGTGCCGCGATCGCGCGATTCCACCGCCTCGGCCGCTCGTACCTCGAGACACGAGTTGCGGCCCAGCGTCTTGTGGCGACGTATTTTCCGTTCGTCCAGTTCATGGCGGCCGTCGCCGATGCGATCGTGCTCGGGGTCGGTGCGCGGCTCATTCAGACCGGGCAACTCACCACCGGGGCACTGATCGCCTTCCTGCTCTACATCGACCTGTTCTTCTCACCGATCCAGCAGCTCTCGCAGGTGTTCGACGCCTGGCAGCAGACGCGCGTGTCGGTCGGGCGGATCGCCGAGCTGATGCAGCTCGACACACTGACTCCCAACCCCGCCGTCCCCGAGGATCCGGGCCGCCTGCACGGCGACCTCAGCCTGGATCACGTGCGCTTCTCCTACCCGGTGCCGGTGAGCCGCGCAGGGTTCGACGGGGTCCGCCCGGTCGACCGGCGCGGACCGCAGGATCCGCGGCTGCTCCAGTCCAGGGACGCGGCATGGCGGAAGCCGCCCGAGGCGTTGCGTGGCATTGACCTCCGCATCTCCGCGGGGGAGACCGTCGCGCTCGTCGGGGAGACCGGCGCGGGGAAGTCAACGGTCATGAAGCTCCTCGCGCGTTTCTACGACCCGGACGAGGGGAGTGTCGAGGTGGACGGACATGACCTCCGCGCGATCGATCTCCACAAGTTCCGCCTGCAGCTCGGCTACGTGCCGCAGGAAGCGTTCCTGTTCTCGGGAACGATCCGCGACAACATCGCCTACGGGCGGCCGGAGGCGAGCGACGCCGACGTCGAAGCTGCCGCCCGCGCCGTCGGCGCACACGCGTTCATCGCCCGGCTCTCGGGCGGCTACCACCACGAGCTCACCGAGCGCGGACGGTCGCTCTCGTCGGGTCAGCGCCAGCTCATCGCGCTGGCTCGCGCCGAACTGGTCGACCCCGTGCTCCTCCTCCTGGACGAGGCAACCTCGAACCTCGACCTGGTGACCGAGGCGCACGTCGCCGCGGCGATGCAGGAGGTCTCCCAGGGGCGCACCACGGTGGTGATCGCGCACCGCCTGCAGACCGCGAGGGCCGCTGACCGGATCATCGTGTTGCACAGCGGCCAGGTGGTTGAGGCGGGAACGCACGAAGAGTTGATCGCCGCGCGCGGGCAGTACGCGGCGATGTGGGACGCCTTCGCCGGCAACGCCGCGCCGGTGACCCGACCAAACTAGGACGCGCTACGCCGCGATCTGCAAAGCCTCATCGACGAACGCGAGGAGCCGGCCCTTCGACATGGATCCGATCGTCTGCCGCACCGGCGTGCCGCCCGCGAACAACAGCAGGGTTGGCAGGGACATCACCCCATATCGCCCTTGAGTCACGGGGTTGGCATCGACGTCGATGGTGACGACGCGAAGCTGGTTCGACCGCTCCTCTGCGACCTCATCGAGGATGGGCGCGAGCATGCGGCATGGCGGACACCAAGCGGCACCGAATTCGACCAGCACCGGGATGCCGGATGCGAGCACATCGGCATCGAAGGCTGCGTCGTCGACGGTCTTGACCATGGGGGTTCTCCTGATCACTGGCGGGTGGTGACCGCCTTGTAGGCGGCGCAATTCGAGAAGGTGTGCGTGGCGCTTCGGGGGCGTGGACGCCGGCCGCGCGCGGGCGGCGGGGGATTGTGATCCTCGGCGGCGTATCGGTCCCACACCGACTGACGCGACATCCCGAGGTGATCGGCGATGTCCTGCCAGCTCATGCCCTCGGCACGAGCATCCAGAACGGTGGATGCGCGCCGCGAGCCCAGCAATACCGCGACCGAGCGCAGCGCCACGAGACGGTCCTCGGTTGGCAGCGCGTTGAGCACCCGGAGGACGGTCGCCACCGCCCCATCTGCGCCCGGTGTCGACGTCGAGTAGGTCATATGTCAACTATACATGACATATCTGGCCCCGAGCTTTGAGCGTCGGAGTGACCCGGCTACCGTTGGCGGCCATGAGGACCAGGGAGACGCCGCCACCGTGAGCCCGCGCATGCATCCCGTGATTCGCCCGGCTGCCCGCGCACTCATCGTCGACGCTGCGCAGCGGGTGTTGCTCTTCCGCGGGGAGCTGGAAGGGCGTGCCTCCGGGTGGTTCGCGCCCGGCGGTGCGCTCGAGCATGGCGAGACATATGAGGCCGCGCTGGTGCGCGAGGTGGCGGAGGAGACCGGCCTCGTCGTCGACATCAGCACACTCCAGCCGCCGGTGTGGGTCCGCGAATTCCTGTTCACGTGGAAGGGCACATCCGAGCGACATCTCGAACGGTTCTTTCTGATCCGCGTTGTGGCGCACGAGGTCGACACCAGCCGCTTCGGGGTGGAGGAGTCGCAGCTGATCAGAATCCATCGGTGGTGGGGACTCGACGACATCGTGCGCAGTGATGAACGCTTCTCACCGCTACGCCTCGGCGAGCATCTGGCGCCACTGCTCCAGGGCAGCGTGCCGGATCAGCCTGTGGTGCTGGGGGAGTAGCTCAGGTCCTCACGGAGCCGGCGGCGTGCTCGCGTGCCGCGTCGACAGGGTGGTTGAGCACGATCAGGGAGTGCTGCTGCAGGGGAACCTCATCGCCCTCGTGATGCACGCTCGATCCACGGTGCCCTTCGGGGTCGTCCGTGTCCATGACCAGCGTCCATCCGCCCCGCCAACCTGACGGCATCGTCCAGATGATCGGGACATCACCGCTGTGCAGCAGGATCATCAGTGAGTCACCCACGATGCGATGACCTCTCGGGTCCCGGTCGGGAATCTCCTCGCCGTTGAGGATCATGCCGATGGTGCGTTCCGAGTCGTTGTCCCAGTCCGCATCGGTGAATTCCTTGCCGTTGGGCAGCAGCCAGATGATGTCCT
Source organism: Candidatus Dormiibacterota bacterium (assembly GCA_003135895.1). Taxonomy (GTDB): domain Bacteria; phylum Chloroflexota; class Dormibacteria; order Aeolococcales; family Aeolococcaceae; genus Palsa-851. The sequence continues at coordinate 7,404 of PNBE01000199.1, forward strand.
TCCGTCCCGAGCGCCTGGTTGCCTCGCCGGAGAAGAAGCGCTTGCGTCGCAGGACCGGCTGTTCACGCCGGAACGCCACGACGCGTTGCACAAACCGCAACATCACCGAATCGACGCTGGTCCAGTCGAGCCACGACAACTCGTTGTCCTGACAGTAGGCATTGTTGTTGCCCTTCTGGGTGCGACCGATCTCGTCACCGCCGCAGATCATCGGGCAGCCTTGCGAGAGCAGCACCGTCGCGATCATGTTGCGCCGCTGGCGGTCACGCAGCGTGGTGATCTCAGGGTCATCGGTTTCGCCCTCGACACCGCAATTCCACGAGCGATTGTCGTTGGCGCCGTCGTCGTTCCCCTCACCGTTGGCCTCGTTGTGCTTCTCGTTGTAGGTGACCAGGTCGCGCAGCGTGAACCCGTCGTGCGCGGTGACGAAGTTGATGCTCGCCCATGGCTGACGCCCATCCCACTGATAGAGACTGCTCGAACCGGTGAGGCAGTTGGCGATGTCGCGGACCCCGCCCGCTGCTCCGCGCCAGAAATCGCGGACCGTATCTCGGTACGCGCCGTTCCATTCAGCCCACCGCACCGGGAAGTTGCCGACGTGATACCCGCCCTCGCCGACGTCCCACGGTTCGGCAACGAGCTTCACGCGGGAGAGCACAGGGTCCTGGTGAATGATGTCGAAGAACGCGGAGAGCCGGTCGACGTCGTAGAACTGACGTGCCAGGGCGGCGGCGAGGTCGAACCTGAACCCGTCGACGTGCATCTCCGTGACCCAGTAGCGGAGGCTGTCGGTGATCAGCTGAAGCGTGATCGGGCTGCTGACATTGAGGCTGTTGCCGGTGCCGGTCACATCGAAGTAGAAACGCGGCTCATCCTCGACCAGACGGTAGTAGGACGGGTTGTCGATGCCCCGAAAGCTCAGTGTCGGCCCCAGATGATTGCCCTCGCCGGTGTGGTTGTACACGACATCGAGGATCACCTCCAGTCCGGCCGCGTGGAGGGCGCGGACCATCGCCTTGAACTCGCGGACCTGGTCGCCGTTGCCCCCGCCTGCGGAGTAACGGCTCTCTGGCGAGAAGTAGCCGACAGAGTCGTATCCCCAGTAGTTCACGAGCCCGCGGTCGACGAGGTGACCCGCGTCGAGGAAGTGGTGCACCGGCATCAGCTCGACCGCGGTGACGCCGAGTCGCTGGAGGTACTCGAGAGAGCTCGGATGTGCAAGTCCAGCGTAGGTGCCCCGGAGGTCGTCGGGGATGTCGGGATTGCGCATCGTGAAACCCTTCACGTGCAGCTCGTAGATGACCGTGTCAGCCCAGGCGGTGTCCGGACGGCGATCGTCGCCCCACGGAAAGCTTCGGTCGACGACAACGCCCTTCGGCATCGCAGCCGCGGAGTCGAGGTCGCTGGGGTCGAGGTCGTCGCCGTCGAAGGAGTAGCCGAACAGCGCGGGTCCCTGCTCGAAGCGGCCCGAGATCGCGAGCGCATAGGGATCGAGGAGCAGCTTGCGAGGGTTGTGACGAAGGCCGTGGAGCGGATCGTACGGCCCGTGGACTCGCAGGCCGTAGCGCTGCCCCGGCCGCACCTGGTCGACGTACCCATGCCACACCAGGTCGGTTCGCTCCTGGAGTTCGTGGACGGCGGTCTCCGCACCGTCATCGGAGAAGAGCACGACCTCGACCGCCTCAGCAGATGCCGAATAGACCGCGAAGTTCGTGCCTTCGCCGTCCCAGGTTGCGCCGAGCGGCGCCTCACTGCCCGGCCACGCCTGATGGCGTGGTGCCGGATGAGTGCCCAAGCGCCTTCTAGGAGGGGTCATCGCGGTTCAATGATGGCGTACCCGGGTGGCACCGTTCGGAAAAATTGATAGAATCGCCTTCATACATGTTGATATCGCTGCTGATACTACAGAAGTTCCTCGTCCGCGGGCGGCGACGGTGAGGAGCGATCTTCGCGCCACCTATCGGGTGCAGTTGCGCGAGGAGTTCGACTTCGACGCCGCGGCGGCAATCGTGCCGTATCTCCAGGAGTTGGGGGTTTCGCACCTCTACTGCTCGCCGTACATGCAGGCTGCGGCGCACAGTCCGCACGGCTACGACGTCGTCGACCCCGGGCGGGTCAGCCGGGAGCTCGGAGGCGACGCCGGGCTTCGCCGGCTCGACCGGGCGCTCCGCAACGCGAAGATGGGGCAGCTCCTCGATGTCGTCCCGAATCACATGTGCATCGCCGACCGCGCGAACACCTGGTGGTGGGACGTCCTCCGAGCCGGCCGCGAGAGCGAGTACGCAGGATGCTTCGATATCGACTGGGATGCGCCGACAGTGGAGCAGCGGGTGCTCCTTCCCGTGCTCGGATCTCCTCGCGCGGAACTGCTTGCGAGTGGCCAATTGGAGGTCGTCAAAGGCACGGAGGGTGAGTTCGAGCTGCTCTGCGCAGGCAGCACGTTTCCGCTGGCAGCCGGCACCGCCACAGCCGCAGGGCCGGCAACTCTGGAGATGCTCGAGGCCCAGCACTACATCCTCGAGGACTCGA
>PNBE01000038.1 GCA_003135895.1 Candidatus Dormiibacterota bacterium
AGCGATTGACGAGGTTGTTGAAGTCGGTCTCCCCGCCGGCCCAGGAGTGGCTCGAAGTTGCAACCCGCCGCTGGATCGCTGCTCCGGGAAGCCACGATCGTGACGCGCTCGTCGTGGGCATCGGGAGTGCGGTGACGCAGCCTGTCTTCAGGGAGTAGTACCCAGCAATTCACAAAGGAGCGGCGTGGCAGATCCGGGTGGCAAGCCGTCGTCCTTGGTGCCCGCAGGTGAGTGGCGACGGCGACCCCTCCTGAGCTGGGGGCTTCGAGCGCTGATCTTCGCCGTCCCCGTCGGGTTCTCGTTCGGCGTCGCGCTGCTGCTGAGCCGAACATTGCCCCGGGCCCACAGCCCATGGAATGCTGCCTTGTGGATCAGCATCGTCGCGATTGGATCGCTCCTGACCCTGGTTGTGTTCGAACGGGCTGCCCGGCGGCTGCTGCCGCTGGCGGCGCTCCTCAACGTGTCATTGCTGTTTCCCGACAAGGCGCCGGCGCGGTTTGCGGTCGCACGGCGAACCGGTACCCCCCGCGAACTGCACGCACGGCTGGAAGCCGCGCGCTCGTCCGGCCAGGTCGATCATGCGCAGGATCTGGCGACGGTCATCGAGCTCGTGCTTGCGCTCAATGTCCACGACCGAGCCAGCCGTGGACATTCCGAGCGGGTTCGGGTGTTCACTGATCTGCTCACGACCGAGCTGAAGCTGCCGGAGGAGGATCGTGCGCGCCTCCGGTGGGCTGCCCTACTGCACGACGTCGGCAAGCTCGAGGTGCCCGCGACCCTGCTCAACAAGCCGTCGGCGCCCAGCGAGGAGGAATGGATCGTCCTGCGTCGTCACCCCGATGATGGGGCGCGAATGGTCGCGCCACTTCTCCCGTGGCTGGGTCAGTGGGGTGCCGCCGTTGTGCAGCACCACGAGCGGTATGACGGCGCCGGCTATCCCCGCGGTTTGAAGGGACACGAGATATCTCTCGCGGCGCGGATTGTCTCGGTGGCGGATGTGTACGAGGTGATGACTGCCCCGCGACCGTACAAGCGACCGATGAGCGTCGTCGCATCGCGGCAGGAGCTCATCCGAGTCGCAGGCACGCAATTGGATCCGGCAATCGTGCGTGCCTTCCTCAACATCTCCTCGGGAAACCTCTGGCGAACCATTGGCATCGGTGCGTGGATTGCCCAGATCCCGACGCTGGGAGGGCTCTGGTCCGGCCTGGGCAGTTGGCTGGCGACCGGTGTGGCGACCATCGGCGCCATCGGTATCGTCGCGGTCGGCGGCATCGTCGGCGGACTGACCGCCCTGCCTCCTGGCGGAGGATTCGGGATCCTGCCGCCCCCGCATGTGATTGTCGGCGGACAGCAGGGCTCGGTACCTCCGGAGCCGACCGCATCCGGGTCACCCCGACAAGTGGCGACGCGATCGCCGGTGCCGAGCCGTCCGCCCGCCACGCCTGTCGCGACCACGCCCCTCTCGACACCCACGCCCACGGTTGCCCCAGCCCCGACCCCGGCGAACCCGTGTCCTTCCTGCACCAATACATCTTCGCGGTGTACGAGTCATTGCCTCAACGCGAATCTGGCGTTCTGTGTCAACTACTGCGAGGGCAACAACAATCACGTCTGCACCTCGCATTGCTACGGCAACAACAATCGTGCGCGCCTCACCTACTGCGTCGGGCCCAGTAATCCGAAGTGCGTGTCGAACTGTCAAGCGAGCATCGCGCTCGCCGAAATATCGACGACGTACGCGGCACCGTCGGAATTCACAGTAATGGCTCGCATTGTTATCGCTTCACCTTCGTGGGCACCCACATTCATTGACAGCAGGGAGTTCGGGGAGCGTAGCTTCGTCTGATCGTCGCGGTACCGGCTGAAGCGCATTTCGCGCCCGCGACCATCGAATTTCCGCACTCGCAGTCGGTCATCTCCGTACCCAACGATTTTCTACCGATGGCACCGGCGAATTTGCGTGTGGGTGTGGACGTCGATATGGTCACTGAATCCACATCACCGCCTGCGTGGCGCTCGCAACTGAAGGCGAGTCCGATGGGGTTCGCGCTAGGGTGGAACGCGATCCACTCATCCCGAGAACGGCGCGCAATACGTCCGAGTTCGCGCCCTACACGTCCGAGCGGCGCAGCGTATGCGGCCCATATCGCATCGCCGTGGAGCGCCCCGCGCTGTCCACGTCGAAACTCACCTCTTCGCCGAAGTGCCCATAGTCGTCGCCCTCAACGATGGTGAAACGACGGGCACCCTCCGGCAACAGTCGGGCAGCGGAAGCCAGTGGCATCGTCATCTCGGGATCGATCAGATAGAGCGACCGGTTGATGCGCACGATCGTGATCTCGCCGATGTCGCCCCGGTAGTGGCCGGCGAACTGCCCGATGCTGCTTCGCGTGTGTCCATGGGCGGTCTCGGCGGCGTCATCCCATCGCCGGACGACCCACGCCGCGCTGTGGAAGATCGAGTCGAGCGCGAGGTTCGGCACCGGACCGTTGGTGTTGTTGAGCACTGCCGCTGCCAGGCCCCACTCCGGTGAGAACCCGATCTTGGTGGTAAATCCCGGGAAACCGCCGCTGTGTCCACGGATGCCGATGCCGTCGACGTGCCAGATCATCCACCCCAGTCCGTGGTTCGGCTCCTCCGATCGTTGCCACTGTGTCCGTTGCATCTCACGCCGCGACAGATCGGAGATGAGGTTGCCCACTCCCGGGAAATGAGCGTGCTGATACCTGAGGAGGTCCGGCACCGTGGCGACCAGCCCACCCGCCGGGGCAAACGCACGCGCCTCGACCTGGCGCGCCGCGTGAGGCTCCTCCCCGGGGCGCCGCTGGTAGTAGCCGGTGGCCACGGTCTTTCGGACGCGCGGAGTCAGCGACGGCGCACTGCCCTTCAGGCCGAGTGGTCCGAGGACATCCCGTTGCAGGAGCGCTTCGTACGGTTTGCCGGTGACGGCTTCGAGCGCTTCGCCGAGCAGGACGTACGCAATATTCGAGTAGCGAAAGGTCGTTGCCGGTTCGGCGAAGGTGAGTTGCCGGCGGACTTCCGCGCGCACCGTGTCTCGATCCGGAAAGTCATCGTCCCCCCAGCGATTCGAGCCGTCGCGAATCACCCCGCCACCGTGGATCAGCATATGGCGGATGCTGATGTCGCTGGCATTGGTGAGCGATCGAGTCCAGCCGAGATACGTGGTGATCGGGGCATCGAGACGCATCCTTCCGGCTTCGACCTGCTGCATCACCAGTGTCGCGGTCATCGTCTTGGTGATCGACGCGCAGCGGTAACTGGTCGAATCCGGGGTGGCGGGACGCCCCGACACGAGATCGGCTGTGCCCATGGCATCGAGCAGCACAACGCGCCCTCCATGGCTGATCCCGAATGAGATCCCCGGAACGTCCCAGCGCATCGCCTGAAAGCGGATCCATCGGCGGGCGATCTGGGCAGCATCAGCGAGCTGGCGGGGTGCGATTTTCACGGGCGGAAGCCTACCGCGTTGCCGCTGGGCGGCTCTCGTCGCACTGCGGCGCCCAAAGCTTCTTCGCGCCCGCTACATCCCTCCCGCGACGCGCAGGATCGCGCCGCTGACGTACGCCGCCTCGGGCCCCAGCAACCAGGCAATCGCGACAGCGATTTCGCGTGGGTCCGCGGCACGACCGAGCGGAATGCGAGCCGCCGACTGATCGGCACGGTCAGGGGCACCCGCGGCNNTGGTCAGCGCGTCGACGGCGGCCTTCGCGGCCGCGTAGTGGACATACTCGTGTGCACTCCCCAGGGTTGCCGCAGCCGAGGACACATTCACGATCGCTCCACCGGAGCCGCCGCGCCTGGTGGACATCAGCTGGGCGGCGCGGCGCGCACACAGGATGGCGCTGACAAGGTTGACGTCGATGACCGATCTGATCGTCGCAACCGGCGTGTCGGCGAGATCTCCGATGTGGAGGGTGGCGCCTGCGTTGTTCACCAGGCAGGTCACCGGTCCGAGCTCGTCGTGCGCCGTTGCGAACAAGCGCGTCACGTCATCCTCCAGCGTCACGTCGGCCTGCACCGCGATTGCTCGAGCACCCGCAGCACGGGCCATGCCGACGACACGCTCCGCGGCAACCCGGTCCTGGAGGTAGTTCACCACGACGTCGTGATCGGTCTGAGCGAGATGCAGCGCGGTCGCCGCACCGATGCCTCGTCCCGCACCCGTGATGAGCGTGATCGGCCGGCGCAACTCGTCCATCGCCAGATCATCGCCTACCGGCTTCGGTGGACAGCGAAAAGGGGCGCCGGTTTCCCGGCGCCCCTTCATCAGTCCGTCAGGGCGTGGTCAGCCGTTCGCCAGACGCCGGATGAACTCCGGCCCGACCGCGCCGATGCCGGTCATGCCGTCGAATCCCGGCGCCGTCGTCACCGTGACGAGCCGCGATGCACAGTTACCGGTGCCGTCGCAATACGTTTCCAGGCCCTGGTAGTCGATCGCACGGAGGCTCACGACGTAGCCGCTGGACTTGTTCACCGTGTTGGCGTAGTCGACCCGGATCACAGCGGTTGCATCCGGATTCGCTGCCGGCACGATGTCATTGAACGCGGCCGGGTGTTGCAGGTCGACCGCGTACAGGGTCGGGTTGAGGAACCCGATCGATCCGCCCGCTGCCTGATCGGCGTCGGCGATGACACCGGCGAGCAGGGGCGATGCCAGGCTCGTCCCGCCGAGCTTGTACTGCGAGTAGCGCACGCTGCCGTTGGGGAACGTCTGGGTCAGTCCGACCAGCATTCCGGTCGACGCGTCAGCGTCCATGGAGATGTCCGGGATGACCCGCAGCGGCGTCGGTCCGAACAGGTTCTGGTTCCGGAGCGCAAGCGCGGCCGGCACCACACCGGCCTGATAGGACGGCTGCAGATACGTGTAGCTGGTCCCAGCGCCACCGCCAGCCTGAAAGGCGAGCGCGCCGAGCGGGGTGGTCGCGGAGCCACAGTTGGTCGTGGTGCTTTGGCAGAGCGTCTGCTTCGCGGTCGACCAGCCGTACTCAGCTGTCCGTGCATGCGACTTGCTGATTTCCAGCGAGGTGCCACCCACGGCGGTGACCAACGGGCTGGTGGGTGGGTAATCCGGAACGGTCATGCCGAAGGTCGCGAAGTTGTCGCCACTGTCGCCGCTCGAGAAGAGCACGCTGACCCCGGTGGTGTCGGCGAGGAGGAACGTGTTGTCGAACGCGGCCTTGGTCGCCGCGTCGACGAGCAGGTCACCGAGGGCGTCGCCCCAGGAATCGCTGACAACCGATGCGCCGCTGGAGATCGCGGTGTTCACCGCGGCCAGCAGGCTGCTGTCCAGGCAGTCGACAGCGCCCACGTAGATGATGTGCGCTCCTGGGGCCATGCTGTGGGAGGACTCGACGTCGAGCGACTGCTCCGAGAACCACCCGCTTGCAGCGCAGAGGGCTTCGTTGCCCACTGACGATGGCTTGATGTTCGTGAACTGGCTCTTGGGGAGCGGGATCGATGGGTCGTTCAGGCTGAAGTACTGCTGTGCATCGGCGAGCAGCGTCGGCGAGTCGTACGCGTCGACGATCGCGATGGAGATGCCGTGCCCGTTGTTGCCACCGGCGATGCTATGCGCCAGGCCGTACGCGCCCTGGAGCTGCGCCGGCTTGTAGCCGCAGATGTCATACGGCTGCGGGGATGTGAACGGCGCATAGAGCGATGCCTTGTCAGTGGCGTCGATCTTCTGACCGAAGTAGCCGGCGCACGGCTGCGGGTTCTTGAAGGCAGCTGGTGGCGGTGGTTCCTGGTTGGCCTTGGCCGCCTTCTGGACCGTCGGGGTGGCCGCTCCGCCGCTGAGATCGTTGGTCGCGACCGCCTGGTTGACACCCACCACGCCGGAGACGACGCCGGCGATCGAGGTGGGGATGGACAGCGCGCTGTTTGCGAGGCGCACGTCCTTGCCGTTCACCTTGTAGGTGCCCAGGGCGGTATTGAAGGCCCGCTCAACCTGCGAGGCACTGCCGGTGGCGGGGATGAACAGACGGTCCGCGGGGACCGCCCCGATGGTGAAGCCCTGCTGGCGCAGCCACGTCTCGGCAGATGCGACCGCGTCCTGGTTGGGCGCGAAGCGGGTGATCCACTGAGCCTGGGTGAGGAAGTGGCGATATTGAGCCGACCCCGGGGTCGAGATCGCCTTGAGAAGCCCTGAGGCAGCAGCTGCGTTGCGCAGCGCGAGGTTGAGGTCGAAGGCGACCGCGGTCGCGGACGCGACCCGGCCTTCTGGCTTCGAACGCTCGGCCCCGGCGGTCAACGATCCCGACAGCGCCGCGCGTGCTGAGGTGAGTGATGCCGACGCCGGACTACCGGTGGTCACGGCCGCGGCTGACACCGCGAGACCTACCGAAGCCAGTGCGGCCCAAGATCGGGCTGACGTCATGAAACTCCTCCTGGACGGCGCGAATTTGCGCCACGTGCTCTTTCCGCACATCGACGGTGGATAGGGATCCCTCGCGATCTCGAGCGCAAAGTCGAGGTGAGGATGATGACGCGATGGACGCGCGAGGTGCACGAGGTTTGTTCGATCTGAACGCTCCGCACGATCACTACGACATTTTCAGCCTGTTTGCGCGGTTTGGGCGAACTGTCCGGGGAGTGTCACACCAGCCGTCTCCATACTTCCGGGGTGAGGCAACGGTCCCCGGCGGTGATCGCCCTGATCAGCGTCGTCGGGCTGGCCGGCTGCGCCGCCGCGGCACCCACGCCGGCGTCGACCGCCACCGGGATGGCGGCCTCGTCCACGCCGCCTTCGCCGCACACCTCGGCTGCGCCGGTGCTGCCCTCTCTGCTCTCGACGCTCCTTGAGCCCGACGCGGGCATGGGAGTGATCTACGGCGTGCTCGGGTCGGCACGACGCGCGGTCGACCTGGTCATGTACGAGCTCGAGGACACACGCGCTGAGCAGTTGCTGGCAGGCGCTGCCGCTCGCGGAGTCGACGTGAAGGTCGTGCTCAACAGGGCGTACACCGGCTCCGCAAATGACCCGGCATTCGCCTATCTGCAAGGTCACGGCGTGCACGTCCGGTGGGCCGGCTCGCTCTACGCCCTCACCCACCAGAAGACGCTTCTGGTGGACGGCTTGGTGGGAGTGATCATGAGCCTGAACTGGACGAGCCGCGATTACGCGAATACCCGCGACGTCGCCGTGATCGACCGCACTCCGTCCGATGTCGCGGCCATGCAGGCGACGTTCAATGCCGACTTCGATGGAACTCGCATCGACCCCGCTTCGGGCGCCGATCTCGTGTGGTCACCGACCACCTCGCTGCCGGACCTGCTCGCGCTCATCCAGGGCGCTACCCGCGAGCTATTCGTGGAGAACGAGGAGATGGCCAACCCGAACATCACGAGCGCGCTCATCGACGCCGCCCGACGCGGCGTCAACGTGCAGATCTGCATGACCGACTCGAGCAGCTGGTCGTCGGCCTTCGCCGAGCTGGCCGCCGCCGGTGTCCACCTCAGGGTGTACTCGCCGGACGCGGCGCTCTACATCCACGCGAAGATCCTCGTCCGAGACCCGGGCGCGAGCGACCAGGAGGCCTTCTCGGGCTCACAGAACTTCTCCACCGAGTCGTTGCGCTACAACCGCGAGCTCGGCATCGTCCTCCACAGCGGAACGCTGGTCAAAGAGCTCCAGGCGATGATCCAGCGCGACTTCAGCGGCGCCGCGCCGTGGACGGGCTGATCGGTCTCGTCACCCGCACGTCTCCCACCGGCAGATCTCGACACCGGTGGTACGCTCGATCACGACTGTGCAACCGTGACCTGGAGGACGCCCGTGCCCGTGTTCGAAGCCCCGGTGAAGACGCTGCACGGCGACCCTGCGTCACTCGGCGATTACAGAGGTGAGGCGATGCTGATCGTCAACGTCGCATCGCGATGCGGCAACACGCCGCAGTACGCCCAGCTCGAGGAGTTGCAGCATCGGTATGCGGACAAGGGATTCACCGTGCTGGGATTTCCCTGCAACCAGTTCGGCAAACAGGAACCCGGCACTGCTGACGAAATCGCGGCCTTCTGCTCGCTCACGTACGGCGTCACCTTTCCCATGTTCGAGAAGATCGACGTCAACGGTCCGCATCGTCACCCGCTCTACGCAGAGCTTACGGCGGTGGCCGACGCGGACGGCAAGGCCGGCGACATCGAGTGGAATTTCGAGAAATTCATCGTGTCCCCCGGCGGCGAGATCGTGGCTCGATTCAGGCCCGACACGCTTCCGGATGCCCCCGAGGTGGTGGCGGCGATCGAAGCACTCCTTCCGGCATAGGGCTGTGGTCGACGAACTCCTCACGCGCCTGCTCGAGGCGCGCAGCTCGGTCATCGCCGACGTCGCCGCGGATGGAACCGAGCTCCTCGTCCGCGCCGACGACACCGGCAGCATGCAGGTGTACCGGCTTCCCGCCGAGGGCGGTGCCCTCACCCAATTGACATTCCTCGACGAACCGGTGTCGGCGGCGCGCTACATTCCCGGGACCGACGATGTGGTCGTTGCTGTCGATCGTGGCGGCAACGAGAACTACCAGCTCTGGCTGGTGGACCTGCACGGCGGCGAACCCCGAGTGCTTGTCGTCGAAGAGAACATCAAGCACGACCTCGGCGATGTCAGTCGTGATGGGAGGCTCGTCGCCTTCTCCTCGACGAAACGAAATGGTGTGGACATCGATGTCTACGTGCTCGACCGCATCGCCGGCACGATCCGCAGCGTCCTCGAGGGCGGCTGGAACCGCGTCGAATCCTTCTCACCCGACGGGCGCTGGCTGGCCGTCGTGCGCCTGGACGAGTCGTTCGCTCTCAGCGACGACCTGCTCCTCGTCGACCTCGAGACACCCGAGGTACGCACCGTGGTGGAACGGGACGGAGCGGGGACGTCGGTCGCTCCAACCTGGTATCCAGACTCGTCGGGGTTCCTGTTCAGCACCGACGCGGGACGCGATGTCGCCTCCATCGCCCGCTACGACATCGCCACGTCGTCCTGGCGGTATGTGCTCGACACCGCCTGGGACAGCGAGGCGAGCCTCAGCAGCGACGGGCGGACCGCCCTGGTCTTCCACGCCGAGAACGCGATCACTCGCCTGCAATTGCACGACGGCGTGAGCCTCGCGCACATCCGAGACCTCCAGCTGCCGGAAGCCGGCACCGGGTTCGGCCTCCCCCTTGTCCCGCGCCCGCACCTCTCCTCCAACGGGTCGACGGCGCTGCTCACCTACACGACGACGGCGACGCCGCTGACTCCGCTGCGCATCGAAACCGGTGATTCGCGGGCTCCCGTGCCGCTGCTGCCCGTGGACCAGATCGTCTCCCCTGCACTGGTCACCCCTGAGCTGCAGCAGATCGCTTCGTTCGACGGCGAGCCGATCACGTACTTTCTCTACCGACCGCCGGTCGACAATCCCCCGGTGGTGATCATGGTGCACGGAGGCCCGGAAGCGCGCTTCGCACCCCGCTACGATCCCTTCATCATTCGACTGGTCACCGAAGGAATCGCTGTGGTGGCGCCCAACGTCCGTGGTTCGGCGGGCTGGGGACGCCGGTTCGTCTCACTCGACGATCGCCGTCTGCGACTCAACAGCGTCCGCGACCTCACGGCCGTGCATGCGTCGCTCGCCGAGCGCGGGGTCGATGCGACGCGTGTCGCTGTGATCGGTGGATCCTATGGCGGCTACATGACCCTCGCCGCGCTGGCCTTCCATCCGGACCTGTGGGCGGCGGGCATCGCGACCGTCGGGATCAGCAGCCTGGTCACGTTCCTCGAGAACACCTCGCCCTACCGGCGCCGGGTCCGCGAGGTGGAGTACGGCTTCCTCGACAGCGACCGAGACTTTCTCATCGAAGCGTCACCGATGACGCACGTCGACCGGATACGCGCGCCCCTGATGTTGATTCACGGCGCGAACGATCCGCGTGTTCCGGTCGGCGAGGCGCGCCAGTTGCACGCNNAACCGCCTCGATGCCGCGCCCAGGATGCTCGACTTTCTGCGAAAGAACCTCGGGGTCTGAGCGACGATCGACTGCGCAGGTGGCCTGCGAGCGATCACACGATGGTATGGTCCGGCCAGGCACGCCCCGGTGCGAATGTGATTCTGGGAGCGACGTAGCAATGGTGATCGTGGTGGACCCGGGCGGTGACAAGCATGCGTATCAAATCGGCAGATACATCGAGGTCACCGACGGTCATCTGATCATCAGGGATGCCGTCGGGGGCACCGCCATCGGGATCTTCGCCCCGGGAAAGTGGCAGTCAGCACATATCGATGCCGTCCCGGCACGGAACGCCGGGACGGTCAGCGGCATCAGGCCGAGACTGGGGCAGACCCTTTAGCCGGTCCCCCACCGAGGAGCGGTGAGCGGCTCAAGCGGCGCGATACGCGCCTAGCTCTGGTCGGGCCGGGTTTCCGGGGCGTCGGTTTGCGCCTCTCGGTCGGGATCCGGGACCTCCGGCTGCTCTGGATCGGGCTCCTGGATCTCTGGTTCGGGATCGGGCTCAGGCGTCTGCGGTGGCATCGGGGTCATGGGAATATTCATGGGACCCAGTGTGCACTATCTGCACCTTACGCTGGTGTTCTAGCTGATATTATCACTATCAATAGACCCAACACCTTCAAAGGCCGAGCATCGGCTACCACGCCCGTGGGGCCATCATGTTCGCGGGCGGTCTGGTCGCATCGTTCTTCCGAGTGAACGCGGAGCGCAAGCCACTCGAGGACATCGCCGCGCCACTCTCGGCCGCCAGCCGCTTGCAGACCGCAACCGAGCGTCCTGCGCTCGCGAGTTGAAAGGAGACGCGTGCAGACAACCCGTGTGACCGACCTCATACGCCTTGACCACGTCTGGTTCCGCAGTCAATTCGCAGCGCTCGCGGCAGCGCGCGACGATCCGGCCACACTCGCCTCGGTCTGGAGCCCTCTGTCGGCTCGCCTCGAAGTCCACGCGGCGGCCGAGGAAAGCCTCTTCTATCCGCGCCTGCTCAAGGATGACGCGGATGCCGTCGATGACACCAAGGACGCCATCAAGGACCACAACGAGATTCGCGATGCGATCAAAGACGCCGAGGGCCACAGCATCGGTGACGACGCGTGGTGGAGCGCCGTCGACGCTACCGAACATGCCAACGACGAGCACATGGAGGAAGAGGAGAAGGGTCCGCTCATCGAGTTCGACGATGCCGCCTCCGCCGGCGAGCAGGCGGAGCTCGCATCTGCGTTCGCGGCCTTCGAGATCGAGCATGCGGGCGCGCGGGGCATCACCATCGAGGACAAGGATCCCGAGGGCTACGTCGCCGAGAACTCATGAGCCAGGCGTCCCAACGACCGTACAGCTCCACTGACAGCTCAATTGACACGCTCGGTACGGAATAACTGAGCTCGAAGGGTCGGCGGTCGAACGATCGCCGCCCCCACCCCCTCCCCACGAGTCCACCCCGCCGGGACCCCATCCACGGCGCGGGTGGACTCTTCGGATCGGGGGTCAGGCCAGTGGCAGGCTGACCCTGAACGTGCTCCCGCCGCCATGCGTCGGGGCGACCGTGATGTCACCGCCGTGCAGGCGAGCAGATTCGCGGGCGAGGTACAGGCCGAGGCCCGTACCTCGGATGTGGCTGGTTTCGGGTGTCACCAGGCGGCCGAATCGCGTGAACAGCAGGTGCGCCTGATCGGCGTTGATGCCGATCCCGTGGTCGCGAACCAGGATGCTGACCACTCGATCGTCGTGTTCACAGTCGATCTCGATCTCCCCGCCGTCCGGCGAGTACTTGATCGCGTTGTCGATGAGGTTGGTCAGAACCGTGTTCAGCCGCGCCCGGTCGGCAACGACCGCGACGTCACCGCACCCCGCGACAGGGGCGAAGCGATGATTGGCGCCCAGCAGCGGACGCATCGCTTGTACAGCGTTGTCGATGACCTCGATGAGGTCGACGGGCTCGAGTTCCAACTCGAGGCCCAGGGTTTCCAGGCGTGCGGTTTCGAGCATGTCGGAGATCAGACGCGCCATCTCCTCCGCCTTCTCGACGATCCTGGTCAAAGCGACCCCGCGATCCGCTTCGGAAAGCATCCCGTCGCTGAGCATCGACGAGTAGCCCCGGATGATCCCCAACGGGCTACGTAGCTCGTGCGCCGCGATGTTCAGGAACTCGCTCTTGAGCCGCTCGAGGCGCCGGCTCCGCTCCGCCTCCAGCTGGAGCTCACCGGCGGCCATGGCCTGGCTGACCCCAAGACCCGCAATGCTCGAGAGCGCTGTGAGCGCGTCCCGAAGCCCATCGTCGAGACCTCCCGCACCGGCGATCACGAGGAGTCCGACCACACCGCTCTCGCCGTGAGCGGGCAGGACGACCCGGGTCGCGTCGTCGACGATCCTGCCGGTCGTGATCGCCTCCTCAAACGCGGGGTATTCGGAGATGCGATAGGGGCCGCGCCCGCCGGTGCCCGCCGCGCCGGAGATCGCGATGCAGGTCAGCACGTCGCCGCGGAGCACAAGGAGCGCCGCCTCGCGAATGCGGCCGGCAGCTGAGGCCAGTCGCGATGCAAGCCTGACCGACTCGAGGAAGAGCTTGCTCGCGGCATCATCGGTGACATCGGGGTCATCCCAGGGGGATGCCAGGTCCGGCACGGCGATACGGGCCGGCCTCAGATCGAGGGCAGTGCGCGCGGGCCGATCGCCCGCTCGACGCTCTCAGAGAGCTGCGCAGGATTGGTATCGGCCTTCACCAGGAATTCAAGAGCCCCAAGCTTCATACCCCGCTCGCGCAGCTCGGGTTCTCCGTAGTTGGTGAGGATGATCACCGGGATGTGCATGGTTGCGGCGTTGGCGCGCAGGCCCTCGATCACCTCGAACCCGTCGAGACCGGGGAGCCGGAGATCGAGGTAGATGAAGTCGGGGCCCTCGTCGACCGCCAGGCGCAGTCCTTCGTGACCATCGTGCCCGATCACCACCGAGTAGCCGTCCGCCACGAGACGTAGTCGGTACATCTCCGCAGCGGCGACGTCGTCCTCAATCAGCAGGACCTTGACGTCATCCTCCACAACGTGCTCCTCGGTGGCCGGAGGAGTCGCTCTCCCTCGGCGAATGCTGTCTCCGCCATCGGTACGGTACCAGACAAACACCACAGGGTTGGCGTAGACGCCGGCCGCGCGGATCAGCCCGACGAACGGGACCCCTCAGCGATTCTCGAATTCAACCGGCTGGGGCTCAACGGAGAACGATGCCCACTCCGAAGACGATGGTCCAGGCGACGGCGACGAAGAGCGCAACGCTGGTCGCGACTGCGCGCAGCTCGGGCCTCCGCCGCATCCTACGTGGCCGCAGGGGGACCCGCGAAGCTGTCGCCTTGCCCCGTCCGGGGGAGAGCATCTCAGCCATGCCCCACATGATAGCAATATCACCACTATCACGTTTTGTGATAGGATGTTCCTGACGGGGGCATGAGGGAATTGGCGACAACATCTGGAGGTACTTGATGGCCCGCAAATACAAGCCCATCCAACTCGATGTCAAACCGGTGATCGGCCCGTACCTGGATGAGGCGGCGACCTGCCCACAGTGCAGCTCGCGGATCACCGAGGTACTCGGGAGAATGGGACTCCGTCTGGTCTTCCGCTGTGACAGTTGCCGCGTACAGTTCTTCCGCCAGCGCGCCGCGACCAGCGTGAGCTTCGTCTGACGCTTCGAGCACCGCGGCGATTGATCGATAGAATCGCTGCCATGTTGCACAGGCGCAAGCACGACACTCGGTCGCGGGCTCCCCATCGCCACGATCACGACCACGCGACGTCCGGCCGGCCGATTGCGGGCTGAGACGATGATTCCGACATCCGAGCGCATGCTCGATCTCGACAAGCCGCTGTACACGATCAGCGTCGCCGCCGAAATCCTGGCAAGCCATCCGCGCACGTTGATGATGTACGAGACCATGGGTCTGGGCGTACCCGATCGCACTGCCACGAACCGGCGTCGATACTCGCAGCGCGACATTCTCACGCTGAGCGCGATTCAACGCCTCACCCGCCAGTCCGGGTTGAACATTGCCGGCGCTCGCTATGTCATCAAATGCCTGCAGCTGCTCGACGCCCACAACATCCCTCGGCCGCCGGAGCTTGCCAGGATTGACATCGAGCACGTCCGAATCTGACCCGGGGCCGGTTCCGCCGGAGACCCCCAGTCTTGCCGGGTCCATCGAGGTGGACCTGGTCTCTCGCGGTGACGCGCACCAGATCATGGAGCGCCTTGTCCGCTTCGCGGCCGAGAACGTTGACGTCGACAGGTGCACGCTCACGAGCCTCGACCAGGACGTGCTCCGCGTCGAGGCGAGCTACGAGCGCGGCGGACCTCCCGATTTCGTGGGACATGAGTATCCGCTGACCTGGTTATCGAGGCAGCCGCTGCTGTTTCAGGCGGTGACCAGCGGGGCGATCGTCCTCGGCGGCAATCTCGGCGAAGGCGGGAATACGGATCCCGAGCTCGCGCCGGCGTTGCTGGCGATACACCACACCGCGATCGTGCCGCTGTCCGTCGGCGAGACAGTCGGCGCGGTGCTGATCCTCAGCCGGCGAAGCGACCGCGCGTTTGTCCCCGAGGAACTGCAGGGTCTGCAGCAGGTGGGCCTGCTCGCCGCCCTGGCGCTTCGAAATGCTCGTCTCGTCGAGCAGGCGCGAAACGCTCAGCGCCGAGGTCTGGACTCGCTGACGCAGATGTCGATCCACGTCGCATCGAGCGTGGCGTCAGCCACCTTCTTCGAAAAGATGAGCGAGACTGTTGCCGGACTCGTGACCGCGGAGCGCGCCGGCTTCTGGCAGTTGACGGGCACCGAGTTGGTTCCACTGCATCAGCCGTCCGACGGCGCCGAGGTGCTCCGCGCGGAGCAGCGCGGGATCCTCGATTCCACGGGTGACGGGGATCTGGCGCGAGTCCTGTTCGCCGGTGAGGCGCTGCGGCTCATCCGCGGCGACACCTCATCGATGTCGGTGCGTTCCGACTCCATGCTGGCACGGCTGGAAGCGCGCGACGTGCTCGCCGTACCCTGGCGCACCGCCGCCGTTCCCCTGGGAATCCTGGTGGCGTGCAATTCGCTGTCGGGTTTCAGCGACCAGGACGAATGGATCATGCGACTGGCCGCGCGCGCCTCAGCGCTGGTCTGGCAAGGGTACGCGGCCGAGCGGCGCGCTCAAGGTTTGCAGGCGGCGGAGTTGGATCGCCTCGAGGCCCATGCCCAAGGCATGGCGGCGTTGGAACGTCAGAAATCGGAATTCCTCCAACTGGCCTCGCATGAGCTCCGAGCGCCGATCACGCTGGTCAGCGGATACCTCTCGATGCTCGAGGAAGGTTCGCTCGGGGAACTGCCGACACAGGCCGCCAAGGTCGTGCCCCTGATGACCGCTCGGATGCGTCACATGAGCGAACTCGTCGACCGGATGCTGACCACCAGCCGTATGGAGATCCGCGCCCGCGGTCAGAACGCCAGGGACGTGAGCATGGATTCGCTGGCACGCTCCGTGGCCGCGACGGCGAGCGCCTCGGCCGGCCGGCCACCGCGCACGATCAGCGTCGTGTCGTCGGGACGGGTTCGTGTCCGAGCGGACCCGGAGCTGGTCGAGACGATCCTCAGCAACCTGGTCTCCAATGCGGTCAAGTATTCGCCGGAGGGGCGTGAGGTCACCGTCACCGTTCGCGAGGAGCCCGGATGGGTGGCTGTCGACGTCACCGACGGTGGGAATGGGATCGCCGACGAAGACCTCTCGAAGCTGTTTCAACCGTTCGGGCGCCTTCAGGGAGCGATCGCCGCCGGTATTCAGGGAACGGGTCTCGGGCTGCACCTTTCTCGGGGTCTCGCTCAGGCTCAGGGCGGCGACATCGACGTCACGTCTCGCTCCGGCGAAGGGAGTACATTCACGCTGCGTCTGCCGCGCGGACGCAAACGGTCAGCGGGGAGAATCGATGCCTGATGGGTCACTGCGAATACGCCTGCTGCTCGTCGACGACGACGTCGACGTTGCCACGATGTACGGGATGCAGCTCGCGGCTCATGGATTCCAGGTCATCACAGCACACTCCGGTATGGAGGCAATCGATCGTGCCATCGCCGATCATCCCGATCTGATCTACCTCGACCTCGGGCTGCCGGAGATGCACGGTTTCGACGTCCTTCAGCGGCTTCGCGCCGCTCCAGTCACCGCCGCTATTCCCGTGGTGATCCTGACCAACTACAGCGAACCCGATCTGGTCGAGCGTGGCCGCGAGCTCGGAGCGCACGATTACCTCATCAAAGCGCACACGCCGCCGGCGGTCCTGGCTGAAGCCACTCGAAAGTGGGTTTCGTGAACCAATCCGACCCGGAGGCCTCTGAACCACAGCGGGCGGCGACCCCAATCCCGGCTCACCTGGAGGCACGCAGCGCGGCGCTGGACGCCGTCGAGCCGGAGCGCCTCCTCGAGGGGGAGGATGAGGACACCGCGTATGTCGACGACGCCGTCCACTGGACGAAGGTCTATACCGAACTTCTCGACTTCAAGCGCAGCCTCCTGACGCTCGCGGAGCAGCGGGTGCCGTCGATGGACGATGACGCCGGGTTGGAAGTCAAGGAGACGGACCTCAAGGTCCTCGAGGCTGAGGCTTTTCGCTTCGAACGTCGCCTCGAATTCTGGCAAGGGCGCGTCCGCGAACTCGAGGCCGGCGCCGTCACCGACTCCGAATAAGTCGTCGGGCGGCGGTTGCGGTCCGTCACCGCGTGTCAACGCGCGTATCGCAAACCGTCGGACAGCGGCGTGTGCGGGTTCGCGCGTAGCGTCTGATTAGTCCAGGGGCGCGATCGCGGGTGGCAGCGCCGGAGAGTGGGACCTGGAGGGCAGAGGCCGTGTCGACTGTGGAGACTCCTCGGAAGGAAACGGGACCGCTTCGGCGGCTTGGAGCATTGCCGGCGACAGCCTTGTTCCGCCGAAGAGAGCACTCGGCCCCGCCGGCTCCAGTCGCGTCAGGCATTGCGTGCGCGATGCGTGGATGCAACAACCGCACGGCGCAGCTCTGCGCATACCGCGACCGCCGGGATCGAGCCTGCGCCGTAACGATCTGCCCAGCCCACGGCATCTTTCTCGGCGGTATCACCTACTGCCGCCGCCACGCAGGCACCGTCCAGGCGATCGGTGTGCTGGCACGGGATCAGAGCGGTCATCCCGACGTCGATGATCGAGCCCCTTCGCTGGTCGACTGGATCGCCCGCGACATCGACAAGGACATCCGGACGCTGCTGGTGAGATCGGCGCGGCCCGGCGAGAGCGTGGTCGCGGACGACGCCGCCCGGCTCGCGCACGACTTCCGTCGCAACGCGCGCTGGGAGCGAAGCTGGCGCCTGGTCGAACATACCGGCCCCATCCTCAACGTGACCCTGCATGTGGCAGAGGACGACGACTCACTTGTCCACGTCCGGGTCGGCACAGAGACCGTGGCAGACGGCGTACCCCCGTGGATCGCCCGACGCAGAGAGGGTCAGGACGTCGAGGCGGCCATCGACATCTCGCAGCGCCGTCTCTTCTACAGGTACCTCGAGGAGACGATCTCCGAGGCGGTGGCGCGTTTCCGGGACCGGTCCGACAGCATCGACCAGTAGGCGGCGCTCTCAACCAGGTTGACCCGCGCGAAGAGTGTGGCCACCTGCCGCACGCGCTTCTTCCGTCATCCGAAAGCCACCGCGGGGGCAAGGTTCGTCTAGCGCTCAGACCCTGACGTGCTCGACGTCGATGTCCGTGAGTCCGGCAGGTCGTGGCACACCGTGCGCGTCAAGCAACTGCAGGCACAGGATCAGGTAGCGCGCGCTGATCAGGTTGAGCCCGTAACCACGCGTCAGCCGCTGGATCGCTCCGAGCGTGATGATGTCGCGTTGCGAGTAGAGGCGTCGGTTTGTTGCGGTACGGCTCGGAACGACCAGACCCAGGTGCTCATACATCATGAGCGTGCGCGTGTGCGTGGCGAGGATCTCCGCGGTGATGCCGATCGTGTACAGCGGCTTGTCGAGATTCAGCATCTTCACCGCGCCCTGCGGGGCCGCGGCGCGGGTCACGACTGGGGCGCCTCCGGCGGCATCACGCTGCGCGGCGTCCCGCATGCACCAGCAGGCGCACGACGGATCCAGTCTCGCGCGACGAGCGCAGTTGCACCAGGTCATAGAGCTGGTTGGCGGTCCAGAGACCGCGGGGCATCGACGGATCGGTTCCCGGCTGTTGACGATCGACCAGCGGGTCGTTGATCACGCCCCGATCGGAGACCTCGCAGACGACATCCCCGCCATCCATCCAGATGCGAGCGACACCGCGGCCGCCGCCGTGCGTGATGCTGTTGGTCGCGACCTCGCTGACGGCGAGCACCATGATGAGGGTCGGTTCGCCGTTGGCAATCCCATCGATGACGAACGGGGCGACCTGCTCCACGAACTCACGGTCTCCTCGATAGAGGAGCGCCTCGTGACGGAAATCCGCCGTTGCTCGCGCGTCGGTCAACTTGCCACCTCGAGACCTGGTCCCGCCTCCTCCATTGCTCTCGCAAATCCGGCGGCCGTCAGCGCGCGCCGCAACTGCGGCTGCATGCCGCTGAGCGTGACGGTGTCGTTCTCCGCGGCACCGACAAGCATCCGAAGCCCGGCAACCGAGCAGAACGTCACCGCGGAGAGATCGATCAGCACCGGAACTCCGATGGACGCCACATCCTTGAGCGCGCCGTCAAGGGTGGCGAGGTTCGACTGGTCGATGCCCCCCACGAGGGTCAACGATGCCGGCTGCGATGCGCGAGAGATCATCAGCCCCGGAGCGCTGACAACGTCAGCATCGAGGGGCGCACGAGGACCTTCCGGGCGCAGNNGCGGCGCGCGCGTTCAGCTCAGAGGGCGAGATGCCGATCTCGGCGATCCGACCCGCATGCGCGTTGACAAATGCAGTGAACTCCGCAACGAATTCTCGAACCACCGCGGCGAGTGCCAGACGTCCCGCGCGGCTGTCGAGGGCGTCGGCGAGAGCGGACGCCTTGGCCGCAATCAGCCGCCGGAGTGAGTCCGGATAGAGCGTTTCGAACTCCGCGGTGAGTGTCCGCGTTACCTCGATCCGCCCCGGCCCCATCATCGCCAGCCAGCGCATCCTCTCGAGATCCGAGCCGATCCCGCACCGCGGGTAGAACTGATTCGTGCCCAGCTCGCCGACCACGAGGTGGGCACATGCAACGTGCGTGCCCAGCGGCTTGCCATACGACGTCGACGCGATGAATTGCGCGCGCTGGAATGCCGGGCAGTCGATGGTCGCCCTATCGAAGTCTCGTCCGAACCGGCAACGATCCTGCGGTCCAGCGGCTGCTAGCGGCGATGCTCTCGATTGGCGTTCGGTGAGCACGGCTGTCGAGCGAGGTCAGGCCGTGGTGCGCGCAATCATGATAGCGAGTGTATGCCCTGCGACTGCCGCTCAGCATCTCTCGTTCGTGGTTCTGAGCAGCCACCCCGGCCGAGGGTTAGACCCCGGCGGGGTGGGCTTGGGGAGGAAAATTCAGATGCATGGTGATGTTGGTCACCCGAGGTCTCAGACTACCAGCCTGGTAGTTCAGATGTCAAGCAAACTTATAGCTCACCTATAGCTATATTGAGGCCCAGATCAGCCGCCGGTGAGCAGGCGGGGCAGCGAGTACGAGCGACCCGAATTGTCACGGCCTGCCTCGATAACTACCCCATAACCGCTATCACTGTCTTTGATAATATCGGTCCGGTAAGTGGCGCATCCATCTCGACCGGTGCCCCGGGGTGATCGCTGACCTGTTGTGCGGATGCCAGGCGCACGAGCGTTAGAATCGGAGCCGCGAAGCGAGCCGGATGCCAGGGGTTTTCACCGATGGCGGGGGTCAGAGGAGGAAGCTTGGTGGATGACGACGTCAAGGTTCTGTTGATCGAAGACGACGCGGCCGCTGCGGAGATGTACCGCCTGCGGCTCGCGGCCGACGGCTACACGGTGGTCATCGGGCGGGATGGCGAGGAAGGGCTGCGTAAGGCGTCGGAAGAGGCGCCAGACTTCATCTACCTCGACCTCCGTCTGCCCGGGCTCGACGGGTTTGAAGTGCTCGAGCGGCTGCGCGACGACCCAGCCACCACCCACATTCCGGTGATCATCCTCAGCAACTACGGCGAGCCCGAGTTGCGCGAGCGCGGCCTGAAGCTCGGAGCTCTCGAGTTCCTGGTCAAAGCGGACACAACCCCGGCGCAGCTCTCGACCAAGGTTGAGCAAACCCGAGACTCGCCGGCGATCTCTTCGGGCGACGCCCCGCGCTGAGGGGATCGTCAGCCGGCGCGACGCCGCCGCGTCCCTTGACGGAGCTCGTCTGCGGTCATGGTGTTGATGATCCGATCCTTCCGAACCGCGGCACGGCGCACGGGGTCAACCGAACATGAGTGATATAGTCGCTATCATAAAAATGGCCTGCCTTCAGACCGTATAGCTGTGCCCGAAGCGAGACTGAAAGAATCGCCCTCCGGGGTCATTGTTCCCCATTCCAGGCCATCACCGACCGGCGACGAGACACGCAGCGTCAACGAGGCGATCGGTCAACTCGTCGGGCGCCTCCTCGATGACGCCCGCACCGACCCGCGCGACCCCGTGCCCTTGCGGGATCTGCTCACCACCATGGCCATCGAGGGTACGCAGGTCGTCCCGCACACGGAGTGCGTCATCTCCGTCGTGCCGGCATCGCGGCCGGACGTGTTTCAGGTTGTCGCCGCGTCGGGCCCGTGGGCCGAGACCCTCATCGGCGAGGAATGGCCGTTGCACGAAGGCATGCTGCACGGGCGTGCGCTGCTGCATCGCGTTCCCGTGGAAACCGCCAACGCGCCGCAGGAGAGCGCCGCGCCGGAGGTGTTCGGTACCCACATCCGCATCGGACGGCTGGTGCCGATGTCCACTGGGATCCCGCTTCCGGATGGACGGGTCGGCATGGGCGTGGTCGGCTTCTGGCGCCCCGAGGGCTGGTCGTTCACCGACACGGAGCGCGCCATCATGGACCGCTTCACACGACTGACCAGCATCATGGTGATCGGTGACGACGCGAGGCAGTCGACACAGCGCCTCGTCGATCGGTTGCGTCTCACCGGCGAGGCCACCAGGGCGCTGTCCTCGTCGCTCGACCCTTCGCACGTGGTCCAGGCGATCGTCGAGAGAATCGCGGAACTCGTCGAGGTGGACCGGATCACCATCACCAGGTTCTCCGCGGACTCGATCGAGGCAATCGCGGGCTACGACAGGAATCGTGTGCCGGCGAGAGTCGGCGCCCGGTGGAATCTGACGCCACAGCTGCGCGCCGCCATTGACAGCGGTGAGGTGGCCTTCGAAGGCTTCTCCGATATCTCCGGGATGCCCCGCGACATGCAGGAGCAACTGTCAGATGTGCGCCGCCGCGTCATCCTGCCGCTCCGGGCCGGTGGCCGAGTCCTCGGCGTCCTCGCGGTCAGCCGTCGCACCGACGTGGCCTTCGCGCAACTCGACCTGGACAACCTCGAACAGATCGCGCTCTCCGCGGCACTCGCGCTCCAGAACGCGAGCCTCTTTGCGGAAACCAAGGAGGCGCAGCAGAAGGCCCTGCATGCCCTGCTGAGTATCTCCGATCACCTGGACGCCACCGCGTCCGATGTCGAGCTGTACGGCCGCTTCGCCGCAACCGTCGCAGACCTGGTGCGGGCGCGAAGCGTCACGCTCTGGCGGCTCGGGACCGATCAGCAGCGATTGCTCCCCACAGCCGGCGCGCACGGCGTGACCGCGAAGGAGTTCCAACGCCTGCGACCGGTGCCGTGTGACCCGGACGGCGTGTCCGATTGCGATCGCGTGATCTTCGGCGACGCCGTGTTTCGCGGCAGGGCGTCGGAGCTTGGCCTGAATGCCCGGGTACCGGATCACGCGCAGTCCGGCGCCGGCACCATGGCGGTTGCATGGCGCGCCGGGTCACTGCGCCTCGGTGTCCTCGCCGCCCATGACTCGATCAAGCCGGACGGGTTCAGCCAGGAGGACGCGTGGACCCTGCAGCTGGCTGCGTTCGCCGCCGGACTCGTCTGGCAGATCAAGGCCTCCGAAGAGCGCATCCGCTCACTCGGGGACGCCGAAGCACAGCGCCTGCACGAGCACATCGAGCGTACACGGTCGATGGAGAAGATGCGCTCTGACTTCCTGAAGCTGGCGTCGCACGAGTTGCGGGGGCCGATTGGGGTGGTGCGCGGGTACTTCTCGATGATGGCCGACAAATCGCTGGACGCGGACGCGCTCGAGCGCGCGATGCCCGTCATCGAACGCAAGCTCAACGACATGAATGAGCTCGTCAATGAGATGCTCGAGACCGCGCGCCTCGAGGAGGGCATCACCCGTCTCGAACGTCAGCCGCAGAGCCTGCGCGCCATCGTCGCTGCCGCGACCTCGGCGATTCAGCCGCAGGTCACCGGCGGTCACCGCCTCGACATTCGCCTGCCGAGTAGCGCGGTGCTCGTGGATGTTGACGCCGGACGGATCGAGACGATCGTCAGAAATCTCCTCGACAACGCCATCAAGTTCTCTCCGGGTGGGGGCGAGATCAGCTGCCACGCAACCGCGAGTCGTGGCATCGCGCGCATCGCTGTCATCGATCACGGTCTCGGCATCCCGCCGGAGCAGATGCACCGTCTGTTCACGCGGTTCAGCCGGTTGGTGACTCCTGAGAACAGTCACATCTCCGGCACTGGACTGGGGCTCTACCTCTCGCGCGAACTGGCCCTCGTCCATGGAGGCGACATCACAGCGCGATCGACTCCCGGAGGGGGCGCGTCATTCGTGCTGACCCTACCGATGTGGCAAGCCGACCCGGTCGTCAAGGGGTAGCGGTCAGCGCACCTCACGCGGTGCGTGCCGCGCGGCTCCAGATCGCCACCGAGTCCGCGTCGAGTGCAGGCGTGGAATCCGGCCACACGACATGGTCCGACGAGAGCAGCAGCCTGGCGCCCACTGCCTCTGGAACGCTGGTGGTTTCGGCGCCGAGGTTGCAGCACACCAGGAGGTCGTCCTGCGAATATGCCAGCAGGTTCCGAGCGCTGTCGTACCAGGCATTGGTCGCACCTCTGGCGTCCGCGGCCAGCAGCCGGACGCGACGCAACTCGATCAGGTGTCGGTACCACTTCAGCATTCGCGAGTGGCCGTCTTCGCGAATCTCGTCCCACTTGAGGATCGATCGCTGAAACGTCTCGGGTGACTGCGGGTCGGGCACCGATGCGGGCGGCCAGCCGAAGGCTTTGAACTCGCGACGCCGGCCGTTGGTCACAGCCTTGCTCAGGTGCGCATCCCCAAGGTCCGTGAAGTACTGAAACGGCGTGCTCGCCGCCCACTCCTCGCCCTGAAACAGCATGGGAATCATGGGCGAAAGCATTGTCAACGCAGCCGCCATGCGCGCCCGGCCCTCGCTCACCAGGTGGCAGAGACGCTCGCCGGCGGCACGATTGCCAACTTGATCGTGGTTCTGCGAGTACGCGATGAAGCGAGATCGCGGCAGGTCGCCCGCGTAGCGTCCGACGGTACGTTTCCGATGCCGCGAGTACTGACCTGCGTACACGAATGTCTGGAGCAACGCTGTACGAACCTCGTCAGGGCTGCCGAAGTCCTCGTAATAACCCTGCTGCTCACCGGTGAGCAGGGCGTGCAGCGCGTGGTGAAAATCGTCGTTCCACTGCGCATCCAGGCCGTACCCTCCCCGCTCGCGCTCGCGCACGAGGCGCGGGTCATTGCTGTCGCTCTCGGCGATCACCCAGAGGTCGCGGCCGAGCTCGGTCGCCAGCTCATCCACGCGCGTGGCGATCGCCTCGAGGATGTGCAGGGGCGAGGTATCGATGATCGCGTGCACCGCGTCGAGGCGCAGCCCGTCGAACGAATACTCGCGCAGCCACATCTCCGCGTTGTCCAGCACGAAGCGTCGAACCTCATCCGAATCCTCACCGTCGAAATTGAACGCGCTGCCCCACGGCGTCTCATATCGGTTGGTGAAATAGGGTCCGAATGCGGCGAGATAGTCCCCCTCCGGGCCGACGTGGTTGTAAACGACGTCGAGGATCGCCGCGATGCCGCGGGCATGGCAGGCATCGATAAGGCGATGGAGTGCCTCCGGTCCACCGTATGCGCTGTGCGGCGCGAAGAGGTCGACGCCGTCGTATCCCCAGCCTCGCCGGCCTGGGAACTCCGCGACCGGCATGAGCTCGATCGCATTGAGACCCAGGTCCACGAGGTGATCGAGCCGCGTGATCGCGGCGTCGAACGTGCCTTCCGGAGTGAAGGTGCCGACGTGGAGCTCGTAGATGATCGCTTCGCGGAGAGGAAACCCGCGCCATTCGTCGCCGTCCCGGCGGCGCGGGTGCTCGACAAGTCGCGATCTCCCATGGACGCCGTCCGGCTGCCACCGCGAGCGCGGATCGGGCATCGGCTCACCGCCGTTGACGGTGAACGCGTAGTCGTCACCGGGATCGAGGTCGGCATTGGCCGCGAACCAGCCACCTCCCGACTCCTCCATCGGGCACGTGCCGTCATCGGCGACGAGTGCGACGCTCTCCGCGACCGGCGCCCAGACACTGATCCTGCGGCCGGTCACGCGCGCTCCAGGAGGGCCACAGGCGCTTCGTCGAGCAACGTGGCCAGGCGCTGATCGCCGCCATTGACGTCGCGTCCCGTCAACGCGTCGCGCCAGCTGCCCTCGGGAAGATGCACCACCGTGTCAAGCCATCCGGGGCGGAGGAGCAGGGGCCAGCGCAACGCGATCGTCACCGTGGCCGCCTGCTCGTCCGCGCTGGTTCGAGCGAAGCAGATCGCATGATCCGAACGTGATCCAGTCGCCGCCACACGTCGATACCCGGCGTCACGCTCGAAGGCATCGGGATGGCGGCCACGCACCCCGAGCGCGCTCGCAATGAGGCGCAGCTTCGGACCCCCGCCTGCGAGGCTGGACATGAAGCCACCGCTCGCGCCGCCGGTCACATCGCTGAGCAGCCGGCGCCGAACGTCGAAGTCAACCGGCGTGCGATTGTCCGGATCGACGAGACGCAGATCCCAGAGTTCTGAACCCTGATAGATGTCCGGAATGCCTGGAGCGGTCAGCTTGATCAACGTCTGCGAGAGCGACAGCGTCTGCCACTCCGGGGTCATCGATGCGACGACATCGCCGATCTCGGCTCCGACTTCGGGGTCGGCGACCATGGCGCGCACGAACCGCTCGAGGTCCGCCTCGTACTGCCGATTCGGCGCTATCCAATTGGTCTCGACCTTCGCCTCACGGCTTGCTTTGAGCATGTACGCCCATACGCGGTTCGCCTCAATTGGAGACGCTGCGACCAGTGTCTGATAGAGCAGGTACTCGGCCACGCGTGAGGGCGGGTTCGCTACACGATGGCGCTCGGCCAGGACGTTGAGGCGCGTGACGGCATCGCTCCATCGCTGCGGGATCTCGGCGAGCAGTCCGACGCGAAGGCGCGCATCCTCTGCTCGCTTGGTGTCGTGCGTGGTCGTGGCCAGCAACGTCAGCGGCTGCATCCTCGCGTTCCAAGCGCAGGTCTTGTGAAACTCGTCGAGACTGCTGGTGCGCTCCGGGTCGCCCCCAACCTCGTTGAGCGCGACGAGGCGAACGAAGCGGTAGAAGGCGGTGTCCTCGACGCCCTTGGCCATCACCGCGCCCGCAACCTGCTGAAAGCGCTCGCGGAGTTCGCTGCTCGCCGGTGAGCCTCCGTCCTTGCCCCGAAGCGCAGCGAGCAATGCTCGAAGGCGGTCCTGATCGCAGCGACCGGATTGGCGTGCCGACTCCGCGGCGACGTCGATCGCACCCGCGTCCTCGTCCGAGAGTGCAGCCTCAGCTCGCGGATAGATCCGGTACCGCGGCATCCCCGCAACGAGCTCGACGAGTTCCGTCGCGGCGCCCTTGATCCCTGCGGCGGTTGCGACACGAGTGAGCCGCGCGAGCTCGGCACTCAGCAAGTTCTCGAAGACCTCGCGGCGGGCGCGATGGGAGTGAGCCTGGAAGGCGCCTGCATCGCCGGTGAACCGTTGGTAGCAATCAGAGAGTTCCAAGACGCCGGCGGGATGGATCATGAGTGAGGTCAGCAGAGCGCCGAACTCGTATCCCGTGGTTCCGTCGATCGGCCACTCGGGCGGCAGGTGTTCTCCGGTCGCGAGGATCTTTTCAGCGATCAGCCAGGCCGCTGGAGCCGCGGAACGCAGCCGAGCCGCGAACGCGCCTGGATCACGAAGCCCGTCGATGTGATCGATGCGCAGCCCGTCGACGGTGCCGTCCTCGACCAGGTCGAGTGCACGCGTGAGCACGGTGTCGAAGACCGCAGCCGCTTCGACGCAGAGGCCGGCGAGGGACGAGACGTCGAAGAAGCGGCGGTAGTTGATATGGGCGGAGCCCGTCCTCGAGTCCTCGAGGATGTAGTGCTGCGCCTCGAGGGTCTCGAGAGACACCCGTCCGAGAGCCCCAGCCGTGCCGGGTGCCAGCGGAAACGCACTGCCCTGGTAAAGCAGTTCGAAGCCGTCCACTCCTGGGACGACCTGCAATCCGCCGCCGGCGAGCACCTCGGCGCGCGGTGCGTCCAGCACCGGCAGGAGCACGCGTCCTTGCACTGCGGGTGCATCCCAGTCGATGTCGAAGAAGCGCGCGTGCGCGCTGTCGCGCCCGTTGCGGAGGACATCCCACCACCAGGTGTTGGCACGCTCGGTGATGCACATGTGGTTCGGCACGATGTCGAGGAGTTGCCCCATCCGCGCGGTCCGCAGTGCATTGTCGAGCCGTCGGAGCCCGGCATCGCCACCGAGCGCGTCGCTCACCCGCGTCGGATCGGCGACGTCATAGCCATGAGGGCTGTGCTCCGCAGCCTGCATGTACGGTGAGCAATAGAGGTGCGAAATCCCCAACTCCTCAAGGTAAGGGATGATGGCCGCCGCGGCATCGAAATCGAATTCCTCGCGCAGTTGCACCCGGTAGGTGGCGCGAGGATGCGTCCTCACCGTCGCCGCCCGGGCACGATGAATTTCGGTATTATCAGTCGCGCTATAACCATATCTACCACTGATTCTATCAATTTTGCGAGGTGCGCCATCATTGCAGCTGCATGACCGCTGCTAGACGTCGGACGGGAAGCCCGTCGAGTCCGCGTCACCAGGCGTGGCCCGGGAGCGAGGCGCCACTCGGCGCCACCTGGGACGGCGAGGGCACGAACTTCGCGGTGTACTCCGCATCGGCAGAGGCGGTCGAGGTCGTGCTCTTCAACGAGCATGGCGCCGAAACAGCCACATATGAGCTCGAGGAGCGTACCGATCTGGTCTGGCATGGGTACGTCGATCAGGTCGGTCCTGGACAGCGCTACGGCCTGCGTGTGCACGGACCGTATGACCCGTTGCACGGGCTCCGCCACAACCCGCGGAAGCTGCTCCTCGACCCCTACGCATTTGCGATCGCGGGGCGGTTCAAGCACGGCCCCGAGCTCTACGGCTACGCGTTCGGTGGCGACGATCTCGAACCGAGTCCGCTCGATTCCGCTCGGGCGATGCCGAAGAGCGTTGTGGTGGACAGGAGTTTCCCCTGGGGGGACGACCGGCGGCCGGACACCGCCTGGGCTGACACCGTTATCTACGAGCTGCACGTCAAGGGCTTCACCAAACGCAATCCCGACATACCGGAGGATCTGCGGGGCACGTACGCGGGGCTCGCGCATCCGAGTTCGCTCGAGTACCTGCAGCGACTCGGCGTCACCGCCGTGGAGCTCATGCCCGTGCACCACTTCATCGATGCGGGCCACCTCGTCGATCGCGGTTTGGTGAATTACTGGGGCTACGACTCGGTCGGGTACTTCTCGCCTGAAAGTCGGTACTCGGCCGGGGGTGGCAACGGCGACCAGGTCCGCGAGTTCAAGGCCATGGTCCGTGCCCTGCATTCTGCCGGGCTCGAGGTGATCCTCGATGTCGTCTACAACCANNTCGTCGAGGACGAGCCTCGTTTCTACTTCGACGTCACCGGTACCGGCAACAGCCTCAACGTGAGCAGCCCGATCACGCTGCAGTTGATCACCGACAGCCTTCGGTACTGGGTGACCGAGATGCACGT
>PNBE01000187.1 GCA_003135895.1 Candidatus Dormiibacterota bacterium
ACGAGAGCGGGCGCTCGCCGCCACTTTGGCGGGCACAGGGGAGTTTGTGCGTTGACGGGGACCGTGCTGGCTGCAGCTGCGGCCTTGGGCGTGCCGACCCGAGCCCCGGCCGCCGCCGGTTCGACGATCACGTACCACGTGAGCCGGATTGCGGACGTGAGTCGGGCGTGCACCGGTCAGAACGCCGAGGTTGAGCAGGCGGCCGATCGCTCTAGCCTGGATGTGTACGAGCTCTGGATGGGCTGTCATGGCATCGCGTTTGCTCGATCCACCGACGGCGGCCACCACTTTGGGTCGCCGATGAACGTCCCGGGGTCGGTCGCGTCGAGCTGGGACCCGGCTCTGGCCGTGGCGCCGAATGGAACCGTGTACGCCGCCTTCATGATCACCAGGAAGGGCTATACGTATCCGGTGGTCGCCGCCTCCTTCAACCACGGCGTGACCTTTTCCCAAGTCAGTTCGCTCGTGCCGCCTGTTCATAGGAATTGGGGCGACCGCGATTTCATCGCTGTCGCACCTGACGGAGCTGTGTACGTCACCTGGGACTACGGACCAAGCGCCGCCGCGGTGACATACATCTGCAATCCCGCAGGCAGCTGTGCGTTCGCAACCGGCGACCTGAACGTGGTCATCCAGAAGTCGACCGATGGGGGCAGAACCTGGGGTCGGATCATCCCGGTGAGTCCCGGCTTTCCTGCCAGTGGAGGAGACAGTGCGCCGCTCGTGATCGAGCCGGACGGCAGGATCGACCTCGAATACCAGGGATATCACATCACCGACGACGTCACCTACACGATGACGCCGGCACACAGCTACTTCACGTCATCCGACGATGGCGGGCGCACGTGGTTGGCTCCGGTGCAGGTCGGCCCGGATCGGCTCACGATGTCCAAGGCCGAGTGGTGGATTGACGGTGCCCTCGGACGGGACACGGCAGGCAATCTCTACATGACCTGGGATACGCAGCGTCACGGGCAGGACGTCGGCTGGCTCGCATATTCGACCGACCACGGCAGGACGTGGTCCGCGCTCCAGCGGGTGACACCCGACAAAGACAACGCGACGCACATTGTTGAGGTTGTCGGCGGCTCCGCAGGGATCGCGTATGTCGGTTGGCTCGCCGACAATTCCGCGGGTGGCTATGCCGAGTACCTGCGAGCCTTCTCCATCACGCGCGGCTGGCTGTCGAATCCGGTGCAGGTGTCTTCCGGATTCGGGGACCGCTCGGTGTGGCCGGGTGACACCTTCGGAATCTCCACGCTGGGCGCCGCCGGTGTGGGTGCCGATGGATCGCTCGTCCTGAGTTGGGGCAGTGCGATCGGCGATCAAGGACACCCGAAATCAGCCATCTTCGCTGCGGTCGTATCGGTAACCTAGAAGAGTAGACTCCGGCGAGCCGGATGAGGCTCCGGCGTGGTGCGTTTCTTCCAGAGCTCACCCGAACCGCGAACGCTGATGGCCTCTACATAACGCTGATCGAGGGCGGATGTAGGATGGCCACGCGGGACGGTCTTGCTGAACCGCATTGTGCGCACGCCTTTGCAGCCTCACATGTCGCGCAACCATGAGCCAGCTCGCGGTGTTGTTGCTGCGGCACGGCGAGACTACGCTGAATACCACCGATGCCCTGCGCGGGCGGCTCGATGTCCCACTGAACGCACGAGGGAGGGCGCAAGCGAGCGCGCTTGGAGCGCGGGTGGCAGCCGCCTACGAAGTGGACGTCCTGCTGACCAGCCCGCTACGACGTGCGCTGGAAACCGCAGCCATCGTTTCGGCGGCAATCGGTGTGGCGGCGGTAGAGCATCCGAGTTTCATCGATGTCGACTACGGGCGGTGGGCCGGCATTCCGCTGAATGCCTTTCTCGAGCGGGATCGCGGGGAAGTGAAGCGCTGGAGGCGCGACCCAAGCACTCCTCTTCCCGGAGCCGAGCCCCCAAGCGAGGCGCAGGTGCGAGCCTACAATGGCCTGAGCGACGTGGCCGTGGCGCAGGCTCGGTGTGTTGCCATCGTCACCCATGACGCGATCATCCAACTCTTGATGTGCCATTTCCTCGGACTTCCGTTGCTCACGTATCGGGGGCTGGTGCAGCACACTGCATCGCTGAATGAGCTCCGCTGGAGCGACGGCGAGTGGACGGTGGCTCAGCTCAACAGCACGTGGCATCTCACCGGCTGAGCTCAACGTGCCCGTAGGGGAAACCCAACCCTATCGGCCGGGTGACCTCGCGCGGTCGTCGCGTGGAGACAGCACGACCGCAACGGTCGCGGCGAGTTCCTTGGTGCTGAATGGCTTGGCGAGGTACTCGCAACCGAGTGCGTTGGTCAGCAGTCGAACATGGCCAGATGCGTGCGCCGACGTGATGATGATGCGCGCGTCTCTGTTGCTCGCGTCCTTCGTCAGGCGTCGCACGACGTCCCGCCCGCGATTCCAGGCAGTGCGACATCGAGAACGGTCACGTCGGGCGGACTGTCAGCGAAAATTTCCATGGCGGCTTCGCCGGTGGTCACGCTTGCGCAACCTCAGTTCGGCCTGGTTCTCCTTGGAGCCGTCACCCTACGCAAGCACACTGCACCTGGGAGTTCAGAGCTGGTCAAGCGCTGCGGCGAGCCGGAAATCACGCGTCGTAATCTGGCCAACGTCGTGGCTCCACAGCTGCACCGTGACCTTGCCCCAACGGACGTAGAGGTCGGGGTGATGGTTCTGTGCCTCGGCTAGGAGGGTCAACCGGTCGACGAACCTCACCGCTGCGACGAAGTCCGGGAACNNGATTCGCTCATACCTGCGTACTCCTTGGTTGTGGCTCTGCGCGATGGCGCCTCCGGGAGTCCTCATCGGTCTCTGGATGAGGATGGACGACGCGGCACATGATCAGGTGGATCCGACGAATAGGACCATGAGGCGGTACTCAGTCGAGTTTTCCCAGGTTGCCTCGGCGGGGGAGAGCGTGGTCGAGACGACGAACTTGGGCATGCTGTTCATCCTCGAGCCGAACGGATCGGTGCCCATGGACGGCCACGCCTGCGCGAAACCCT
Organism: Candidatus Dormiibacterota bacterium; assembly: GCA_003135895.1. GTDB lineage: Bacteria > Chloroflexota > Dormibacteria > Aeolococcales > Aeolococcaceae > Palsa-851. Next base: position 3,034 of record PNBE01000187.1, read on the forward strand.
GGTACGTGATGCGGCCGAGCAGTTGCGCGTCCGCCGACATCAGCTCATCGAATTTGAACTTGTCACCCTCATCTCCGCGGTTGAACTTGAATACCCAGCCCAGCTCTCCAGGCGAGTCGATGACGCCGTCCACTGTGATGAACTCGGTCACGACGAGCTTTCCCATGTCGGCCTCCAATCGATGACTGTTGCTGGGGGATCTTCGCGCAGCGCGGTCCTCGCTTACTTGGACGACGGGCGACGAGGGAAGTCATCGGTGAACGCTGGCCGGCGCGGCAGGCGGCGCTTCACCGCCGCCACCACCCCGAGGACGAGGTCTGGCACGTCGTCGAAGGCCAGTTCGAGGTCCAGTCCGCGAGTCGTGAGCGCCCGCCGGGTAGGCATACTTAGCGTTGCGCTTGGGGGTCGACGCAGGGGCGCGACACATCCACAACGGAGGACCGACGATGACTCTCTCTCTCGGCAGCACTGCGCCCGACTTTGAGGCGGAGACCACGCAGGGCAAGATCGCCTTCCACGAATGGATCGGAGACTCATGGGCGGTGCTGTTCTCGCACCCCAAGGACTTCACACCCGTCTGCACCACCGAGCTCGGCTACATGGCAAGAATCCAGCCGGAATTCGAGCGCCGGAATGTCAAGGTCATCGGACTGTCCGTCGATCCGGTCGACAAGCATGAGAAGTGGGCAGACGACATCGAGGAGACTCAGGGGGCCCGTCCCACCTACCCGATCATTGCCGACGCCGATTTCAACGTGTCGAAGCTCTACGAGATGCTGCCGGCCAGCACGTCCGGAGACCCCGCCCAGCGGACACCTGCGGATAACCAGACCGTGCGCAACGTCTTCGTCGTGGGACCAGACAAGAAGGTGAAGCTCATCCTGGTGTACCCGATGACCACCGGGCGCAACTTCGATGAGGTCCTGCGAGTGATCGACTCGCTCCAGCTGACAGCCAAGCACCGCGTCTCGACCCCGGCGAACTGGAAGCAGGGCGACGACGTGATCATTGCCGGCTCGGTGTCGGACGACGAGGCAAAGCAGCTCTTCCCCGGATACACGTCGCCGAAGCCCTACATTCGCATCACTCCGCAGCCGAAATAGGGATCTGCCCCAACGAGGGGCAGGCGCTCTAGCCGCGGACCATTCCTCGCGGGGGCCCTCGCTCCAGAGCCCCCGGGCATGAAGCTATTGACATTAGCCCACGGGCTAACTACAGTAGCCGATATGCAAACAGAGTCCGGCCCCCGCAGCAAGCCAACCAGCTATCTCCGTCGCCCCGAAGGACGGGTCGCCTATGACGTCGACGGCGACGGCCCCCTGGTCGTGCTCGTCCCCGGGATGGGGGATCTGCGCGCCACGTACCGATTCATCGCACCGGTGCTTCGCGAGGCCGGCTACCAAGTCGCGCTCATGGACCTTCGAGGCCACGGCGACAGCGATGCCACCTTTGCGACCTATGGCGATGTCGAGACCGCGTCCGACATCATCGCCCTGATCGAGGAACTCGGTGGCCCNNTCGACGGCCTCGTGCTCGTCGGCCCGTTCGTCCGGAGCGCCAGGATGAGCACGATGCAGCGGCTGCTCTTTCGAGTGGCGATGGCACCGCCGTGGGCGGCCCTCACGTGGAAGTCGTACCTCCCGAAGCTCTACGCCGGCCGCCGGCCCGCCGACTTCCAGGCCTATCGCAAGCAGGTGGTGGCCAGCCTGCACCGGCCGGGACATGCGAAGGCCTTCTCGCGCACCACGCATATCAGCCACGATCCCGCCGAGGCGCGCCTCCACGACGTGCGGGCCGCAACCCTGGTCGTGATGGGCGAGAAGGACCCGGACTTCCCCGATCCGAAGGCGGAAGCTGCCTGGATCGCCGAAGTGCTCCACGGAGAGGTCGTGATGGTTCCCGAGGCCGGGCACTACGCTCAGTCGCAGCAGCCCGATACCACCGCGAACGCCGTGCTCGGCTTCCTGAAGGGACTGAAGGATCGTGCCTAGGGCGGGACTCACCGAGGCGCGGGTTGTCGAGGAGGGTGAGCGCATCGCCGACGAGGTCGGCCTGCCGAGCCTCACCCTCGCGGCGCTGGCGGAGCGTCTCGGCGTCCGGCAACCGTCGCTCTACAAGCACATTTCCGGCACCGACGGACTCAGGCGGAGCATCGCGCTTCGGGCGAAGAACGAGCTCGCGGGCGTCCTCGGACGCGCTGCGGTCGGGCGTGCTCGCGGCGATGCCATCGCCTCGATGGCGCACGCATATCGCATGTGGGCCAAGGAACATCCAGGTCGGTATGCGGCACTGCAACGGGCACCGGTTCCGGGAGATCGTGATGACGAGATCGCGAGCGCCAATGTGGTGCGGGTCGCGCGCGATGTGATGGCCGGCTATGAGCTCCATGACGACGACGCCATCGACGCCATCCGCGCGCTACGCGCTGCGCTGCATGGCTTCGTGACCCTGGAGGCCGCAGGTGGCTTCGGACTGCCGGTCGACATCGAGAGAAGTTTCGATCGGCTTGTCGCCGGGCTTGCGACCGCTTTCACGGCATGGAGCGAAGGGTCCGCCAGCTCACGTACCGGGTCGTCGAGTAGCGGATAACCGGCACACAAGATCCTAGAGTGAGGACCACGAGGCCGCGAGCACTCCGGAGCCGGCCCAGATCACAAGGAAGAACACTCCCATGACCGAGAATTTCGTCGCCGAGAAGCAAGTCACCGTCAAAGCATCAGCAGACACCGTCTGGAAGGCGCTGACCGACCCGGCGTTGGTGCAGCAGTACATGTACGGGACGAATCTCGAGACCAGCTGGGAGGTGGGCAGCCCCATCCGCTGGAAGGGCGAGTGGCACGGGAAGCCCTACGAGGACAAGGGAACCATCCTTTCGGTTGAGCCGAAGAAGCTGCTCAGCGTCACGCACTGGAGCCCGATGGGCGGGAGTGAGGACAAACCTGAGAATTACCACACCCTCACGTACGAGCTCGACGAGCGGGGAAACGACACCGTCCTGACGCTCAAGCAGGACAACAACCCCACCCAGGAAGCAGCGAACGTGATGGCGGATCAGAACTGGGGACCGGTGCTCGAGGGTTTGCGGGCGGTGGCGGAGCAGCAGAAAGGCTAGGCCGCAAGCCGGCGGTCGAACCACTCGGTGACGGCGTCGGTCACCTGCGTGAGTGGCGTAGCGTCGCTGTCCGGCGAGTCACCGGCGAACATGCGGTCCGCAGACGGAATGGCGACGAGCTCCCGGTCCGGTGGCAGCTTCGGGAGCTGATCGGGACGGCCAAACGGGTCTCGGCCGCCTTGGACGATGAGCGTCGGTTGGTGCGCAGCGACTCGGCCGCGCTGCCCGGTCCGAGCCGCGGGTAGGCCAGGGCGAGCACTTCATCGGCCGCGAGCGCGCTCGCGGTGCGACAGGCGACCAGCTAGATTGCCTAGCTACGATAGAGTTTCTGCATGACGCTCTTGTTGCGCCAGCTCGACTATTTCGTCGCCGTCGTCGACGAGGGGTCATTCACAACGGTCGCCACGCGCCTGTGGTTGGGCCGAAGCCGCAGGGCTGGACGGAGCCGATGCGTGAGATCGGTGCCGAGGAATTAGTGGTGACTCGCCTCGAGGTCCTTGATGACGCCGGCCACGGAGGCGGCGAGTCCTTCGTATCGCAATCATCCGTGCTGTGAACGGAATCGCTGCCGCCTCGGTGGAGCTGCATGACTGAGCACATGTCCCGGCGGCAACTCCCGAAATGGTCGGGGATCAAGCCGCTGCTGCGCGCGCGTCCGGTCGAGTTCAATGCGACCAACCGTCGACTGGCGAGGGCGCTCACCATCGCCGACCTGCGCACCGCGGCGCGCCGGCGCGTCCCGCGCGCGGTGTTCGACTACACCGATGGCGCCGCCGAGGGGGAGATCAGTCTGCGTCGCGCTCGCCGCATGTTTCAGACACTGGAGTTCTCGCCGTCGGTGCTCCACGACGTGTCGGGAGTTGACACGACCTGCACCGTGTTGGGTCGCGCATCCACAGCGCCGTTTGCGTTCGCCCCCACCGGTTTCACCCGGCTGATGCATCACGAGGGCGAGCGCGCCGTGGTTCATGTCGCCGAACGGCACGGAATTCCGTATGCACTGTCCACCATGGGAACCACGTCCATCGAGGACGTGGCCGCCGCGGCCCCCAGCGCCCGCAAGTGGTTTCAACTCTACGTGTGGAAAGACCGGGCGGCCGGCGAGGAGTTGATGATGCGGGCCAGGGCGGCAGGTTTCGAAGCGCTGATGTTGACGGTGGATGTGCCCGTCGCAGGGAATCGCCTGCGTGACGTGCGCAACGGCTTCTCGATCCCACCGACACTCTCGGCCCGGACCCTGGCGGATATTGCCACGCATCCCGCGTGGTGGGCGAACCTCATCACCACGGAGCCGCTGACCTTCGCGTCCCTCAGCGGATGGGACCGCACCATCGCCGAACTGATCGATGCGCTCTTCGATCCGACAATGACGATGGCGGACCTCGAGTGGGTGCGCTCCTGCTGGCCGGGACCATTGATCGTCAAGGGTATTCAGTCGCTCGACGACGCGCGGCGCATGGCGGAGGCAGGCGTCGAGGCGATCGTGCTCTCAAACCACGGCGGCCGCCAGCTGGACCGCGCACCGGTGCCGCTCAGCCTTGTTCCGGAAGTCGTCGATGCGGTCGGGGATCGAACCGAGGTCTGGGTGGACACCGGGGTGATGAGTGGCGCCGATATCGTTGCGGCAGTTGCGCTCGGCGCCCGGACGGTGCTCGTCGGTCGAGCGTACCTGTACGGACTCATGGCGGGTGGTGAGCGCGGCGTCGAGCGAGCCACCGGCATCCTCGAGCGCGAGATGCGTCGCACCATGCAACTTCTGGGCGTCCGGAGTGTCGGCGAACTCGACCGCCGCCATGTGGCGATCCCCGCCCACTAGGCCGGCTTCGTCGCGGGTGTGCTAACCCGTCGCTGGGGGAGGGTCGGGGAGCGCGTCGAGAAAATCCTGTGGTGGCACGAAGAACAGGGTGCCGGTGACCGCGGTGGAGAAGTCGAGGACTCGATCGTAGTTGCCGGGCGGATCACCGATGAACATGTTGGTGAGCATCCGCTCTGTAATCTCCGGGGTGTTCGCGTAGGCGATGTAGTAGGTCCCGAACTCGCCGAACCCGACGCGACCGAACGGCATGTTGTCCCGCAGGATCTTGAGCTCGGTGCCGTCCGGGCCGGTGATGACGTTGAGTGCCACGTGCGAGTCGCTGGGTTTGATGCTGTCGGGTAGCTCGATATCGTCCAGCTTGGTGCGCCCGATGACTCGCTCCTGGGCCTCGACCGGCAGCGCGTTCCACGCCTCGAGGTCATGCAGGTACTTCTGCACGATGACGTAGCTCCCACCCGCAAACGCGTCGTCGGAGCTGCCGATGATCACGGCGTCATAGGCCACTCGACCGGTGGGATTCTCGGTCCCATCCACGAAACCGAGCAGGTCGCGCTCGTCGAAGTACTTGAATCCGTGGACCTCATCGACGATGGTGACCTTGCCGCGCAAGCGGTTCATGATCTGGCCGGCAAGCTCGAAGCAGAGATCCATCTGCGTCGCCCGGATGTGAAAGTGCAGATCACCAGGTGTGGAGACCGCGCGGTGCTTGTTCCCGACGATCTCCGGGAAGGGGTGCAGCTCAGCCGGCCGGGGTCCGCTGAACAACCGGTCCCATGCAGCGGATCCCACGCCGGCGACGCAGGTGAGCTCGCCCTCCGGGATGCGGAAGCCGACCGCTCGCTGCAGCCCCGCGCAGTCGCTCAGAAGATCGCGAGCCGCCGCTTCGCCCCCGGTATTGATGGTTACCACCAGGAAGATTGCCGCGCCGGTCAGCGGACTGAGCACCGGCTGGGCGACGCGACCCATGGCGGGGTCGGGGGACCCGGGCAAGGCTTCCTCCTCAAGGTTGGAGGCTGATTGTCGGGCCAAGTGTAGAGGCGTTGCAGGCCTGGCGGAAGCCGCCGGCCTGGGGAACCCGTTGGTCGTGTCGTTGACGACCGCCTGCAGACCGTGCGGCGTGTCATGCAACGTCACCTTGAAGTTGTCGCCCTGATTGAGAAACTCGACCTTGTGCGGGTTGGGTGTCCCGGAGCCGAGCGCCTGGAACTGAACCGGGTTGGGTGGGCCCTGCGGCTTGCCGTTGTGGGTCAGGTATGCGAAGTTCACGTACTCCTCGCCGACGACGCTCTCGCACGTGACATTGTTCGTCTGACCGGTCAGCGAGTTGAGCGACAGGCTGTCGATCGTCAAGGCAACGCACCATTGCGTCGCCGAGCAGCTGAATCCGTTCCACTGCTGCACGTAGCCCGGCGGGTAGAACTGCAGCTCCATGTACGCCGCGCCCGGGTGATATGGGCTCTTCACCGGGTTGACGATGTTGACGTTGCTGTCGGGAACGCACGAGTTGACCAACTCCGGGTACGACTGGGAGTCGCACATCGCCATCCCGAACCAGAATGCGGGAGCGTACTCGAAGCTGTAGACGTGCTTCCCGGGAACGTTGGTCGGAGATGGCTCGGTCGGGAGCGTGCCGCTGCCTGCCAGGGCCGCGGGTACGGCCAAAGCTGCCACGAAGAGCGGGGCTGTGTTCCTGAGCGTGCGCAGACTAGCAGTCGTGTACCAGAGACTGCAACAGACGCACCACACCCGGCATGCGTGGCGACCAGTTCATGCCTCGCGGCCCCGAACCTGAATGCGGCCGGCCACCTTTCGAGCCTCGAGGTGTGGCTGTGGAAACGTCGCCGGACCGCCCACGACCGCGCCGTCGCGGAGCCTGAAGCGGGAGCCGTGCCACGGACAGATGACGTCGCCGCCCTCAACAGTGCCTTCGTTCAACGGGCCGCCCGCGTGGCTGCAGGTGTTCTCCAACGCGCACACGGTTCCATCGACGCGAGTGAGCAGCACCTTGCGGTCCTCGACCTCGACCGCCGTCAGTGCTCCCTCGGTCACATCAGCGTCGTCGGCCACATCGGTCCAGTCGCCGGGCCCGGAGGTCCAGGCGGTGTGGTTGACGGTGAGTGCGCGGTCGAACACCAGGTCACCCCCCAGGTACGCGGCGGCCACCGCGGTCGCGAGTCCCAGCGCTGAGAGCAGACGTCCACGGCCGGTGCGCCCGCGCAGGCGGGCTGCGAGCGAGCCGAGTTGCAGTCCGAGCGCCGCGGAGTTGGCGAGCCCGTGGACCAGCGCGAGGCGCCGGTCGCGGCCGTACGTCACCGACCAGTCGGCGATTCCGGTTGCGGCGGTTGCTCCGGCTGCGATGCAACCCGCAGCAGTGAGGGTGGTCGCGCCGCCCTTGTCACCAATCAGATCGAGCACCGTCACGCTGCTCCACATCCCGATTGGCAGATCGCTCAGCGCCGGATGGAGCGCGTGTCCGAGCAGGCGACCGTGGAGGAGGTCCATGAGCTTCCGGCGGCGGGTGATGGGGTCGAGTGCCTTGACGAGCCACTCGCTGAGCTCTTCCAGGCCCGGGATCTCCTCGATCGCCGCAATCATCTGCGCGTAGGGCGGTTGGGTGCGTTCCTGCTGCTGCATCACTTCGCTGACACTCGAAAAGAACCTCTCTGTCCCCGGCCGGTCGTTGCCATCGGAGCAAGCCTACAGTCCGTGTACCAGGCGGGGGACGGGTGGTCGAGGATGAACAAAGAGCAGTTGGAGCGAGCGCTGGAGCGCTGAACAGCTCGACGATCCGTATCGACTTCGCTCGGAAGCGTCAAGGGCGTGCGACACTCGGCCGCGTGAACGCACGGAGCCGGTTGCTCGTCTGCCTGGTCCTCGGAATCCTCGGTTTCGTGGTTGCGTTGCCGCTCACCGAGTGGCAGGTGGCGATTCTCGCAGGCTGGGATGTGACCTCGGCGGCTTTTATCGCCATCGTGTATCTCGATATCCGCGGGAAGAACGCGGCCGCAACCAAGCAGGCGGCGACGCGTGAAGACGATTCGCGGACGGCCTCCGAGGCGATTCTCGTGGGTGCGAACACTGCGAGCCTGGTGAGTGTGGCGTTCGCCTTGCTCGCCGCCGGCTCTGCGCACGGCATCGTGAAGTCCGGGATCACCATGCTCGTCGTGCTGAGTGTCGTCCTCTCATGGGCGGCGGTCCATGTCGTGTTCACCTTGCGCTACGCCCGCCTTTACTACGCGCACGACGGAGGCATCGACTTTCACTCCAAGGTGGCTCCCGACTTCAGAGATTTCCTGTATGTCGCGCTCACAATCGGGATGACGTTCCAGGTCTCGGATACCGACCTCAACGCGAAAGTGATTCGCATGACGGCGCTCCGCCACGCGATGCTGTCGTACGTGTTCGGCGTGGTCGTCTTTTCGACCACCATCAATGTCATCGCGACCCTGCTGACCAAGTAGGCCCAACCGACCGCTCTGCCGAGCCGAGGGGGAGAGGGGTGCTGCCACCTCTTCAGGCTTGGTGCTGGCTCCATCGACACGGACTTCGACGGCCGATACGGTCGCGGCTGATGGCACAACGGTCCGCAAGCACCGAGCAGGACGCCTGGATCGGCGTTCGCGCGTCCCGGCATTCGCCGAATGGCCACGTGCCGGGCGATGCGACGACACCGCGCGGTATCGAGCCTCATCAAGCGATTGTCGTCGGCGCCGGCTCCGCGGGGCTCGCGGCCGCAGTTGCGCTGCAAGAGCGTGGATTCGAGACCATCGTCATCGAGAAATCCGACACCGTCGCTGCGAGCTGGCGCTCTCGGTATGCCGAGCTCCGGCTCAACTCATGGCGTCCGATGTCGAAGCTCCAGGGTCCGGGGATACCGCGGAGCTGCGGACGCTATCCGAGTCGAGACGATGTCGTGCGCTATCTGGAGTCGTTCGCGCGCCGTCATGCCATCGAGCTGCGCTTCAGGACCGAACTGCTGGGAATGAATCGTGACAACGAGTTCTGGCGGCTCGAGACCTCGTCACGATCGATGCGGTGTCGTTATCTGGTCATCGCCACCGGATGGGACACCGTTCCAGTCATGCCATCCTGGCCGCGCGCGGCCTCGTTTGGCAAAGAGCTGATCCATTCATCCGAGTTCCGAAGCGCAGCGGCCTACAGGGGCCGGGACATTCTGGTCGTGGGAGCCGGCAACTCAGGGCTCGACATCGCCAGCCACCTGGTCAGGGCGGGCGCGCGGGTCACGCTGTCGGTGCGAACGCCGCCGAATCTCGCGGCGCGTGAAGTCCTCCGCCTGCCGGGCCAGCCACTCCTCGTCTACTTCGGCGATCATGTTCCGGGCGCGGTGGCGGACGCGATCTTCCGCGCCGTGCAGCGCTTGACGTTTGGCGACCTCACTCGGTACGGCATCCCTCGATCCGCGATCGGCGTCTACGCCAACTATCGAGAGCATCGCCGCAACCCAGCCGTAGATGACGGCTTCATCGCGGCGCTCAAGCGGGGCACGGCGCGTGCCGTCGGCACGGTGGAGCGGTTTGCGGGGGGCGAGGTGGTCCTCGACGGTGGGAATCGCCTTCGTCCTGACGCGGTGATCTGCGCGACGGGCTATCGCAGGGGATTGGAAGCGTTGGTTGGTCACCTTGGCGTGCTCGGCGATGACGGGGTTCCGATCCATCACGGAGGGTCGGATCACCCGCGTGCGCCGCGCCTGTATTTCTGCGGGATGTGGGGACCGTTCAGCGGGCAGATTCGACTTGGGCCCATCCACGCGCGGAGGATTGCTCGAGCCGCGACCATCGACAGGAAAATGCGTTATCGGGTGTCGTCCGGGGTGTGAGCCGGTTGTCGCCACGTCCTAACTGTTGATCGCTCGATAGGCGCTGTCCCAGAAGTCACTGAACACCGCGGGTGGTTGCGGCGAGGTCATCTCGCGCTGCGTCTGCCTTGGTTCCGATCGCCTCAGTTGAGATCGCCGCCCTGCCAGCATGCTCCGGCGCTGCGCGCGGCCCGAGGGTCGGCAGTATCATCGAACGCATGTTCGAGTGGTTGAATCACCTGACCGATGCTCAACGGACCGCCGCGACCCACGACGGCGGTCCGCTGCGGATCCTCGCGGGCGCCGGGACTGGCAAGACCACGACCCTGTCTGCACGGGTCGCGTGGCTGCTGGCAACCGGCGCCCCGCCCGAGCGGCTCCTGCTGCTCACCTTCACACGGCGGGCGGCACGGCAGATGCTCGCTCGAACCTCGTCCCTCACGACCGCGGCCGCCCTCGATCGGGGCTCCGGCTCACCGGTGGGTCGCGTGGTCGGAGGGACGTTTCATGCCATCGCCCACCGCACGCTCCGCCGCTTTTCGGCGACGCTTGGGATTCCGGAAGGGTTCTCGGTCCTGGACGCGTCCGACGCCGCGGACGTCATCGACATGGTTCGCGATGAACAGGGGCACGCTGACTCCACACGGCGGCGCTTCCCGCGGAAGACCCTGCTGGTCGACCTGTACTCGGCCGCGGTCAACACCGGACGCCCCTTGTCATCAGTCGTTCCAGAGATCGCGCCCTGGGCCGAGGATTACATCGACGCGATCTCTGAGATCTGCCGAGGCTACGTCCGCCGCAAGCGATCGGCTGGACTCGTCGACCTCGACGACCTTCTGCTCTTCTGGCGCGCCGCCGTACAGGACGATCGTCTCGGTCCGCGTCTGGCCGCATCCCTCGACCACGTGCTCGTCGACGAGTATCAGGATGTCAACGAGCTGCAGGTCGACATCCTGGCCGGCCTGCGCCGGGCAGACCCGCGCATCACGGTCGTCGGCGACGACGCACAGGCGCTGTACTCGTTCCGCGCCGCCGAGCCGCGACACATCCTCGAGTTCGACCGGGTGTTTCCGGGATCGACGACGATGATCCTGGAAACGAACTATCGATCGAGCCAGCAGATTCTCGACGTTGCCAACGCGGTCGGTGCCGACGCGACCGTCGGTTTTTCCGCGGTGCTCCAGGCCGCTCGGACGACTCCTGGCAGCGCGCCGCAGCTGGTGCGTTGCGTCGATGAGGATGCACAGACGGACGCGGTCTGCGATCGCATCCTGGCGCACCGCGAGGCGGGCATCGCACTGCGCGAGCAGGCTGTGCTGGTTCGGGCAGCGCACCATTCGGCGCTGCTCGAGCTCGAGCTGGGAGCGCGACGCATTCCATATGTCAAGTACGGCGGATTGCGATTCATCGAGGCCGCCCANNGTCGCCTGGTTCCGGCTCCTGCAGCTGTTCGCCGGTGTCGGGCCGGCAACGGCGCATCGCGTGGTCGCAGCTCTCGGGCTGCTGTCGTCCGATGACGCCCCGCACAACACCAACGTCCTCGAGTCGTGGTCGCATGCGTCCGCGCACCTGCCCGAAGCCGCCGGACTAGCGGCCGCCGCCGTGGTTGCCGCGCTCGCGATGCGGCCTGGGGAGCCGGTGCCGGTCCACGCAGAGCGGCTGCGTGTGGCGGTCGCGCCGCTGGTCGAGGCAGCCTATCCCGAGGCGTCGGCGCGGCTCGCCGACCTCGACACGCTCGTGGCCGCGAGCACCAAGGTCGGGCGTCTGTCCGACGTCGCAGCCGACCACGTCCTCGAGCCGCCGCGGTCGACGGGGAACCTCGCGGGACCGCCGCTGATCGACGAGGACTGGCTGGTCATTTCCACAGTGCACTCCGCCAAGGGACTCGAATGGGATGTTGTCCACCTCCTGCACGTGACCGACGGGAACATCCCGTCGGACATGGCACTCGGCTCGCCCACCGGTCTCGAGGAGGAGCGGCGTGTCTTCTACGTGGCGTTGACGCGGGCCCGTCATGCGCTCCATCTCTACGTGCCGGAGCGCTACCACCACCATCCGAACGGTCGCGACGATCGGCACGGCTGGGCGCAGCCGTCGCGCTTTCTCTCCGACCGCGTCCGTTCGCGCTGCGAGCAGCTGACCGAGCGCGGTCACCGAACGGACTCGGTCGACGCGATGCCGCGTGTCGATGCGGGTGAGCGGGTGCGTGTGGCGCTCGACGGACTCTGGTCATAGGGGGGTGTGACCCCAGCGGCCGTGCGGCAGGAACTGCAAGCAGCGCCTATGCTGATCGGTAGATGAGCAGTGAGCAGCAGGATCCCAAGCCCCAGGACGAGGCCAGCAAGGAACAGGGTCAAGCCGACGACAGGCGGCGCAAGGATCAGACCGAGAAGCTCGAACGCGATCGCGCCGACGAGGCCGGCCGCCGGTCGCGCGAGGGCACCTGAGCACCGCGCCTTCCTAAGCTGAGGTCGCGCGAGCACTCCCGGGGTGGGTTGTGGACGACGTCGCCGAAGTGCCGCGCGCGAGCATGAGTGATCCGATGGTCGCGGGAATGAGCGTCAGGCAGCCACCCGCAACCAGCGCCGCCGCTTCGGCCGGTCCCAGCAACCCCGTGCTCAGGCCGAGGCTCGCGGCTGCCGCAGGCATCCCCAACTGAGCCGACGCGGCGAGGCCGGTTGCGATGAACCGTTCGCGACCGGCAACTCGCGCCGCGATGACATGGGTGATCACGGCCGCGAGAGCGAGCGCGATCGCGAGAACGATTCGCGACGGTGAGGTCACCAGCGCCCGCAGGTTGAGCTCGGCTCCGAGCAGCACGAAGAACAGTGGGACGAAGAACCCATTGGCCACGCCCGAGAACTGGAGCGAGAGCCGATCCGACTGGCCCAGCCGGACCAGGATCATCCCCGCGAGGAAGCCCGCGACCAGCGTGCTCGCCCCCGTCTTCTGAGCGATCGCCGAGAGGCCGAGCAGGAGCACGAGCGAGATGCGCACCTGCCACGACCAGCCACGCTGGAGTGACTCGGTGCGCAAGTCCTGCACGAATCGGGTGCCGCGCGCCCGCGTGGCCGCGAGGAGAACAATCACGCCGGCAGCGATGATGGCCGCGTCGCCACCGATCGCCTCCAGCGGGTTGCCCGATTTGAGAAGTGTGAGCGGCATGATCACGACGGTCACCGAGTCGGCGAGCGCGACCCATGCGATCAGGAAGGCGACATTCGGCCCGGCCAGCTTGCGCTCCTCCATGATCGGGAATGCGATCGCAGCCGAGCTCCCGGCGACGATGACCGCGAGCAATGCCGGGTGGCCGATCCCGAGCGCGTGATCGAGCAGTAACCCGATCGGCACCGCGGTGACCGCGACGACCGCGAGGGCGAGCAGCCCGCGCATGAACCCCTGGCGGATCGCCGGGGAGCCGATGTCCACATGGGTCCCGGCGGTGAACATGAGCATCGCGAACCCGATCGCGCTCAGCACCGGGAGTGGCTGCAACGCGGCGTTGACCACCCCGAACCCGGTGTGCCCGAGCACGAAGCCGGCGAGAAGCTCCCCGATTACGACCGGGATCAGGCCGCGCCGGCCGAACGCGAGCAGCGGCCCCGCGAGGCTGGCGAGCATAAGAATCGTCAGCTGCGCGAACATCGCGAGATCATGAGCCGAAATTCGCCACTCGTGTCCGTCGTGGCGGCCACTCGCAGCTACGAATCATGGGTTGCTCGCCAGGTGCCGTTGGTGCGATCTGACATCGCCTACAAGCACGAGCAGATGGCGTTCGCGCCATTCCCGTTCCTGCGGGCGACCTTCTATCGATGGGTGCAGGTATGGGAGACCACGTGCGCGGAGCTGGCGAGCGCCCCCCAGGTTCTGGCGGTCGGCGACCTGCACACGGAGAATTTCGGCACCTGGCGCGACACCGAGGGCCGGCTGGTCTGGGGCATCAACGATTTCGATGAAGCGTTCCCGATGGCCTACGCGAACGACCTGGTCCGCCTGGCGACCTCTGCACGGCTGTCGATTGGTGCGGGAACGCTCATTCTGACGCCGCGCGCTGCCTGCAGCGCGATCCTCGAGGGCTATCGCGCGTCGCTCGAGCGCCGCGGCAGGCCGTTCGTGCTTGCCGAGGAGCACCACGTGCTCCGCCGCGACGCGCAGTCCGAGTTGCGTGATCCGGTGCGATTCTGGACGGCGATGACCGGTCTCCCGCCCGCTCGCCGCCCAGTGGCCGCGGCGGTATCCCTGCTGGGTCGCAAGTTCCGCACTGGCGAGACTCCTCTCTATGTGACCCGGCGCGCCGGGCTGGGAAGCCTGGGCCATCCGCGCGTGGTCGCGATCGGCGAACACTCCGGAGGCTGGATCGCCCGCGAAGCGAAGGCGCTTGTGGCCTCTGGCGTCGCATGGGCGGCCGGAAGCGCGGGAACCGCCCCGATTCACTACCCGACGATCGTCCGACGCGCAGTCCGCTGCGCGGATCCCTTCCTGGAGATCCGCGGTCGCTGGGTGGTTCGCCGGCTCGCCCCCGACTGCAGCCGGATCGATTTCACGGTGGCGCGGCTCGCCATCGAGCAGACGGAGCTGCTCCACGCCATGGGCGCCGAGACCGCAAACGTCCACATCGGATCCGGGGCGCTTCGGGTGGCCGCGGTGACCGGCCATCTCGCGGACCAACCGCCGGACTGGCTCAAGGTCGCCTCCCGTGCGATGGAGCGGGCGACGATCGCCGACCACATCGCCTGGCAGCGAGCGCAGCGCGGCTGACGGTCAGACGCGGAGCAGCGCGACCAGCGATCGACCGGCGACGGTGATCTCCTCGCCGGGGTGGTGGTGCCGGGTGGATGGGGTGACGTCGCGCTCCGAGGTGTCGGCGTAGACGGACCACAACTCACCCCACCCACTGGGAATGATCCAGCCGACCTGATCTTTGCCCGCGTGGAGCAGGACCATGAGCGTGCCGCCGCGGATGCGCCGGCCACGCGGATCGCGGTCGGGGATCTCGTCGCCGTTGAGGATCATTCCGAGCGATCGTTGCCCTTCGTCGAACCACTCCTGGTCGCCGACCTCGCGACCGGAGGGGAGGAACCAGGCGATGTCCTTGCGGCCGGATCCGTGCACCGCCTGCCCGGAGAAGAAGTTTCGCCGGCGCAGCACCGGGTCACTCCGGCGCAGCGCAACGATCCGCGCGACGAACGCAAGCATCGGTTCGTCGAGATGCTCCCAGTCGATCCACGACAGCTCATTGTCCTGGCAGTACGCGTTGTTGTTGCCGTGCTGGGTGCGCCCGATCTCGTCGCCGCCGAGCAGCATCGGGCATCCCTCGGAGAGCAGGACCGTGGCGATGAGATTGCGCCGCTGGCGAGCCCGCAATTCGATGATCGCCGGGTCGTCGGTGTCACCCTCGACGCCGCAGTTCCAGGATCGGTTGTCATCGCTGCCGTCCTGGTTGTTCTCGCCGTTCGCCAGGTTGTGCTTCTGGTCGTACGAGACGAGGTCGGTCAGCGTGAAGCCGTCATGCGCGGTGACGAAGTTCACGCTCGCCGACGGCTGGCGGCCGTCACCCTGGTACAGGTCGCTCGAGCCCGTGAGACGGTAGGCGAGGTCGCGGATGCCGGTCGAACCGCGCCAGAAGTTGCGGACAGTGTCGCGGAAGGCGCCGTTCCATTCCGCCCAGCGAACCGGGAAGTTGCCCACCTGGTAGCCTCCGGCACCGACGTCCCATGGTTCGGCCACGAGCTTGACGCGCGACAGCACCGGATCCTGGTGGATGATGTCGAAGAACGCCGAGAGGCGGTCGACATCGTAGAACTGGCGCGCCAGCGCGGAGGCGAGATCGAAGCGGAACCCGTCCACGTGCATCTCGATGACCCAGTAGCGAAGACTGTCCATGATGAGTTGCAGCGTGTGCGGATTCCTGACGTTGAGACTGTTTCCCGTGCCGGTGACGTCGAAATAGAAGCGAGGGTCTTCGTCATTGAGCCGGTAGTACGCAGCGTTGTCGATGCCGCGAAAGCTCAGCGTCGGACCCATGTGGTTGCCCTCACCGGTGTGGTTGTAGACAACGTCGAGGATCACCTCGAGTCCGGCCGCGTGGAGCGCGCGCACCATGGCCTTGAATTCGCGTACCTGTTCGCCGTTGGTTCCCGACGACGAGTAGCGTCCCTCCGGCGCAAAGTAGCCGATCGAGTCGTAGCCCCAGTAATTGACGAGGTCGCGCTCCACGAGTTGCGCCGAATCGAACAGGTGATGCACCGGCATCAGCTCCACGGCGGTGACACCTACTCGCGTGAGATGTTCGATGGCGGAGGGGTGCGCCAAGCCGGCGTACGTGCCTCGAAGCGTGTCGGGGATATCGGGGTGGCGCTTGGTGAATCCCTTGACGTGGAGCTCGTAGATGATCGTGTCGGACCACGGCGTGTTGGGACGGCGGTCGTCGCCCCACGGAAACGACTGGTCGACGACGACACAGCGCGGCATCGCCGGCGCGGAGTCGACGCCGCTGATGCGCATGTCATCGCTGCCGAGGCGGTATCCGAAGAGCGACCGCCCGTGGCGGAAACGGCCGGCGATCGCGCGTGCATACGGATCGAGCAGCAGCTTGGCCGCGTTGTGGCGGAGCCCCTCGTGGGGCGCGTAACGACCGTGCACCCGAAAGCCGTATCGCTGTCCGGGGCCGACATTGGCGATGTACCCATGCCAGACGAGGTCGGTGCGCTCCACCAGCGGATGGGTGGCGAGCTCCGCCCCTCGCTCGTCGAAGAGCACAAGGTCCACGGCCTCGGCGCTCTCCGAAAAGATCGCGAAGTTGGTGCCCGACCCGTCCCACGTTGCGCCGAGCGGGGCGTCGGTGCCGGGCCATGCGGCTCGGCTGCCGGGCGTGCGTCCGGCGGCGGAAGGCTCTGGAACAGTCATGACTCCACTCAGTTCGCTGCTGTCGGGCTCCCGACGTGACCGGCGTCGCACGTCGGCGCAGCCAGCCCGCGTGGGGAGTCCAGAGAGAGTACGTGGATGCCACGGGCGCTCGCCGGAGGGTCCTGGCCGAGCATGTCCGCGCCGTCGAGGCGTGCATGCGCCCGGTTGAGCACGCCGACCCGGCGCCTGTCTTCGTTCGCCCGGGAGCGCGGCTGCCGAGAGGCGTGCTGAGCGTCGAGCTGGAAGGTGGGGGCGACCTCCGCGGTGGCGCCGTCCTGAGCCCTGACTCGCCGTGCGGGTACCACCGGCTGGTGATGCGCGACGGCCGCGTCGTGCCGATGGTCACGAGCCCGGGCCGATGCGCACTTCCCGACGCGCTCAGAGGGTGGGGCTGGGCGACCCAGCTCTATGCGGTTCGATCTCGCGACGGCTGGGGGATCGGCGATCTTGGTGATCTCCGCTCCCTCGGGAGCTGGTCGGAGAAGCACGGCGCGTCGATGCTCCTCGTGAACCCTCTCCACGCCATACGGCCGGGAACACCCCAGGAATCGAGCCCGTACTTCCCGTCGAGCCGCCTCTACCGCAACCCCCTGTACCTCCGCATCCAGGACCTGCCCGGCGCCCGTGATGATCCGACCGTCCATGATCTGAAGCGCGAGGCGGAGAAGTTGCGCGACGCGCCGCTGATCGATCGCGATCGGATCATGCCGCTCAAGCTGCGCGCACTCGAGTCGCTCTGGTCGCGGTTCGGCGGTGACGCGGGCTTCGACTCTTACGTCGCGGCCGAAGGTCCCCTGCTCGAGCGCTTTGCCTGCTTCTGCGTTCTCGCCGAGCGCCACGCCGGCTCCTGGACCGCGTGGCCGGCACGGTATCGACGCGCCGACAGCAGCGCGGTGCGCGCGCTGGTCGTGAGCGATCGATCTCGGGTCGACTTTCACCGCTGGCTGCAGTGGTCGCTCGACTCCCAGGTGGCACGGGCGGGGAGAGCGCTCCCGCTGGTCCACGACCTCGCCGTTGGGTTCGCTCCCGATGGCGCTGACGCATGGCTGTGGCAGGACGTGGTCGCTTCCGGCGCTCGGATCGGTGCCCCGTCTGACGACTTCAACCCCGCCGGCCAGGACTGGGGCGTCCCGCCGTTCGACCCGGGTCGCCTCCGTGCGGCCGCGTATGCGCCGCTGGTCGCGACCATGCGCCGGATGATGTCCGCGGGCATCGGGCTGCGCATCGACCACGTGATGGGGCTGTTCCGCCTGTGGTGGGTGCCGCTCGGCGCCAACGACCCTTCGGCCGGCGCCTACGTCCGCTATCCCGCGAGCGAGCTGTTCGACATCCTTGCCCTGGAGAGCATCCGCGCCGGGTGTGGGGTTGTCGGTGAGGACCTCGGTACGGTCGAAGTGGGAGTGCGTCCAGAGCTGCGCCGTCGGGGGCTGCTCTCGTACCGGCTCGCGTGGTTCGAGAGCAAACCGCCGGAGCGCTATCCGACCCAGGCGCTCGCGGCGCTGACGACCCACGACCTGCCCACGGCTGCGGGAGTCTGGACCGGGGCGGACCTCGCCGAGATGGAATCCACGGGCCGTCCGGTCAACCGCAGAGCTGAGCTCGGTGTGCGTCGCAAGCTGCAGCGCCTCGCCGGCGTCCGCGAGGGCGACCCGGCGTCACTCGTGGTTGAGCAGGCCTATGCGGCTCTGGGTCGCGCTCCGAGCCGGCTGGTCGTGGCCACGCTCGACGATGCCAGTCTCGCGGAGCGCCGGCCGAACCTGCCCGGCGACCTCGAGCGACCCAACTGGTCGATCCCGCTCCCAAGGACTCTGGAGCAGCTGCGACGTGATCGGCTCCCGCGCCGGATCGCGGCCGCGCTCAACCGCCGTCACTGACGGCCTGTGGGTCAGCCCTGGGTGCCGATCTGTCCTGGGGCCACCGATGTGGCTGCGGCCCGCGCGGCCGTCACCGCCGCGTCTGGGTCGCCGCCGATCAGGGCCACCCCCGCGGTGAGCGTCAATTCGAGCGCCAGCCGGCGCATCTGCGCGAGCACCCGCTCGGCGAGCGCCTTGCCCGAACCGATCCCACCATCACGAACGAGAACGAGAGCTGCACCATCGTCGAGCACGCAGACCGGCTCATCGGCACGCGAGTAGGCCATGACGAGGGACGCGTAGCCCCCACGCGCCGCCTGGGGGATGGACGGGTCGACGACGAAAGCACAGCAGGCGCCGTCAGCGGAGACCTCGGCAGCCTTCTGAGTGAACTCGGCCATGGTGACCTGCCACGGCAGCAGCGACATTGTGCGCGGCTCGCTCATAGCGGCGATGGTCCCATGCGCGTGATTTTCGCGCTCATGCACCGACCAGGAAGATGTGCTCGAGCTCGGCAAGGGCGATCTGTCGCTCGGCGATCGGGCTGCCTCCTGCGTCGCGCCAGCGTAGCATGACGTCGACGGCCTCAACGAGGTCGCGAGCCCGGAGTGGCTTGCTCAGCGCGCCGACGCCGGCCCGGGCCGGCCGCCCGTCGCGGATCGCGCCGGTCACGAAGCTGATGGCGACCCGCTCGAGCTCCGGCTCTCCCAGGATGGCGCGGGCGAGCCGAATGCCATGCATGTCGGGGAGGATGCCGTCGATCAGGATGACCGCAGCCGGGGTGTCCCGGAGCATGGCCATCGCCTCCTCGCCGGTGCCTACGCCAACCGCGCTGTGACCGCCACTCTCCAGGGCGTAGGTGAGGAAGCCGCGGACCGCCTCATCGTCCTCGACGACGAGCACGGCAGGAACAACGCTTTCGACCATGGCGGCTGGATCATAACCGGCGCTCTTGGTGCGTACGCACCGTCAGCGCACACCTTTCATCGACCCGTGACGCTCTGCGACCGGCGGTGAGCGCAGTCATTGGTGTTGTGGTGACAGCCGCAGGTGTCCATGGTCTCGACCAGGAGCAGGTCGCCGGTGGGAAAGTGCAGCACCGGCACGCCGTCCGGGGAGGCGCCGTTGGCCACGCGCGCAGCTTTGACGTACACCGCGCGACCGTCGCGCATCACCCACGGGAGCATGTTCGGGGCGCCCGCCCGAACCATGCGCTCGGCCGCCTCGGCCGACGCCGCCTCGTCGAGCGAGCGGTGCCCGATGGAGGTGCGGTAGGACGAGGTGGTCATGTCGATCGGGATCCCGGGCGAGTCGTTGAGCAGGGCTTCGACCGCCTGGGGCAGCAGGGTCATGCCGACCTCGACCAGCCGGCGGGTCAGGGTACCCGCGGTGTCGCCGGGCAGGATGGGCACCGTGGCCTGGGCGAGCATCGGGCCCGAATCGACCTTCGGTGCGGCCTTGTGCATGCTGATCCCGGTCACGGGTGCGCCGTCCGCGATCGCCCAGTACACCGGCTCCGGGCCGCGATATGCGGGCAGCAGGCTCGGGTGCACATTGAGCCAACCGTGCTTCGGAATGGCGAGCGCCCGCGGCCCGACGATCTGGTCGAAGCTGGCCATCACCACCGTGTCGAGGCCGAGTTCTTCGAGCTCGAACCGCGAATGCTCGTCGTTGATGCGCCAGGCGCGGATCAGCGGGATGCGAAGGTGGTCGGCGATCCGGCTCAGCGCGTTGTCGCCGAGGATCGCTGGATGGGCGCCGGGCGAGGTGATGAGGCCAACCGGCTGGACGTCGAGCTGAAGCAGGCGGAGCAGAAACGCCAGGCTGAAATCCGACGGGAATCCGGCGAAGGCCACCCGGGGACCGCTGCCGGGTGTGACCGTGTCCGGTGGGGGCGGCAGATCGCGATCGGGGATGAACGTGAAAACCTCTCGCGCCCAGAGGTCGCGGCTGACCATGTCGAGATAGGCGGAGGAGGTGGCCACGTCAATTGATCCTAACCATGGGCGGGCTCGGACCAACCAATCCCTCGTGGACGAGGGCGTCGAGCACCACGGCGATGTCGCTCGAAGGACGCCCGGCGGCAGCGCGCCCGGCGCGCGATTGCAACTCGTCGATGCTGGCCGGCGGCGGGTCGGCCAACATGGCGCGAAGCACCGCACCCCGGAGCTCTCGTGTGCTGCCGTGGTATCGCGGTGAGCGTCGCTTCCCTACCGGAGGTGCCGCAGCGAGGCGGCTGCGCGAAGCGCACGCGCCTGCAAGCGGGCATCCATGGCACAGCGGTCGCGCTCTGCAGTGCAGCGCGCCCGCGTCGAAGAGCGCATACGTGTAGGCGCGGCTGCTCATCCGTCGGGGTCGACCGGCGGCAAGCTGCTCCTCTATGGGCGCCAGCCGGACATCACCCGGCTCCCGACCGAGCGCGGCCCTGGCGGTGACCCGGGCGATGTTGACGTCCTGCGGCGGGACGGTCGACGCGTCGAAAGCGAGCACCCGGAGCGCCCTCGCCGTGTACGGCCCAACACCTGGGAGTGATCGCAATCCCGCCTCGGTGTCCGGCCAGCCGCCGCCGGCAACGGCGGTCGCGGTGTCGTGCAGGGCTCGAGCGCGACGCGGGTAACCGAGCCCCTGCCACTCACGCAGCACCGCCGGGAGCGGCGTCGCCGCACACGCTTCCGGCGTCGGCCAGCGTGCGAGGAACGACTCCCACCGGCCGGCAACCCGCGCCACCTGAGTCTGCTGAAGCATCACCTCGCTGACCAGGATTGCCCACGGCTCAGAGGTCGCCCGCCACGGCAGGTCATGACGTCCATGCATTTCGTACCAGCGCGCGAGCCCGCGGGTCCACACGCCGCGCAGTTTGTCAGACTTCCCGGTTCCAGCACATTTGAGGAGAGCAACAGCATGGCGCGACACACGATCAC
>PNBE01000176.1:0-502 GCA_003135895.1 Candidatus Dormiibacterota bacterium
GGCGGACCCTGCGTGAGATCTCGGGCGAGGCTCCCCGGCAGACGCCCTCGATGCCGCTCCGCGAGTTCGCCGAGGAGCCGGCCATGCACACGGCCGGCGCCTCGATGTCCGAGGCGTAAGCGGCCGGCGACCTCGATCTGGGGGACGACCTCGTCGCAGCGAAGCACGCGCCGCATCGATTTCGGCCTCGGCCACACGCCNNAGATCGGGATGCGCTCCTGCACAGGGCGGCCGACCTCCGCGAGATCGCTGCGGTCGCACTCGAAGTGGTAGTGGCGCCCGTGATATTTCCTCCCGCCCTCCCAGAGCGCACGGATCAGGTCGATGCCCTCGTCGAGGTACTCGGCCCGCATCGGCAGATCGATAACCTCACCGGTGAGGGGCAGGTCGGTCGTGATCGCACCCAGCCCGACGGTGAGGATGGCGCGGCCGGCGGAGAGTTGATCCAGCGTGGCAACCTGGATGGCCACCTTCCAGGGACGCCTGCTCGAGTTGCTGGGTG
>PNBE01000176.1:509-4690 GCA_003135895.1 Candidatus Dormiibacterota bacterium
AACTTCATGCTCTCGCTCCGTGAATCGGGTTGATCGTCTGGGACGTGCCGGAAGGGGTGGTTCGGCCCCTTTTTGGCCTGCCGCCCGTATAACCCCTATGCGAAGGACAACGCCTGGGCTGCTCGCCATCGCGGCAGCCGCGTCGATTCTGGCTGCGTGCGCGCTTCCGGGCACAGCCACGAGCCCGAGCGCGCCGGCGCTCCCGAGCGCATCGACCGGCCCGACCTCAACGCCGACGGCATCACCCACGCCAACCTCGAACGCCTGCACGAACACGAGCATGCTCGCCACCTGGAGCCTCACCCGGCTGGCGGAGCAGACCCTGGTCGTGCCTGTCGAGGAAAGCAACGTGGCCTCGGTGGCGGCGGAGGTCGCCGCCGGCGCCGGGGGCGTGATCCTCTTCGGATCGTCCGCCCCTGCAAACCTCGCCTCGACCCTCCACACCCTCACGGCCTCGTCGCCCGGCGGCATCGCGCCGCTGGTGATGACCGATGAGGAGGGTGGCGTCGTGCAGCGCATGGCGAATCTGGTCGGCTCGCTGCCCTCCGCTCGGCAGATGGCCGCGACCATGTCGCCGGCGCAGATCCGCCAACTGCTCACCACGATCGCGCTGCGGATGCGCGCGGCGGGCGTGACCATGGACCTCGCGCCCGTCCTCGATCTCGACAACGGCGTGGGCCCGAACAACCGAGACCCTGACGGGACGCGATCCTTCGGCCTCAACCCGAACGTCGCCGCAGCTGACGGGATCGCGTTCCTCCAGGGGCTCGAGGCCGGTGGCGTCGTGCCGGTCGTGAAACACTTCCCCGGCCTCGGCCAGGCGTCCGGGAACACCGACGTGGCGCCCGCGACGACGCAACCCTGGAGCGTCCTGCGCCAAGCCGGGCTCCTCCCCTTCAAGAGCGCCATCGCGGCGGGCGCTCCGGTGGTGATGATCGCCAACGCGACGGTCCCGGGGTTGTCGACACTGCCGGCGAGTATCTCGGCGACGGTGATGACGACGGTGCTCCGCGACCAACTGGGCTTTCACGGCCTGGTGATGACCGACTCGCTTTCGGCTGGAGCGCTCGTGGATATCGGCTATTCGGTCCCCAGAGCAGTGGTGGCTGCGATCACCGCCGGGGCGGACATGGTCCTGTACACGGCCGCAACCGCGCAGGTGGCGTCGCTCACCAGTGCAACGGCAACAGCACTGGTCGCCGCCGTCAATGCCGGGACGCTCACTCGCGGCCGGTTGGTGAGCGCGGTCGCGAACATCCTCAGCGTCAAGCGCGTGAATCTCTGCGCCGGCTGACGTAGCCGGTCAGGCGTTGGTGTCGTCGGGCGGGACCAACGCAGGATCCGGAAACTCGGCCGCGGGCGCGTCGACGTCCGGCCGGGGCGGGCATGTGGCATCGAGCGTGTACGACGTCATCGAGAGTGAGCCGAATGTGTAGCCGTCGACGAGCACTTCTGTTGTGCTGCCGGTTGCGCCGGCGACTCCCGCGAGGTACAGCAACGGCAGGAAATGGTCGGGGGTCGGTACGGCCAGGCGGAACTCCGGCCGTGCATCGACAGTGAGCACGTCGGCCGGCGCTTCGCGCATCTTGGTGCGAACCGCCTCGTCGAATCGTTGCGCCCAGTCGAAACCGCCGTCCGGATTCCTGAAATCCATGCCGCCGAGGTTGTGGACAACGTTGCCACTGCTGACGAGGAGTACGCCGGAGTCACGCAGCGGCGCCAGCCGGGCACCGATATCCACGTGATAGTCGAACGGCTTTGCCGCGTTGATGGACAGCTGGACGACGGGAATGTCGGCCTTGGGGAAGGCGTGTGCCAGCACCGACCAGGTGCCGTGATCGATGCCCCAGCTGTCGTGGTCCAGCCCCACCCAGACCGGCTTCACGATTTCGGCAACCTCCTCCGCGAAAGACGTCGAGCCCGGCGCCGGGTACTGAAAGTCGAAGAGCGACTGCGGGAACCCGTAGAAATCGTGGATGGTGCGTGGCGTCGGCATGGCGGTCACCGCCGTGGAGCCGATGTACCAATGAGCGGATACGACGAGGATCGCGCGGGGACGCGGGACCGAGGCGCCGAATGCGGCCCACGCGACCGTGTACCGGTTGAGCTCCAGCGCGTTCATGGGACTGCCGTGGCCCAGGAACACTGCAGGCATGGGTGCGTCAGGCATGCGCGAATCCTAGCCGTCAGTCGCCGGTGTCGCTGAATTCGACCGGTTTTCGGCGCGCGCCCCGTATATCCAATGTGACCCCAGCCGCCGCGCAGTCCGACCAGGCGTGGTCAACTGCAACGATCGATCAGCATCTCAACGAGCACAGCGTGAGCTTCGAGGCCGAGTTGCGCCCGCTGCTCGGCATGGCGATGCGCCTGGCGACCGCGATGCGCCTCGACAGAAACGACGCGGAGGACGCCGTCCAGGAAGCGTCGCTGCGGGCATGGCGGCGGCGTGAGAACCGGCATCCGGGTACCGAGCTGCGCCCTTGGTTCCTCGCGATCGTCGCCAACCAGTGTCGCGAGACCCGCCGGGCGCGCTGGGCGTCGGTCCTGCGTTTCGCTGATCCGCCGGAAACGCCAGCGGTCCAGGGCTCAGACGCCGCCGGGAATTTCGACATCACCACAGCGCTGCGCCGGCTCCCCCACGACATCCGGCTCGCTGTGGTGCTCCGTTATTACCTCGATCTCTCGTTTCAGGAGGTCGCCACCACGAGCGGCTGCACCGTGGAGGCCGCCCGATCCCGCGTGCGGCGCGGGCTCGCCGCGCTTGCCGCAACCCTCACCGCAACGGAGACACCCCGATGAGCGACGAACACCTCGAAGACGCGCTGCGTGCCCAGCTGCATGCGGCGATCGACCCGCGCGTCCCGGGCGGTGCTGCGGAGCAGCGAGTGCTCGCGGCGGTGACCGAAGCGGGCCGCGCACGCGGAGGCCCGTTTGGCTTCCGCGTTGGACCGCGGTTGGGCGCGGCGATCGCCGCAGCGATGGCCGTCCTGGTCGTGGGCGGCGCGCTGGGCCTGAGTCTGGCGCTGCGCAACGGTAGCTTGCCCGGCGGTCACACGGCGCCTGCCGGCTCCGTGCCGCCGGTGATCACACCGACGCCGTCCCCGACGCCGTCCCCGTTGCCGTCCGTCTCCGCGTCGCCGACCGCAACGCCATCTCCGTCACTGGCCGGCATCCAGCCGTGCGCCGGCGATGTCCTCACGGCGCGGCTGTACGACCAGGATGGCGCTGCCGGGACCCTGGGCGGCGACATCGCGCTGCACAACGGCGGCACCGTCGCCTGCACCTTCAAGGGCTACGTGAATCTTCAGGGCCTGATCGGCGGCCATGTCGTGCAACTCGGCGTGACCCACAGCGCCGGCGGCCCGCTGCTCAACAACAACAACCACACGCTGCCGACGGTGCGCCTGGTGACGGTGCAACCAGGGCACGACGCGTACCTCGCATTCGAGGATTCCGATGTTCCCAACGGTCCCACGCCGTGCTCGTCGACGCAGACCTTGCTGATCACACCGCCCCAGGGAGGTCACGCGATTGCGCTCACGGGGACGCCGATTCCGCTCTGCGGTGGTTTCCACGCCTCGCTGTGGATCGACATCGCGCCGGTGAGCAGTACGCCGTACTACAACACGCGGATTGCCTGACGGCCTATGCGCCCCGGCGCTGAAACGCGAACGCTGTACGCCTCCAGGCATGGGGTCCGCAGCCGGCCCCCGGGCGCGGACTAGCAGTCCGCGCAGGGGGTCAGGTCGGCCGGCGCACTCTCACTGACGCGGCGGTACACCACCACGACGCCGCGAGGAGCCCAGAAGGCCGTCCAGGCGCGTGCGACCCGTCCGGGACCGAGCTGGCGGCGGCGCTCCCGGCGCCGCTGGGCGCGTGCCCGTGCCATGACCGCATTCATCATGTGCTCCTGCTCAGCAACCTGAGCCATCTCGATGAGTTGGGGTCCGTTCATCGTCATATCCTCCGTTTGGGTAACCACTCAACGTGGTTTACCGGTGACAGCATATCGCAGCTTGCATCACTTGTCAAATGCGTATACTGGTAACGATGTTGATCGTGAGAGCCGCCTGAAATGACCGAACCCGGCAGCCGCGACCCCGCCCCGGGATCGCTGGCGCTCGTCCAGCGTTTCATCAACAGCAGCGAGATGCCCGACGGCGTCGATGAGCTCCGCACCC
>PNBE01000208.1 GCA_003135895.1 Candidatus Dormiibacterota bacterium
GCTCATCGTCGACCCGGTCTAGCCGAGTTCCCTCGAGCTAGTTCCGGCGGGGCTGGGGCAGCCGCTCGAGAGCGTGTTCGAGACGCGTCAGGCTGTCCGCCCGGTGCGCGGCTTCATCCACCGCACGCAGCAGCCGCACGCGCGTGGGATAGCGACTCAGGCTGAGATCCTCGTGCAGGTCGGCGAGCCACTGCCGGGCCCGCTGCTGTTCTGCCGGCGAGAGCAGTACCTTCATCCCCTCATTCCCCCAAAATCAGCCCCTCTCACAAGGGTAGCGTTTGCCGCGATTGATGTCTATGGGCAGCCGTCGCGATCCATGGGGCGAGCGCTCCAAAGCCCCCTCCCGGGCCCCACACGGCGCGTTGATCGTCTGAGGCCGCCCCTTGAGCTCTGACGGCGCGGTGACAATTCGCTGACCTTTGCGGCCTTCCGCCTCGCCGACGCAGAGACTCCGGTATGAGCGCGAGGGTCGACCCAAAGTGGTTCAGGACCCCGACCGGCCAGTATCCCGTTGGTCCTCCGACGGCATCGACCGATCAGTTCTTCGATCTTGCGGCGGATCTCCTCTGCATCGCCGGGATCGATGGGTATTTCAAGGTTGTGAACCAGGCCTGGTGCGAAACCCTGGGTTATGAGGACGGGGAGCTGCTCCAGAGGCCATTTGTGGACTTTGTGCACCCGGACGATCGACGGGCGACGCACGACGCAACATCCAGGGTCGCCAACGGCTCCAAGCTTGTGCACTTCCGCAACCGCTACCGATGCAAGAACGGTACCTACAAGTGGCTTGCGTGGTCGGCATCGCCGGCGCTGAGCGACGGATCGATCTATGCCGTCGCACGCGATGTGACCAACGAGGTCGTCTCGGAGGTCACCGTGCAGGAGCATTGCGATGCACAGCGGACGCGCGTGCTGGGCGTGATGTCCGAGAACGCGGTCAGGCCCGTGTTCCAGCCGATCGTCAACATCAGCACGCTGCAGGTCGGCGGGTACGAGGCGCTGTCGCGCTTCGATCTCGCGTCAGGCGCGGGCGGGACGCCCGAGCAGTGGTTCGCGGCGGCCGCGGAGGCAGGGCTGCGCGCTCAGCTCGAGATCCATGCGATCCGCAAGGCAGTCGCGTACGCATACCAGTTGCCGCCCGCGGCGTTTCTCTCACTGAACGCTTCTCCTGAGACCCTGTTGCGCGAGGACTTCAGCCGCATGGTCGAGGAGCTGCATGGGGAATGCCTCATCGTGGAGGTCACCGAGCACTCGGCTGTTGAGGATTACGAGCCGTTGCAGCGCGCCATCAACCGCCTGCGCGGCCACGGGGTGCGCCTGGCCATCGATGATGCGGGAGCCGGCTTCGCCAGCCTCAAACACATCGTGCATCTCCTTCCTGAGTTCATCAAGCTGGACCTGTTCCTGGTCCGCAACATTCACGAGGACCCGGTCAAGCGCGCGGTGGTCGCGGGCATGCTCGGGGTTGCGCAGCAGATCGGCGGCAAGGTCATCGCCGAAGGCGTCGAGACGGCCGACGAGCTCCGCGTGCTTCGCGAGCTCGGTGTCGAGTGGGTCCAGGGCTACTACTTCGGACGTCCGGGGCCACTGCTGGCGCCTTCGGCGCAGGTCCCCGCTCACTCTCGCCCTCGCGACTGACCCCGCGCAGTACTCCTGGATCCATGCGCGCATCCCTCTCAGGTCCGGGTCGATGCCATCCTAGGGATTGGTACGCGACAGGATCGCCGCCACCGTCGCAGGGTCGAAATTACCCCCGCTGAGGATGATCACCGTGGGGTGCTCCACGCTCCCGGACGGCACTCTCCCGGTGAGACAGGCAGCCAGCGTCAGCGCGGCGGTCGGCTCGATAGCGAGCTTCAGCCGCATCCAGGCCACGCGCAAGGCGTTCTTGAGCTCGTCCTCGGAAACCGTGACGATGTCGCGCACCAGCGCGCTGCCGACGATCACGTCGAAATTCCGCAGTCCGATCGACTTGGACTTGACGCCCTCGGCGAGCGTTGCTGGATCCGCCGCAAGTGACTGCAGGGTTCCCGCGTGCAGGCTCCGCGCCGCGTCATCCGCACCGTCTGGTTCGACACCGATGATCGCCGTTTGCGGCCAGAGTGCCGCGAAAGCGAGTGCGATCCCGGAGATCTGACCGCCCCCTCCCACCGGCACCACGACGGCGCCCGGGGCTGGAGCGTCTTCGAGGATCTCGAGACCGACGGTGCCGGCGCCATGCACGACATCCCAGTCGTCGAATGGGTGAATGAGCGGCAGTCCCTCGGACCTCGCGATCTCCTCGGCAATCTCTTCCCTGTTGTCGTAGGTGACCCCCTCAGTCACGACTCTGGCGCCGAACGAGCGGATGCCCGCGATCTTTGCGGGCGTGACGCCTTCGGGTACCACGATCGTCGCGCGCAGGCCGGCAGCCTGCGCGGCGCACGCCAGGGCCTGACCGTGGTTCCCCGAGCTGTGAGTCACGACGCCGGTGACGTCCGGTTCTCGTTCGATGAGGCTCAGCACGGCGTTGAAGGCACCGCGAGCCTTGAACGATCCGGTGATCTGCAGCGACTCCGGCTTGACCATCAAGGTGGGCGACAGGTCCGTCCTCAGCAGTGGCGTCCGACGAACGTGACCCCGGATGCGGGCGGCCGCCCGGCGGATCTCCGCGAGGTGCTGATCCTCTTCCGCCACCTCAGCCACGGCAGCCTACGACGAGACGGCTACGGGAATCTCCAGCGCGAGTTTGTCCATCTCGAGCTGCGCGGGGACATCCACGGGGTACGAACCGGTGAAACACGCATAGCAGAAGCCGTTGCCGTCCGGTTGCCCCATTGCGCGGCGCAGCCCCGCGAGGCTGAGGTAGCGCAGCGAGTCAGCGCCCAGCATCGCGCCGATCTCGCGTTCCGTGTGCCCTGCGGCGATGAGCTCGCGTCGCGACGCGATGTCGATGCCCATGAAACATGGCCAGGCGATCGGCGGGGATGCGATGCGCATGTGCACCTCGCTCGCTCCGGCCCGACGCAGCTCGTCGATGATGCGACGCGACGTCGTTCCGCGCACGATCGAGTCGTCCACCAGCACCACACGCCGGCCTTCGAGCACGTGGCGCATCGGGTTGAACTTGAGGCGGATGCCGGCTTCACGCAACCGCTGGGTCGGCTGGATGAAGGTGCGGGTGATGTACCGCGACTTGATCATCCCTTCGGCAAATGGCAGCCCTGCCTGCTCGGCGTACCCGATCGCCGCCGGGGTGCCGCTGTCAGGCAGCGTGATCACGATGTCCCCGTCTGCGGGCGCTTCGCGCGCCAGCTCCCGGCCCATCTGGCGCCGCGACTCGTAAAGCGACTTGCCCATCATCACGCTGTCGGGTCTCGCGAAGTAGATGAACTCGAACGAGCACATCGCGCGATGCGCGGCGGTACGCTGAATCTTCGTGCTGCGCATGCCCGATGCGTCGACGGTCACGATCTCGCCGGGCTCGATCTCACAGATGAACGTTGCGCCGACGACGTCGAGCGCGCACGTCTCGCTGGCCATCACATACCCCGTGCCNNAGCGGGTCGCGCGCGGCGACCAGCGAGTCCTTGGTCAGGAACACGAGGCAGTACGCACCCTCTACTCGCGGCAACGCTTCCGCGAGCGCTTGCTCCAACGTGTCGGCCTTGGTCTGCGAGATCAGTGCCCCGAGCACTTCGGTGTCGCTCGTGGTCTCGAAGTCGAACCCCTTGGTGATCAGCTCGTCGCGCAGCTTGGTGGCGTTGACGAGGTTGCCGTTGTGCGCGATGACCACAGGACCGACCGTCGGATGCTCGACGGATATCGGCTGCGCGTTGAGCAACCGTGCGCTGCCGGTGGTGCTGTAGCGCGTGTGCCCGATGGCGATGTTGCCCTTGAGACCGTCGATGATCTCCTGGTCGAACACCTGCGAGACGAGGCCCATCTCCTTGCGGATGCGGATCTCGCGACCATCGCTGACCGCGATACCGGCGGACTCCTGTCCGCGATGCTGCAACGAGTACAGGCCGAAGTACGTCAGGTTGGCAACGTCCTCGCCCGGGTGGAACACCCCGAAAACGCCACATTCCTCGTGGAGGTGGTCGTCGTCGATGGCGCCCATTCCGGCCTGATCAATCACGCTCGATCAACGCTCCTTCGTGCGCCCGTCGCACGTCGGCGAGTGACACGTCGATGCACCCGGTCACGCAGACCCTCTCGCCTCCGACGGAGCCGAGACCACGGAAGGGGACCGCGTGCCGCCCTGCCAGCTCGTGCAATCGCACAAGTGCCTCCCTGGCGAAGCTGATGACGAATCGAGATTGACTCTCACCGAACAGTATACCGGCCTCCCCGATTATCAACCCCTCACCCTGTCCAAGTTCATCGATGCCCACCCAGGCGCCTATGTCGCCCAGCAGACATGCCTCGGCGATCGCGATCGCAATTCCACCCTCTGCGCAGTCGTGCGCGGAGTGCAGCAGGCCTGCCGAAACCGCCTCTAGGACGAAGCTCTGCACGCGTCGCTCGAGGTCGACATCGAGCCGGGGTGGGACACCTGCGTTGACGCCGTGGGCGAGCCGCTGGTACTCGCTGCCGTCGAGCTCGGCCTCCACCGGCCCGACCAGCGCGATGAGGTCGCCCTCGTCGCGAAATCCCGCTGTGCATCGTTGGGCGACGTCATCGATGACACCAACCATGCCGATGACGACTGTCGGATCGATCCCGGTGCCCCCGGTATCGTTGTACAGGCTCACGTTGCCGCTGACCACCGGGATCTCGAGCGCCCTGCAGGCCTCACCGATGCCCTCGATGGCGTCGTGCAGGTCCCACCAGACGTCGGCGTGCTCCGGGTTTGCGAAGTTGAGGCAGTTGGTGACCGCGACCGGTTTCGCGCCGGTGGCGACGACATTTCGCGCCGCTTCGCATACGGCGATCATCGCGCCCTGCCGGGCATCCAGAGCGGTATATCGTGAGTTGCCGTCGGTCGCCAGCGCCAGCCCCAGCGAGGTGCCGCTGACACGCACGAGCGCCGCATCGCCCCCGGGCAGGATCACGGTTGCGTCGCCCACCTGGTGGTCGTACCGCCTGTAGACGGACTCGCGGCTGCCCAGGTTGGGGCTGCCTATGAGCTGGAGGATCGCCTCGTCGGGCGTCCACGGCGCGGGGGGAATGCCCGCTGCGGTAACCATTGCCGGGCCCACCGGGCGCGGTCCTGGTGCGCCGCGCGGTGGGGCACCGTCGACGAGCAGGTCGAGGGGGAGGTCGCAGACCTGGTCGCTGCCGTCGCGGACGATGAAGCGCTGCTCGGGGAGGATGACCGCCACCACATCGGAGTGCAGATCCCAGCGCTCGAATACCTCTTGCAGGGATCGCACATCGCCCGGTTTGGCGACGATCAGCATCCGCTCCTGCGACTCGCTGAGCATCACCTCATATGGGGTCATCCCCGTCTCACGACGCGAGGCACGCGCGACATCGACCTCGATGCCGCAACCGCCACGATGCGCGAGCTCAGCGGTGCTGCCGCACAGCCCTGCTGCGCCGAGATCCTGCATCGCGATGACGCGCGGGTCGCCGGCAAGCTCCAGGCACGCTTCCATCAGGCACTTCTCGAGAAATGGGTTGCCCACCTGCACCGCGGGCCGCCGGGCTGCGCTGTCCGCATCGAGCACGACCGACGCGAAGCTGGCGCCGTGGATGCCGTCACGGCCGGTGTCGGCTCCGACCAGGAGGACCAGGTTGCCGGGACCGCTCGCGGTTGCGAGGGTCAGCTTGCCCTGCTCGACGATGCCGACACACATCGCGTTGACGAGACAGTTGGTCCGGTACGATTCGTCGAAATAGAGCTCGCCACCGACGGTCGGGATCCCGATGCAGTTGCCGTATCCGCCGATTCCCGCGACGACACCGTCGAACAGGTGGCGCTGATGGGGCTCGTCGAGCGGGCCGAACCGGAGCGAGTCGAGCAACGCGACCGGGCGCGCTCCCATCGTGAAGATGTCACGAAGGATGCCGCCAACACCCGTCGCGGCACCCTGGTACGGCTCGATCGCGCTCGGGTGGTTGTGCGACTCGATCTTGAACACGCAGGCGAGGCCGTTCCCGATGTCCACGGCGCCGGCGTTCTCGCCCGGTCCCTGGAGCACGCGCGGTCCTTTCGTCGGAAGAGTTCCGAGCAGCGGCTTGCTGGTCTTGTAGCTGCAGTGCTCGCTCCACAGTGCACCGACGATACCGAGCTCAAGGCGATTCGGCTCTCGTCCGAGCGCGTCGACCAGGTGCACGTACTCGGCGCGCGTGAGCGCAACTTCCGCAAGATCCGCGTCGCTGGCTGCCGCGAACTGAACGCTGGTCACGACACCGCCGCAACGGGCATCACACCGTTGCCACTGACCAGCTTAGCGACGTTGTTGAACAGCGCCATCCCATCCGATGAACCCAGCAACAGCTCACACGCGCGCTCCGGGTGGGGCATCATCCCCAGCACGTTGCGACGTTCATTGACGATTCCCGCAATGTCGTGCATCGACCCATTCGGCGACTCGCCATCCACCGGGGAGCCATCCTGCCGCACATACCGAAACGCGACCCTCTCCTCCCGCTCCAGCATCGCCAGCGTCTCCTCATCCGCAACGAACCTTCCCTCCCCATGCGAAATCGGGATCTGCAAAACGTCCCCCCGCGCACACCCCGCCGTAAAAACACTGTCAACGCTTTCAACCCGCAACCAAGTCGGCACACACCGAAACTCCAACGATGTGTTCCGCGTCAACGCCCCCGGCAAAAGATGCGCTTCGCAGAGGATTTGAAACCCGTTGCATATCCCCCACACGAGCCCACCAGCATTCGCAAACGCAGCCACGGACTCCATCAAGGGAGCAAACCGAGCAACAGCTCCCGCCCGCAGGTAATCGCCGTACGCGAATCCGCCGGGGAGAATCACGCAATCAGAGCCACGAAGATCGCGATCCTTGTGCCACAGCATGACGGCCTCATGCCCAGCCAACTCAACGGCATGCTTGCAATCGCGATCCGACCAAGTTCCCGGAAACACCGCGATCCCAAACCGCATCAGAACACCAAGCGTCGAAAGGTGGGGAGGGCATGTGCGGAGGCGGGCCATCTCGCAGCCCGGGCTACCCCCCCGGGCGAGAGTGAGGGGCGGGACGGCAAAGCCGTTCCGACCCCGTGCCCGCCGCAGCACATGCCCTCCCCACCCCCACACAGAGTGCTCATGAAGCGGCGTCCGACAGCACGCGGACAGCCGAGATCCGAGAGTCCTCGATGACCGTATTGCGCAGCAGCTGCTCGCACATGTCCTCGACCTGAGCACGCACGGACGCTTCATCATCGCCCTCGATTTCAAGCTCAATGTGCTTGCCCACGCGCACCGCGCGCACGCCGGCGAACCCGAGACGGTGCAGCGAGTCGCGCACGACGAGACCCTGCGGATCGTTGACCACGGGTTTCAGCGCGACGATGACCTCGACCGCGAACGTCATTCGGCGCTGAGCCCTTCGATCTCGATTCCGCAGATGCGCCGGGCTGCTTCGATGTAGCGCTGGGTCGTTCCGCGGACAACGTCGTCGGGAAGCGCGGGGCCGGGATCGGTCTTGTTCCAGCCCAGGGTCTCCACGTAATCACGCACGAATTGCTTGTCGAAGGAGACGGCGGGCTCACCTTCGCGCCACTGGGACATCTCCCAGAAGCGCGACGAGTCAGGGGTGAAGATCTCGTCGATCAGGGTCAGTTTCCCGTTGATGAAACCGAACTCGAACTTGGTGTCGGCGAGGTAGATGCCCACGCTCTGGCAGCGCGCGGTCGCGTGATCGAAGAGCCGCAGCGATGCCGACTCCAGCTCGTCGGCGAGGGATTGACCCACCAGGCCGCGGAGCTCGAGACGCGAGATGTTGACGTCGTGGCCGTCGTCCTTCTTGATCGCGGGCGTGAAGCGCGGCGACGGGAGACGCGAGGAATCGCGCAGCCCCTCGTGCAAAGGCTCGCCGGCGAGCGTTCCCTTCTCGCGATATTCCTTCCACCCGGACCCGCTGATGAATCCGCGCACCACGCACTCGACGTCGATCCGCTGGGCGCGGGCGACGTGCATCGAGCGCGGCAGCCAGTCGCTGCGCACCGCCTCGGGAATCGCCTCCTCCATATCGGTGAGCAGGTGGTTCGGCATGATCGCGGCGGTCTGGTCGAACCACCACCGCGACATCTGGGTCAGGATCGCGCCCTTTCCGGGAATCGGAGTCGGCAGGACGACGTCGAAGACGCTCAGCCGGTCGGTCGCGATCATCAGCAGGGTTCCGTCGGCGAGCTGGAAGGTGTCGCGCACCTTGCCGCGCCGGAACAGGTTCAGGTCGCCGACATCGGCAGTGCTCATCACTTGCATCAACTCATCCTCCCGCCGGCAAGGCCGGCCTCGATCGCGAGCGCGGGCGCGGCAGTCTCCGCCGCCGCTCGCTGCGGTGTTGTCGTCGACAGGCCGAGACGCCGGTACGTCTCATCGATATGGGCAAGGTACGGCTCGACGTCGAAGCAGTGAGCGATCGTCGACTCCGAAAGCGCGGCGGCGATGTCGGCATCGACGGACACCAGGTCACGGAACGAGCCTTCGTCATCACGCGCCCGGGCGGCAAGTGCCTGCACGGCTCGGTAGGCGCGCTCGCGTGGCCAGCCGGCCTCGACGATGAGTGCGGTCAGCACCTGTTGCGAAAACACGATGCCGCCGTGCAACTCGATGTTCTTCTCCATGTTCTCGGGCTTGACGCGAAGACCCTCGACGATCCGCGTGGAGAGGCGAACGATGTAATCGCTCAGCGCGCACGCATCCGGCAGGATCACGCGTTCCGCTGACGAATGAGAGATGTCGCGCTCGTGCCAGAGGGCGACATCCTCCATCGCCGTCACAGCGTATCCGCGAATGACGCGCGCGAGCCCGCAGATACGTTCGCAGAGCACCGGATTCCGCTTGTGGGGCATGGCCGATGAGCCCTTCTGGCGCAGCCCGAACGGCTCCTCGACCTCGTCGACCTCGGTGATCTGGAGCAGCCGGATGGTCGTCGCCAGCCGCTCGAGTACCGCACCCAGCAGCGCGAGCGCCGTGATGAATGACGCGTGCCGGTCGCGGGCGAGCACCTGCGTCGCAACCGGGGCGGTAGCGAGCCTCAGACCCTGGCAGACGTGTTCCTCGACTTCGGGAGGGACGCTCGCGTGCGTGCCCACCGCGCCGGTGATCTGGCCGGCCGCGATCTCGGCGGTCGCCGAGGAGAGCCGCGAACGCGCTCGGCGCACCTCGTCGACGAAGTTGGCGAGCTTGATGCCGAGCGTGAGCGGCTCCGCGTGGACGCCGTGCGTGCGGCCCATCATCACCGTGAGGCGGTGGCGTTCAGCCTGTTCGACCAGCGCCCCGATGAGCGAGTCGACATCGGAGTCGATGACGCCGGCGGCATCGCGCAACTGGGTCGCCAGCGCCGTGTCGACGACGTCGGACGACGTCAACCCCAGGTGGAAGTACCGCCCCGCGTCGCCGACAGTCTCCTGCACGGCGGCCACGAAGGCGGCCATGTCGTGTCCCTGTTCGGCCTCGAGCTCGGCGATGCGCTCGGTGTCGATCGTCGCCCCCCGCAACGTGGTCAGGGCCTCGACCGGAATCCGGCCAAGTTCCGCCCAACCCTCGCATGCGAGCAACTCGACATCCAGCCAGCGTTGCAATCGCGAGGTGTCACTGAAGATCTTCGCGATCTGCTGCGGGGCGTACCGGGGGATCACGTACGTTCATTCTATCGGGGTGACCCGTGGCCCCTCCCTGCCTCTCGTGATCGCGCACCGTGGCGCCTCACGTGAAGCGCCGGAGAACACGCCCGCAGCGTTTGAGGCGGCGATCGCGCTTGGTGCCGATGCCGTGGAGCTGGACGTACGCCGCACCGCCGATGGGGTGCTCGTGGTGCATCACAACGCGTCGCGCCGGGGGATGCCCCTGGCTCTGATCACCTACCCCACCCTGGTGCGTCTGAGCCGACGCGAGCCGCCACATTTCGAGACGGTCCTCGATCTCTGCGCGGGCCGAATCGCCGTGGATATCGAGGTCAAGGAGCCCGGCTACGAGGCCGAGGTGATCGAGGCGGCGTCGAGACGGTTTCCTCGCGACCAGCTCCTGTACACGTCCTTCGATGAGTCTGTGGTCAGCGCCATCAAGCACCTGGATCCCCAGGCGAGGTGCGGACTGCTGCTCGGTCCCGGCCGGCTGAGAAGTCGCACCCAGCGATACGAGGGGCTGCCATTCGATCTCGCCGAACGCTGTGGAGCCGACCTCCTGGCGGTCCATCAGTGGCTGGCGCCGCCTCGAGGCCGGAGCCGGAGGGTCGCGGGTGCCGGCCTCCTCGCCGAGGCGCAGGCGCGGGGGTTCCCGATCATGGTGTGGACCGTCGACGGCCCCCAGCGTCTGCACGCCTACCTTGCGGACGGGCGAGTGGCGGGGATAATCACTGACCTGCCCGGCCTTGCGGTCGAGACCCGCCGCGAGCTGAGATCCGGGGCCATTGGGGAAGGGACGAAGACCCGCCGGGGTGCGGCACGCGGGGAGCAGGACGATTTCATGCCAGCGCACGTAACCGGACCAACTCGGCCCACGTTGACTGATCGAGTGCGCCCGGTGATCCCGAGATGACGCTACCTCGGGCGTATGAAGACCAACTTGTCGAGCGTGCCAAACAGGACGCCGACGCCTTTGGGGAACTGTACGACCACTACTTCGGGCAGATCTACCGGTTCGTCTTCAGCCGCCTGCGAGACCAGGAGGCTGCTGAGGACGTCACCTCAGAGGTCTTTTTCAAGGCACTCCGTGCAATCGGGCGATACAAACCGTCAGGCCACCCCTTCAGTGCGTGGCTTTACCAGATCAGCGTCAACGCAATCAATGATCATTACCGCAGCCGCAAACCGACCTCGAGCCTCGACAGCGCCATCGCTGTCGCAGATCCCGCTCGCCCTGTTGACGACCGTGTCGTGGACAGCGCCGAGGCTGCGCGCGTCTGGGCGGCCATCGACGACCTCCCGCCCCAGCAGAGGGCGGCCATGACCCTCAAACTCGGCGAGGATCTCAAGCTCGCCCAGATCGGAGAGATCCTGGGGAAGAGCGAGGGGGCGGTGAAGCTGCTCATCCACCGCGGGATGATCGGTGTGCGTCTCCGTCTCGGTGTCGTTGTCGCCGTCGAGGAGCAGCGCTGATGTCCTGGATGGGCGGATGGCTCGATCCCGAGCTCGAGGACCTGTTCCAGAACGAACCAGAGCTGCTCGAGACCGCGAAGCAGGTCCGGGCCGCGCGTCCGCGCATCGAGCCCGATTCACGCCTCCAGAACCGGCTCCGCGCTCAACTGGTGGCCGAGGCGTCGCGCGGCGGCGGCGCCCGCGGCTTGCGCCGTTGGTGGCGTCTCGGGCCCGCGCATTTCGCGTGGGGTGGGGCGGTGGTCGGGGCGGCACTGATCACGGCGACCGTGCTCACCTTCATCTCGAACAACCCCGCCGACCAGACCGTCACCGCGTTCTCGCAACTCACCGCCCAGCACTCGGTCAGTCCGGACCAGGTGATCACCGTCGCCTTCAACCAGCCGATGGATCACCAGGCTGTCGAGGCAGGCGTCCACATCCAGCCGGCGATCAAGGTGGCGTTCTCCTGGAAGGACAACAACCTGGTGATCTCGCCCGCATATCACCTCTCAGCGAACACGCCGTACACGGTCACGATCGCCAGGACCGCGATCCGAGCTGCCTCGGGTGCGACGGCGGCAGCGCCGATCAATATCCCCTTCGGGACCGCTCCGACTCCGGCTCCCGGCCCAGTGGCGCCGCCGTCGCTCAATCCGACCGTCCTCGGTGTGAACGGGACGGGTGGGTCGCTGCTGTTCGCACCCGACGGGTCCGTGGTCAGCACCGTCGGTGTCCTGGCTGCCCCGGCAACGAACTCCCTCAGCCCATCGATCACCGCTGCCGCGGCAACGCCGACGGCGAGCCAGACCCCGACACCCGAGGGTGTGATCACCCAGGGGCCCGAGGTCCCCGGGGCCTTGGTTGAGTATCCCAGCGTCGGAGCCCCATCCCGGATCGGACCTTCGCCCAGCGCCGTGGCGTTCTCACCCAACGGGCGATACCTGGCGAGGGCGGTGGACGACGGCAATGGCGGCTCGAGGATCGTGACCAGCCAGAGCAACGGAGCCCAGCCGGACAGGCTCACCGATTCGGCGACGCCGGTCACCGCCCTCACCTGGTCGTCAAACGATCGCATCATCTACACCGACGGCACCAGCATCAGCTCGGTCGACCTCTCGCACGCGACGACTCCGCCGTACACGCTGCCCTCGGGGTCGGGCACGATCATCGCGCTCGCCCAGGGCGGGGCCTATGCATACGTCTCGCCGCCCGCCGGCACCGGCGGCGCGCTTCTCAACATCAGTGCCCGGACTGACCAGGTGCTCCAGGGCGCGGTGACCGACGTCGCATTCAGCGGCGACGGCAAGACCGTGGCCTGGGTTGACGAGTCATCGCACCCGGCCCGCCTGCTCAGCGAAAGCGTCGGCCAGAGCACGCAGGCAGTGGTTTCACTGCCCGATCCAACAGCCACGCCAAGCGATGTCACGCTGGACAAGAGCGGGGACGAGGTTGCGTACATGAGCACCGATCCAGCGGGCGTCGCCGGGCTCGTGGTTGCGCAGCTTCCGGGCGGCACAGTGCTTGCCCTCCAATCGCCCGCGAATGCATCTCAGCTCACGCTCTCGGCCGGTGGTGACCAGATCGCCTTCATCTCGAACACCACCGCCGGCGCCAGCATCGAGCAGGCCACGGTCCCCGGATCCAGGACGCAGCCGACCGGTCCGACGATTCCTGCCGATGCCAATAAGACGTTGCAGCGATTCGTGCAGGCGCAGGTCGGGCAGAACGGCCACCCCGACCTGGGCACACTGTCCGCGTTGAGCGCGGCGGGAGTCGATGCCACGTCGGCAACGCCACAGGGCCTCACGCGCGCCTACATCATCAGCGCCTACCTCCCGCAACAGGGTGGGGTCGGAGCAAGCATCGAGCTGATCGTCGATCCCAACGCGCAGCACACCACAGCGATGGTCGCGAGCGAGACCATCCTGCTGGCGAAGGGCCCCAACGGTGACTACCTGGTCACGTCGGCGCTGCCATCCCCGCTCCACGATGAGTCCGCCGGTCCGCACGTGGTTCGAGTGAGCTCGAACACCGCCGGCGGCGTCACCACGCTCGTGGTGAGCTTCGACAGCGACCTCGATCCCAATAGCGTGGCGGCCGCGATCTCCGTCCTCTCCCAGGGAAGGACGCTCAATTCGACAGCTGTCTACTACGCCGACACCCGCAGTGCCACGGTGACGATCAGCAACGCGCCGGCGGGTACGCTGACGCTGGACATCGCGACCACCCTCGCCGACTTCAAGGGACAGACGCTCACACAGAGCTTCATGACCAACGTCGAGACGAGTTCCTAGTCGCACGTTCCCAGAGGCGAGCGCCACAGCGTTGCTCGAACCGGGATGCGCATGGTCTCGTCGGCCGCCGTCCAGCGTCTCAGCGCCTGCTGACACGCGGCTCGGACGGCCGATAGTGCTGCCTCGGATTCGCCCGCGAGCTCGCCGCCGATCGATCTGTCGACGACCATCGCCGCCCAGTAGCTCCCGATCCCATCGAAACACACGACGTCGTGCAGCGTGACGGGCTCCCACCGCGCCGCGTGCGCCGGGTCGGGGGTGGCAAGACACCGCATCAGGAATTGAGAGCTGAATCCCAGAACATCGCGGAGTGCATCAACGAGCGCGGCTTCGTGCGCCGGCGGGTGCTCGGCCTCCCACGCGAGCATCGCGGCCTGTCCGCCAGGACGCGTCGCAACCTCGGCGACGTCAAGCAAGGAGTCGCCGTCCCAGAATCCGAGCGTGCACAGCGAGCCGACACGGTCGTATGAAGACTCCAGGAGCTGTATCGCTCCGCCAGAAGCCACCAGAGTCGATACGGTGCACCCCATCGCCGACACGTCGCGCAGCGCGGTCTGCAGCAGCCCGTCGTCGGTGTCGACCAGCACGACAGCTCCCTGATTCCCGACGACGGTTCCCAGGGCGACGCCGAGGGTCGCACCGTCGCACATCAGGTCGCACACCGTCTCGCCCGGCTGCACGGCGAGTACGCCGACCACCTGCTCAGCAAGCGGCCGGAGGACCGCGTTCGCGTACAGCCGCCCGAAGCGCGGCTCCACGTTCGGCTACCCGGAGACGGCGACGGCCGCGGCGATCGCCGC
>PNBE01000194.1 GCA_003135895.1 Candidatus Dormiibacterota bacterium
GTGCTCAGCCTGCGCAAGGCGCGCGCCGAAGGCATCTGGCAGGCCGTCGCCGAGAAGGAGTCGGAGGGCGAGATCCTCGACGCCGAGGTGCGTGAGCAGAACAAGGGCGGGCTCATCGTCAACATCATGGGTCTGCGCGGATTCCTGCCCAGCAGCCAGGTGGCCCGCCAGTTCAGCGGCAACCTGATGGAGCTGGTCGGGACCAAGATCCCGGTGAAGATCCTCGAGGTCAACCGCAAGCGCAACCGGCTCATCGTGTCGCAGCGCGCGGCGCAGGATGAGGATCGCGCGCGCCAGCGCGAGGAGCTCTTCGAGAAGCTCAAGGTCGGCGACGTGATCACCGGCAAGGTCAGTGGCGTCACCTCGTACGGTGCCTTCGTCAACCTGGGCGGCGCCGACGGCCTGATCCACATCAGCGAGCTCTCCTGGGATCGCATCAACAACGTCAGCGATGTGCTCACCGTGGGCGANNCCCTGGGACACCATCGAGCAGCAGTTCCCGCCCGGCAAGGCGGTCCCCGGCATCGTCACCAAGACGAAGAAATACGGTGCCTTCCTCCAGATCGCCGACGGCGTCGAGGGCCTGCTCCACATCAGCGAGCTGTCCTGGGATCACGTCGAACGGACCGAAGACGTCCTCAAGGTCGGCGAGGAGGTCGAGGTCATGGTGCTCAGCGCGGACAAGGTCCGCCGCCGCATCAGCCTCTCCCTGCGCCAGCTCCACGGCGGTGGACCGACCGGCGAGGGTGACGAGATCACGCCTCCGTCATATGACTATCCCGAGGATGACGACGACGAAAGCGATGCCGTCGAGAGTCCCTCGCCGATGGCCGCGGCACTCACCGACGCGGGCGTCGAGGGGACCGCTCCCGCGGGTGCTGACGGTGCAGCTGTGGCTGACGCCGAAACCGGCGCGGGTGACGGCGAGTCGGAGCTCGAGGCCGAGGTCGAAGAGGCAGTTGCGACCGCCAAAAGCACTGATGGTGTGGCGGCTGCAACCGACGCCGACGGCGCTGCGCCGGCCGATACGGAGGCCGCGGCAACCGAGCCCGATCCGAGCGCAGACGCGAAGGCGAGCGAGCCCGAAGCCTAGGGCGGCGGCACCAAGCCGGTGACGGTCGCGGTTGTGCGTAGCGACGCGGCTGTTTCGACGAGGCTACCAGCTCGTATTTGCAAAGTTGCTTAGCTGTCGGCTGACCCGGGCATAATGGGGACGTTACGGCAGTGCCCGGTCTCTGACCCTTTCCATCCACGGGGGGGCCGGAAGGGCAATGGAGGCGGTTTTGTACCCGTTCGAGCGCTTCACCGAAAGGGCGAAGAAGGTGCTCACGCTTGCGCAAGAGGAGGCTGAGCGTTCGCATCACTCGTACATCGGCACAGAGCACCTACTGCTTGGTTTGCTCCGTGAAGGAGAGGGCCTTGCGGCCAAGGTCCTCAACAATCTCGGCGTCGAGATCAACAAGGTTCGCAGCACGATTGAGTCGGTGCTCGGTCGCAACGAGCGGATCATCATTCAGCAGATCATCCCGACATCGCGCGTCAAGAAGGTCATCGAGATCTCCTTTGAAGAGGCGCGGCGGATGGGCAACAACTATGTCGGCACCGAACATCTCCTGCTCGGGCTGCTGATCGAGGGTGAGGGCATCGCGGCTCACGTCCTCGAGGACCTCGGCGCCAACCTCGAGAAGGTTCGCGGCGAGATCGACAAGTTGCTTCACGAGTCGGGTATCGATGAGGAGTCGAAGGAGGCGCAGAAGAAGCCTTCCAAGACGCCGCTCCTCGACCAGTTCTGCCGCGACCTGACCGACCTCGCCATCAAGAACTCGCTCGACCCGGTGATCGGACGCGCGATGGAGATCGAGCGGGTTGTGCAGATCCTGAGCCGGCGTACGAAGAACAACCCCGCGCTCATCGGCGAGCCGGGAGTTGGCAAGACTGCGATCGCCGAGGGCCTCGCGCAGCAGATCATTCTCGGCAACATCCCGGAGTCGCTCATGGGCAAGCGTGTGCTCACGCTCGACATGGGTGCGCTGGTCGCGGGCACCAAGTACCGCGGCGAGTTCGAGGAGCGTCTGAAGAAGATTCTCGACGAGATCCGCGCGTCGCGCGAGGTCATCCTCTTCATCGATGAGTTGCACACGCTCGTCGGTGCAGGCGCCGCCGAAGGCGCGATCGACGCCGCGAACATCCTCAAGCCCGCGCTTGCGCGCGGCGAGATCCAGTGCATCGGCGCGACCACNNGACGCAGCGCTCGAGCGCCGCTTTCAGCCGGTGTTCGTCGACGAGCCCACGCTTGCCGAAACCATCGAGATCCTGCACGGCATCCGGCCGCTCTACGAGAAGCACCATCGCGTGACCATCACCGACGACGCGCTCAAGGCCGCGGCCGAGCTGTCGGTGCGTTACGTCAGTGATCGCTCGCTCCCCGACAAGGCGATCGACCTCATCGATGAGGCGAGTGCGCGGGTGCGCATGAAGCTCACCACCACGCCGGAAGAGCTTCGCGCGATGCAGCGTGAGATCCGTGAGCTGCAGACGCAGAAGGAAGAGGCGATCGCGGCCCAGGATTACGAGACCGCGGCCAATTTCCGCGACAAGGAAAAGAAGCTCAAGGACAAGTACGTCTCCCAGGAGACCAAGTGGCGTGACGAGCTCGGCGCGACCGTGCCGGACGTCACCGAGGAGCACATCGCCGAGATCATCTCGTCGTGGACCGGCGTCCCGGTCTCGCGCCTGGTCGAGGAGGAGACCGCGCGCCTGCTCCGCATGGAGGAGGAGATCCACAAGCGCCTCATCGGCCAGGACGATGCGGTGAAGGTCATCTCCCAAGCGGTGCGCCGCGCGCGTGCCGGCCTCAAGGATGCCAAGCGGCCGATCGGGTCGTTCATGTTCCTCGGCCCGACCGGCGTCGGCAAGACCGAGCTCTCGCGTGCGCTCGCGGCATTCCTCTTCGACAACGAGGACGCGATCATCCGGCTCGACATGAGCGAGTTCATGGAGCGCCANNTGCAGATCCTCGAGGACGGCCGGCTGAGCGATGCCAAGGGCAAGGCGGTCAACTTCGCCAACACGATCATCATCATGACCAGCAACCTCGGCGTGCACG
The DNA here is from genome assembly GCA_003135895.1 of Candidatus Dormiibacterota bacterium. Classification (GTDB taxonomy): domain Bacteria; phylum Chloroflexota; class Dormibacteria; order Aeolococcales; family Aeolococcaceae; genus Palsa-851. The sequence continues at coordinate 3,107 of PNBE01000194.1, forward strand.
GGCTGAAGCTCAACATGTCGCTCGGCTTCCAACCGGCGGTGCCGGACGAGCGGTCGGCGTCGTCGGAGCACGGCAAGATGCGCGACAGCATCATGGACGAGCTCAAGAAGCAGTTCCGTCCTGAGTTCCTCAACCGTGTCGACGCAGTCGTCGTCTTCCAGCGACTCGACCATCCGCAGATGCGCCAGATCGTCGATCTGCTGCTCGCCAAGGTCGCCATGCACCTCGCCGCGCAGGAGCTCACCTTCACCGTCTCGGACGACGCCAAGGAGAAGCTCGTCAATGAGGGCTTCGACAAGATCTACGGTGCTCGTCCCCTGCGGCGGGTGATCCAGCGCGTCATCGAGGACCCGCTGAGCGAGGAACTGCTCCGCCTCAAGCACGGGCCGGGGGATGCGGTGATCATCGAGGTGGTCGACGGCGAGGTCAAGATGCGTCTCGTGCCCAAGGGCCCCCGCCGCGAGAAGAAGGAAAAGGCCGAGGCCGTTGCCGGCGCCGCGGCCGGTCCACCGAGCGCACCTCCCACGGAGTAGGCCGCTCTGCGGCTTTTGGACTGGAAGGCGGGGTGGGATCGATCGCTCTGGCGCGTGCTCATCGGATATCGCGGTGTCCTACCGAACAGATGTTTGCCCGTTGTGGTAGAGTGCCGGGGCTCGTGACCGGGATGTTGTCCGCCACCGCCCCTTGGGTACGCTAGAAGGTCAATGCCCAACGATCAGATCGTGATTCGCGGTGCGCGCGAGCACAACCTCAAGAACATCGACCTGACCCTGCCGCGCGACAAGCTCATCGTGATCACGGGTTTGTCGGGGAGCGGCAAGTCGTCGCTCGCGTTCGACACCATCTACGCGGAAGGCCAGCGTCGATATGTCGAGTCACTGAGTGCGTACGCGCGCCAGTTCCTCGGGCAGATGGAGAAGCCGGATGTCGACCACATCGAGGGGCTGAGCCCGGCGATCTCCATCGACCAGAAGGGAACGAGCAAGAACCCCCGTTCAACGGTCGGCACGGTCACCGAGATCTACGACTACCTGCGCCTCATGTACGCGCGCATCGGCCATCCGCATTGTCCGAACTGCGGGCGCGAGATCAGCAAGCAGTCGATCGAGCAGATCGCGGACCAGGTCCTGCTGCTTCCCGAGGGGACCCGGCTGCTCATCTCGGCGCCGATGGTGCAGGGCCGCAAGGGCGAGCATCGCGACGTGCTCGACGAGGCGAAGCGCCTCGGCTACGTCCGGGCTCGCATCGACGGCGTGCTCCACGATCTGTCCGAGCCGATCACCCTCGACAAGAAGTTCCAGCACGACATCGAGGTCGTGGTCGACCGCATCATCATCGGCCCGGAGTTGCGTTCGCGACTCCACGAGTCACTGGAGCAGGCGTCGAAGCTGAGCGACGGCCTCATCCTGCTCATCCCCGCCGATGCCGAAAGTGGCATGCAGGAGATGCTGTTCTCCGAGGAGTTCGCGTGCGTGTACTGCGGCATCTCGATGGAGGAACCGGCGCCGCGCAACTTCTCGTTCAACAATCCGCACGGGGCATGTCCCGCGTGCACAGGTCTCGGCGTGCGTCTCGAGGTCGACCCCGACGCAGTGGTTCCGGATCCGTCATTGAGCATCGACGAGGGCGCGCTCTCGGGCTGGACGCGCGGTCCGTCGCAGCACTGGATGATGGAGGTGCTCGAGACCGTATGCCGGCGCTTCAAGATCCCGCTCAACGTGCCCTGGAGCGACCTCGACGCCAAGGAACGCCGGGTCATTCTCTACGGGCTCCCCAAGGACGAGACGGTGCGCATGCGCTACGTGTCGCACAGCGGGCACTCGAGGAGTTTCGAGGCGGGCTACGAGGGCGTGATCAACAACCT
>PNBE01000119.1 GCA_003135895.1 Candidatus Dormiibacterota bacterium
CTGCAGATCCTGGCGTACGACGCAAAGACGCTCCTGAAGACCGTGCGTGTGCTACTCAGGGCCACCGGCGAGTAGGCGACCGCATGCCCCGTAAGCTACGAACCTCCTGACCCAAGCCCCGCCGTTCGGATCGAACATACCCCGCCAATGCGTCGGGCGAGCTTTGCGGGTCGGGGAGCCGCCAGACTTCAGGCGGAGCACCATGCTCAACCCCCCAAGGTCGTGATGTGGTTCCCGAGATGCCGCAGCCAGCGGGGAACTCACCCCGTCAGGTCGGATCACCCCGTCAGGTCGGATCAACATACATTCGTGGATCGACGGGCACCGCAGGGGCCACTTGGCGCGGACACCAACCTGGACAACCTGGTGCTCCTCTGCCACCGGCACCACTGGTCGGTGCACGAAGGCGGCTGGCAGTTGGTCACGGCCGAAAATCGAAGGATCCTCGCGATCCCCTCGTCGCACAGCTACCGAGCGTTGACTCGCGCGCCCGCTGGGGTGGGCAGTCGTTTAGAACGAGTCAGGCGGTCCGGTTCACATCGGGCCGCCCGGTAATTGCGCACCCAGGCGTGGGAAAATCCCGTCTCTAGCGCGCGGTTCGATCAGCCGCCGCGACGAGGTCCCGCAGACGCTGGAGCCTGCTCTCGCGGTCGCGGACGAACCGGCCGATGCCCTCGAGAATGTATGCCGTGGTCAGGTGGGCCTCGTCCATCACCTCGTCAACCGAGCCGCCGGTGCGCCAGCGGTCATCCCAGTCCGCGCCCATCGAATACTCCGCACCCAACGGCCCGTCGACCCAGTCACGCATGAGCTTGACGGTCCGGTTGGTGATCGCCATGGCATCGAGCCTGTCGCCCGGAGCGATGACGCTGTCGCGATACGCGGCCGGCTGCAGGCGAAACAGCTGCGGGCTGATCGCCGCGACGATCTTGACGTTGAGGCCAAGGCTGTCAAGATCTGGAAGTGCCTTGACCAGGTTTGCGGTCGTCGTCGTGCCCTGGACGAACACGGTCCCCATCGCGGGGAGGTCGTCTCGGAATCGACGGAGCACGTAGGCGCCGCGGGCTGCCTCGAAATGACTCGGCATGCCGAGGGCATCACGNNACCACCGGCACCTCGTTGTACTCCCACGGATGCAGGTCGATGACCTTGCCCTCGGGGAAGAGCTGCGTCACCCCGGGCTCGTAGATCCCGAAGTGAGTTCGCGAGTCTTCGGCGGTTTCCGGCCCGGAATGGCCGGCTACCCAGAGCACCTTGCCAACTTTGAGCTCGCAATCCTGGGCGAGCTGGCTGAACAGGCGCATCTCGCCGTACTTGAGATAGCTGAACGAACCGTAGGTCGAGCACGCGCCCCAGAAGCCGTTGAACGAGCTGAACGGTTCGGATGACATGTTGACCGTGGCGAGCCCGGCGATCATCCCGGCGTTGGTGAACTCGGTGATCTCGGTGGGGAGCAACGCGCCCTGTGGATTGGAATCGCGTTCGAACCATCCATACCCGGGCATGTCACCGAAGTCCTTGCCGAAGCCGGCGAGGTTCGTGGAATCGGCGAGGTCCGCGGACGCGGCGATGAAGAGGGGGCGGCCATAGTCCTGTCTCGCCATGGCGTTCACCCACGAGCTCCATGCACCAAGGGCGGTGCGGTTCGCCTGCTTGTCACCGGGCTTCCGGTACATAGCGGCCGGATAGCTGCGGAAATCGCTGAGGCGCGGGTCGGTGAACACGTCGGCACCGTGACCGCCGACACGGAGTCCCTCGATCTGGTCGGGCACCTGCGCAGCGAGCTCGACGAGGCGGTCGGAAATCGCGTCGACGACCTCCGGGTGGTCCGCGAGCACGCCCGCCGCACGGCGCAGGTTCTCCATGGCCTGCTCGTGGAGCGCACCAGGATCCGCCGGGGCGGGCTCGCCGACCCCGAGGTAACTCATGCCGTATTTGGTCATGAACGCGGTGCGCAATTCCCAGAATGGCGCGCTGTTCATCGCATGGGGGGAGCCATGACTCTTGTTGTCGTACTTGCCGTAGCCCCGTCCTTTGCGAGTGCGGAACCACGCGACCGACGGCACCCGGTCCGGGTTCTCCCCGCGTGCTGCCTCGAGAACCGCCCTGGTCACCGGCGACCACTCCGACCCGTCCATGGTCCCAGCAACCCGCCACCCATAGGACCCGAACCAGGTCGCGGGTGTTCCGGGAACGACCGATGATGCCGCGAAGTCGTCGATGCCGAAATCATTCCAGTCGACCAGGAACACAAGGTTGGAAAGCCCCAGTCCCCAGGCGGCATTGCGCGTTTCGTGGCTCGCCCCGGCGGTCAGGCCGCCCTCACCCTCGACGACGAACACACGGACGTCCTCCGCGCCGGCCAGTTTGAGGGCGAGAGCTTCGCCCGCCGCCGGTGGCATGCCGTGGCCCGATGGACCGGTGTTGAATTTGAGGAACAGGCTCCTGCCCGCCATCTCCGGGTGTCCCGGGAGGCCGCCGCGATGGCGCAGCGAGGTCAGATGCTCGGGCATCAGGGCCCAGCGCCCATCGTCGGGCAGTGCGAACGCCGGATCCGGATCGCGGCCAGCTCGGAGGCGGAGCGTCTCGTTGAGGGCAGCAAGGGTCGCGTAGACGACCGGAACCGTATGCCCTGCCGAGAGGACGAAGCGGTCGCCGAAGGCAAGCCACGGGCGGCGGATGTCCCAGCGCATTGCGCCCGACAGCATGGTTGCGAGCAGCAGATGGACCTTGGAGCGTGAGCCGCCCGGATGCCCGCTTTGACGGTAGTTCAGGGCCAGGTCGATGAACTCATCGACAACATCCTTGACCACGTCCCACACCGGGAATGCTGCCTCCGCATCCGCATAGAGGCGTTCGGGAGTCTCCACGCTTGTGCACAATAGCGGCCCAGGAGAAGCGCATGACGACAACCGTGCCCGTCCAAATCCATCAGGCGATCCACGACGCCACCAGCGCGTGTGCGGATGAGCTGATCAGCACCTCGCGTGCCATCCATGCACTCGCCGAGATCGGCTTCGAGGAAGTCGAGTCGTCGCGCCTCCTCAGTGGAGTGATCGAGCAGCATGGCTTTCGACTCGAACGCAGTGTGTCGGGGATGCCGACGGCATTCGTGGCGAGGCACGGCGACGCCGGCCCCCATGTGGCATTCGTCTGCGAGTACGACGCGCTTCGCGGCCTTGGACACGCCTGCGGACACAACCTCATCGCCACGTCGTCCGCCGGCGCGGGTATCGCGCTGGCGCGCTCGCTCAGCTCAGCTGGTGTCGGCGCGCGCGTGACCATCGTCGGCGCCCCGGCGGAAGAAGGCGGTGGTGGCAAGATTCCGCTGTGCCACGACGGGCTGTTCGACGACTGCGACGCCGTGCTCATCTTTCACCCCTCGGATCGCACCGCGTCGGTCCAGTACGCACTCGCATGCACGCACTGGGAGTGGACGTTCCGCGGCAAGGCCGCACATGCCGCGGGCCATCCCGACCACGGCATCAATGCGCTGGATGCGTTCGTTCACGCGTACAACGGCGTGTCGTTGTGGCGTCAGCAGTTGCGCGACGACGCCCGCGTCCACGGGTTCATCATCGAGGGGGGTACCGCCCCGAACATCATCCCGGAACTCACCCGCGGCGAATATTTGACGCGCGCGCGTGACGGCGAGTATCTGCGCACCATGAACACCCGCTTTCGCGCAATCTTCGAAGCCGCCGCTCAGGCGACGGGCTGCGAACTGCAACTCGACGAGCGCGAGACCTACCTCGACCTCCGGTCCAACCCGGTGCTCGCCGAACGCGCGAGCCTGCATCTCGCCGGCGTCGGTCTCAAGGAGGATCGCGTCATTCCCTGGGAGCGCACCGGGTCGACCGATGTCGGCGACGTGTCGTACGCGGCGCCCACCCTGCACCCGGAATTCGCCATTGCCGACGAGGGGATCGGTCCGCACACGCATGCGTTCCGCGAGGCTGCTCTGTCGCCACGGGGCGAGCGGGCGATGCTCCAGGCAGCCGAGGTGCTGGCGAGAATCGGTGCGGACGTGATCTTCGACGCCGATGTGCGCACGCGAGTTCGCGTTGCGTTTCTCGCCCAGCCGCAGCGTCGTGCTGCGTGGACCGGATCCAAGGAGTAGCCGCCGGCCAGGCTCTCCGGAGCTCGATTGACGAGCCCGGAGGGCCTGGCGCGACGTCCCGTCGCGGTCTAGCGAACCGCGGCGACGAGTTCTGGAACGAAGAGCGCAGCGTTCACGGTGCCGACCCCGGTTGAGAGGTCATAACCGTCCCGAGCCGCGAATCCATTCACGGTATGGGTGGCGCCACTCTGCGGGAAGGTGACGGTGTTGGTCCCGGCGGTCACATCGACGAGGCCGGGAGCACCTGCTGCTTCCATCGCGTACAGGGCGGGGTTGATCAGGCCGAGGCCGTGACCAGCCATCTGGTCAGCGATTGCGATGATTCCCGCGAACTCGGGAGATGCCTCGCTGGTGCCACCGATCAAGTAGAAGCCGGCGGCCCCCTGGGCGGCGTTGGCGTTGAGGTACACGAGCGCCGCACCATTGACGGCCGCACTCATGGAGATGTCGGGGAAGCCTCGCGACGAATGCACGGCCGACGCGACGCCGTTCTGATACCAGGGCCGGTCGAAGATTGACGACCTGCCGCCACCACCGGCAGCCGGCGAGCCGAACAGCGCGGTGTCGTTCCACACAGCGTCAGGCTGGGTCTCTGCGCCCTTGGCGTTCAAGAAGAGCTGGAGACCACCGATGCCCGTCACCAGCGGGTCATCCGCCGGCCACTCCGCGACGCGGCGCAGGAAGTAGGTCGCCGCGAAACCCTGCGGCGTCACGGTCTTGGGCCCCGAGGGACCCTGGTCACCCGATGCGGCGAGAACGGTGACCCCGTGGTCAGCCGCGTTCTTGTACGCGCTGCGGAGCTTGAGCAGCGACTGCGCGTTCGGGAATGTCTGCTCGGGAGCCGCGAAGCTCTGCGTGATGACGTCACCAAGATGGTGATCGATCACGTAATTCTCGGCCGCCACGATCTGCGGGAAACCGGTGACGCCGATGGTCTCGGCAACCGGGGTCTCGACCAGCAGGATGTTGGCATCAGGTGCGATGGCGTGGGAGTACTCGACGTCGAGCGTCGTCTCCTGGGCCCATCCAACCATCGCCGGTCGCTTGGTCGGGTTGAACGGCGGAATTGGCCCTTCGGGCTGCAGGATGGCGAAATGCGGTGGTGGTGGAAGGTGGAAGGCGTTGTCGAATGCCTTCAGCTCCTGTCCGATACCGCTGAATCCGTACGAGTCGACGATGACGATGGTCTTGCCCGCGCCCGTGAATCCCTGCTTGTACAGGGGATCGAGGTTGTAGGCCTTCTGGAATTGGAAGGGCGCATAACATGCGATGCCGAGCTGGGCAACGCAATCGGCGGTGGTCGGCGGGGTCAGGAACGCGTGGTTGCTGACCAGTTGCGCGAGCGGGATCGGCCCCGCCGCGCTCGACACGACGGCGGCGCTGGAGCCACCGACGGTCAGCAGTGTTGCTGCAAGCAGGCCCGATCCTGACAGCAGGCCCGATATGCGTTTTGGCGTGGAAATCATCGGTTCGAAGTTCCCCCTAAATAATCCCCCGGCACAGTGCACCGGGGCCAGATCCTGGCGAAAGGTGCGCGCTCATGTCGACGCGCTCACGGCCGTTGGCCAGGCGCCGCCTCAACGGCGTTCCCGCGCTCGACGGCGACACAACGTGAATCCCAGGGGCACTCGCCTCCATGAACATACCGCAGGTGATCGACGCGCGGATATGCCCTGAAGCCTACCCCCTGTGTACCTCCTCTCGGGGTCGACTCACCGTAGAGGAGTGGAGGTTCCAACGAGGCCGGAGTGGCTCGCTCGGCGCTTTTCTCAGGATGGTGTGTCGGGCTTGCGCGCACGGCTCGGCGCAACCCGTGACGGCTCGCCGGGCATCTTCGGATACTGCGGCGGCCATGGCGCGTCGACCTGGCCGGCTGCCGTGTCGCGTTCGTGAAGGGCCAGCACCGGTTCGAGCGACTGTGGTGAGTCGGACATCGGCAGCCACGGGTCACCGCTTCGCGCAACCCGGGGTGGGACGGTCACGATGGTGAGCGCGTCGGGAGTGATGCCGTCCAGCTCATCCCACGTGAACGGAGTCGACACCTGCGCTCCGGGGCGCGCACGCACAGACCAGGCTCCGAAGATCGTCTTATGAGGTGCGTTCTGGTTGAAGTCGACGAACACGCGGCGTCCGCGTTCCTCTTTCCACCAGGCACACGTGATCAGATCGGGACGGCGGCGCTCCAGCTCCCGTCCGACTGCCACGGCGGCCGAACGAACCTCGTAGGACGTCCAGCGAGGAAGCAGTCGGACGTAGACGTGGATGCCGCGGTTGCCGGTCGTCTTGGGAAGGCACGCCACGCCGAGCTCGTCGAAGAGTGCGCGAACCTCCCGGGCCGCTTCCTGCACCATCGAGAACACGACCCCGGGGCTGGGATCGAGGTCGATCCGGAGCTCATCCGCGTGCTCCGGATCGGATGCCTTCGACGGCCACACATGGAATCCGAGGCACCCGAGGTTCACTGCCCAGAGCACATGGGCGAGGTCGGCTGCCACCAGGGCGCGCGACGTGGTGCCGTTGGGCGTGCTGACGATGGTCGTCTCGAGCCAGTCGGGACGGGAATCCGGGACGCGCTTCTGAAAGAACGACGGCCCACTCGCTCCGTTGGGGAAACGCTGGAGCAGCACCGGCCGTCCCCTCATGGCACGGAGCAATGGCTCCTCGACCGACTGGTAGTACTGAACGAGGTCGAGCTTGGTCTCGCCGCGCTCGTTGAAATAGACCTTGCCGGGGTTGGTGATCGAGATCTCGCGGCCGCCCGCCTCGACCAGGACGACGTCATCAGCCATCGCCGGCGAGCATAGACGCGGCGGGGCGTCAGCGCCCGTCGCCGCGCTTCGACGACAATCCGGCTTCGATGGAGCAAGACGACGTGGGCCAGGAGTCTCCGGAACCTCGTGAGTCGGACGACTCCCAGGACTTCGCCTCGATGATCGATTTCCACCCCTATCGAGATCGCTTCGAACCCCACCACCGGATCCCGCCGGAACCCCGCTCGCGAGAGAGCATTCTCGCCGAGCTCGGCGCGATGGCCGAGGAGGAGGACCGGATGGGAGATGCCGGGCGGGTCTCCGGCTCGATCTACCACGGCGGGCACGACCACTACCGGTTCCTCACCGAGGCGTACGGCCTGTTTGCCCACGTCAACGTCCTGCAGCGCGACATGTACCCGAGCGCGACCAAGCTCGAGGGCGAGATCGTCGCGATGACCGCCTCGCTGTTGCATGGCGGCGCGGTGTCCGAGCACCACCCGGGGGAGGAGGTCTGCGGCGTCGTCACCTTCGGGGGGACCGAGAGCCTGATCAACCCGATGCTCGTCTACCGGGAGCGCGGCAGGGTGGAGAAGGGGATCGACGCGCCCGAGGTCATCATCCCGGTCACGGCGCACGTCGCGCTCCAGAAAGCCGCCCACATGCTTGGGATCAAGCTCCTCCAGGCGCCGGTGCGCGACGACTGGCGCGCCGACGTCGACTGGATGCGCGACCACGTGACGCCGAACACTGTCGCGATTGTCGGCTCGGCCGGAAACTACCCCCACGGACTCATCGACCCGATCGAGGAGATGTCCGCACTGGCGCTCGAGCACGACCTCGGATTCCATGTGGACGGATGCATGGGAGGCTTTATCCTGCCGTGGGCTGAGCGCCTCGGGTATCCGATACCGACCTTCGACTTTCGCCTCCCCGGGGTCACGTCCATCTCCGCCGACACGCACAAGTTCGGGTACGCGCTCAAAGGGACATCGGTGCTGCTCTACCGGAACAGCACACTTCGCCGCTATCAGTACTTCAGCTACCCCGACTGGCCGGGCGGCATCTACATGTCCCCCGGACTCTCCGGCAGCCGTTCGGGCGGGGTCGTGGCGGCTGCCTGGGCCGCGATGCTCAGCCTCGGGGAGCAGGGATACCTCGAGATCGCCGAGCGCATCTTCGAGACAGCGGCGACGATCCTCACCGGCGTCGCGGCCATCCCCGAGCTCGAGGTCTTCGGTGATCCGACGTTCATCATCGCCTTCCGCGGACGCGGTATCGACATCTATCACGTCAACGACTTCCTGATCAGCAAAGGTTGGCGCCTCAACGCGCTGCAGCTGCCCCCGGGGCTGCATTTCTGCGTGACCCGCCCGAACACCGCCGACGGGGTGGCCGAGGCGTTTGTCGCCGATCTGCGCGACGCGGTCGAATACGCGAAGACCCCCGGGCTCGGCCCGGCACGGAGCGGCGCGCTCTACGGGCTCGGAGGATCGCCCGAAGGCAATGAGGCCCTCGACATGCTGTTCGCTGCCGCTCTCGATGCGATGTACGACGTGGTCCCCTGAGGCCGATGGCCGAGCCCTGGATCCTGGCGGTGGATCTCGGAACCGGGGGGCCGAAAACGGGTGCGGTCACCCTGTCAGGCGAGCTGCTCGCGGTGGCGCACCGGACTGTCGCCACGACGTTCAGCGAGGACGGTGGCGCGGTCCAGAATCCGCGGGACTGGTGGGAGGGGATCCGCGAGGGTGTCGCGGACGTCCTTGGCAGCGGGGTTCCCGCCGGCGCCGCGGTGGCGGTGGGGATCACCGGTCAGTGGGGATCGACGGTGCCGGTCGGGGCGGATGGCGAGGCTGTCGCTCCATGTCTGCTCTGGTCGGATACGCGTGGACGAGCCCTTGCCGCGCAGCGCCTGGGCGGTCCGATCAGCATCGTCGGCTACTCGCCGGGCAACCTCCTGGGCTGGCTGCGCGTGACAGGTGGAGCGCCCTCGCCAGGAGGTGCCGATCCACTCGGCCATCACCTGTACCTCGCCACCCGTGAGCCGGACGTGTACGCGCGGGTGGAGACTCTCCTGGAGCCGCTCGACTACCTGGGCATGCGCTTCACGGGGCGGCGGGCCGCGACCCAGGCGTCGATGATCCTGTCGTGGCTCACTGACAACCGTCCTCGCGGCCAGCATGGCTATCACCCCGCGCTACTGCGCCGATCCGGCCGCGACGTCGCCAAGCTCCCGGAATTGCTGCCCACCGGCAGTGTGCTGGGCGGCCTGCGAGCGGCGGTGGCGCTGGAGCTCGGCCTTCCACAGGGAGTCCCCGTGGTTGCAGGCATCCCGGATCTCCACACGGCGTATATCGGATCAGGCGCCGTTGCCCCGTATGCCGGCCACCTCACCATCAGCACCAGCTCGTGGATCGGTTGCGAGGTTCCATTCAAGCGGACCGATGTCCTGCACCAGATCGCCTCGGTGCCCGGCCTCCGGCCCGGCTCGTATCTCGTCGCCAATAACCACGAGACCGCCGGAGTGTGCCTGCAGTGGTTGCGTCGTTCGCTCGGCTCGAGCAACGGAACGGAGGACTCCGGCACTGCGGGCTACGAGCGTCTCATCGCACTCGCGTCGACCGCCCCGGTTGGTTCGGGAGGTGTGCTGTTCACACCATGGCTCAACGGCGAGCGCAGCCCGGTGGACGATCGGACGCTGCGTGCGGCGTTTCTGAACATCTCCATGACCACCGAGCGTGCGCACCTGGTGCGCGCTGTGCTCGAGGGGGTTGCGTTCAATGCGCGCTGGCTATTCGACTCCGTCGAGCGTTTCGTCAAGCGACCGATGCCCGTGCTTCGCATCCTCGGCGGCGGCGCGATGTCGGATCTCTGGTGCCAGATCCATGCCGACATCCTCGATCGCCGGATCGAACGGGTCGCGGAGCCGATGTACGCGAACCTGCGCGGTGCGGCACTCTTTGCGTCGATGTCGCTGGGCAACATCGACCTCGCCGGCGCCGCGGCGAGGGTCCGCGTCGATGCCACGTTCGATCCGGATCCGCATGCGCACAGTGTGTACGAGCCCATGTACAGCGAATATCGCCGCCTGTACCATCGCCTCCACGGGGTGTATGCGAGGTTGAATGCATGAGCACTGCTGCGCTTCGTGCTCCGGCGACCCGGTGGGCGATTCTGAGCGTGTACGCGGTCCTCGCCGCGAGCACGCAACTCCTCTGGCTCACGTTTGCGGCCATCGACACCGACTCGGCGAAGGTGCTCCGCGTCGATGTCGGCACGGTCGGCGACCTCGCCGCGATCTTCCCGTTCATCTACGTGGTGCTGGCGCTTCCCGTCGGTCGCTGGCTCGACGCGCGATTCGCTCACGCGCTCGCGATCGGTGCGCTGCTCACCGGGGGCGGTGCGATCATCCGCGTCCTCGCGCCATCCTCGTTCGGCGTGCAGCTCGCCGGGCAGGTCGTGATCGCGGCCGGCCAGCCGTTCGTGCTCAACAGCATCACCAAGGTCGCGGCACGCTACTTCCCACAGCAGGAACGCGCCACCGCGATCTCGATCGGCAGCGTCGCGCTGTTCATCGGGATCCTCGCCTCGGTGCTCATCGCCGCGCCACTTTTCTCGGCGGGCGGGTTGGGGTTGGTGCTCACGGTGGAAGCCGTGCCGTCAGTGATCGGAGCAGCGCTGATGCTGCTGGCGCTTCGGGTTCCCGCGACCTACCCGGACGACGCGTCGTCCGCCGTGAGCATGCGCTGGCTGATCAGAGACCGATTCATGTGGCTGCTCGCCGGTCTCATCTTCATCGGCATGGGCATCTACAACGCGGTTGCGACGTGGCTGCAGCCGGTGCTCGCGAACTTCGGCGAGGGCGGTGCTGCGGGCAATCTCATCGCCGTGCTCACCGCCGGCGGCATCGTGGGTGCCGCGGTGTTGCCGCCGATTGTTGCGGCGCGCAATCAGCGGCGCGCGATGCTGATCGGCGCGCTCGCGTTCAGCGCGGTGGCGTTTGCGGCCACCGATGTGCGCCATGAGGTGGTGTGGCTCGGGGTGTGGCTGTTCGCAACCGGGTTCGCGATCATGGCATGCCTTCCGGTGGTGCTCGACTGGTCGGCGATCCATGCCGGCATGGCGCGCGAGGGAGCGGCCGCAGGATTTCTGCTGATGTCGGGCAACCTCGGCGGCGTGGTGCTCGTGCTCGTCATCCAGGGCGTGATGGGCAACGCTTTCGTGCCACTGGCGGCGCTGGCGGTCATCGCGCTGCTCGGCCTGCCGCTGGCCCTCGGGTTACCCGGACGCTCGGTTGCCCGCGCTTCCGCCGTCGCGTCGTTTGACGGCGAGCGCTGAGATGGCCTCGAGCAGACAGCGATGCGCGTTCTGTGAGGTCAGCTCAGCCCAGTCGTAAGGCGGCGACACCTCGACGACGTCCATTGCCACCACGTCCGTCTGCAGCGCGATCTGGCGAATGGCATGCAGCAGGTCGACCGGTTGCATGCCCCCGGGTTCGGGGGTGCCCGTTCCGGGCGCGAACCCGGGATCGAGGACGTCGATGTCGACGGAGAGATAGATGTGGTCCGGGCCGTCGAGCGCTTCGGCGATGGCGTCTTCAATGACCGGCACCACGCCGCGGTCGCGCAACTCGCCCATGAGATGCCAGCGCATCCCCTGCTCGCGCATCCAGTCGAAGACGTCCTTCGGTGGCCAGTATCCGCGCAGCCCGACCTGAACGAAATTGCGGCCCGCGATCACGCCCGACTCGATGAGCCGGCGCATCGGCGAGCCGTGCGAGTAGAGATTCCCCCACACGTTGGTGCCGGTGTCCGCATGTGCGTCGAAGTGCACGATGCCGACGCTGCCGGGGGGATGCGCGGCCGCCACCGCGGTCGCCGACGGCCAGGTGATCGAATGGTCGCCGCCGATGACCATCGGGATGATGGCCCTGGTCGCGACCTCGCCAACACGCTCACGGATGGCCGTGTGCGAGAGCTCGGCGAGTCCCGGCAGGCATCGCGCGTCGCCGTAGTCGACAACGCGCAGCACATCGAGCGGCGCGATCTCGAGCTCGAGATGCCATTCCGCGGTCTGATACGAAGCGGTCCGGACGGCACGCGGCCCGAAGCGCGCCCCCGGCCGGTAGGTCACGCCCTCGTCCCACGGGGCTCCGATGATCGCGATGTCGGGGCGCACCTCATCGAGCTGATCGGTGGTGGTCAGCAGGGGAACCCGGCAAAAGGTCGTCGGGCCGAGGTATGCGGGCCCGTCGTCGTACCGTTCCACGCGGCGAAGACTATCGCGTCAGTCGTGGGTGCGAGGGGCTCGACCCGGTCCGCGGCATCGGTGAGCTGGAAACGGTCGAGCAGCTCGGTAGCGCGGAGGTGCACGTCACCGCTGGTCATGCCGTACAACTGCCCCTGCAGCGTGATGTTCTCGCGACCCGTCGCCTCCAGGTCGACCGCGTCCTTCTGGGCGACGCAGCCGCTGATCCCGCGCACGCCTTGTGGGTTGGCGGTGACATCGATCCCGGCGACCCGTGCTCGGCCGCCATCAGGCCGGGCCATCGTGGTGAGGATCTTCACTGCGGTGGACTTGCCTGCACCGTTGGGACCGAGCAGCGCGAAGATGGTTCCCCGCTCCACATGGAAGCTCAGAGCACGGAGGGCGCGGACGTCCTTGCCGTATTGCTTCTGGAGATTCTCGGCCTCGATGGCGAAGGGTCGCGAAGTGCTGGCTCCGGCGTTCATACGAAGAACACCAGCAGTGAGGCGATCACCGCGAGGAACACGCTTCCGGTGGCGACGGCGGCCACCACACGCTCGCCGGCGCCGGCGGCCGCGACCGTTCCGATCACGCCGGCAAAGGCGAGCCAGGTGACCGCGAGAAAGAGGGGGTGGTGGGCCATCGCGCTCCTTCTGAGCTAACGTTGTTAGGTCGCTATAGGCGCAAATGTAGCCCTAACGGTGTTAGTGTGTCAAGTCGTGGCCACGGCAACAACGACGGAGTGAGCTTTCGATGAACCAGCCGGTCGGGCGGACGTGAACCGCGCCAGTCTCGCCGCCACCGCTCTCGAACTCATCCAGGAGGACGGCCTCGACGCGCTCACCATGCGGACCCTTGCGGATCGAAGCGGCGTCAAGGCGGCTTCGCTGTACTGGCACGTCCGGGACCGCAAGGAGCTGCTCGAACTGGTTGCCGACGCGCTGCTTGCTCGCGTCCCGGACGCGAGTCGGTGGGCGGGCTGGCGTCAGTCCGCCATCGCCCTGTGCACGGCCAGCGCCGCCCGGGTCGCCGCGCAGCGCGATGGCGATCGCATCCTGCACGAGGTGCCAGGCGCCGTTCGGCGGAGCGCGGTGTACGCGTCGCTCGCGCAGGCGATAGAGAGCGGCGGCATCGACACGACAACCGCAGCCGAGGTGGCCGCGATGATGATCGGGTTCGTGGTGACCCAGCCGTCGACCCGATTCGTGGATCGACCGGCAGCCGCGGGCAACACCATCACGCTGGCCATCGATTCGGGCTCCCGCGGCGTTGTCGTCCAGGCGGGTGGGCCGATGGATGGCCTCTTCCGAATCCCGCACGACAGCGCGACCGCCGCGCCCACGGTGGTCCGCGACGAGCGCGTGATCGTCCGGCGGCTCCGGGGTGGCAAGCGGGGCGAGATCGAGATCAACGCCGCCCACCCGTGGCGAATCCAGGTCCAGGGTCCGACCTGGAACACGCTGCTCGACCTGCGCGACATCAACCTCCGAGAAGTGCAGCTGGACAGCAGCGCGACCAAGGTCGAGTTCCTCCTGCCCCGTCCACAGGGGGTCGTACCGATTCACATCTCCAGTGGTGTGGTCGGCGTCGCCCTCAAGCGAATCCCGGGGACGGCTGTCGTGACGCTCATCAGGAGCGGCGCGGTCCAGGTGAACCTCGATGATTTCCACAGCCGTGTGGCGCTCGCGGACACGCGGTGGGAAACCCCCGGCGGCAGCGTCGCGCCCGACCGGTACGAGCTCGAGGTGAGCGGTGGTGCGGTTCGGGTGAGCCTCGACGACTCGGCGACCGAGGGGTCCATGCCACCGACCACACAACCGGCTCCGGTGACAGGCGACGGGCTCAGTGCAGCGCTCGGCATCGTCCTCGACGGCGTCTCGCTGCGGAGCCGGCCCTCCGTAAGGAAGCGCGGGTGAGACCCACCGATTTCGAAGCGCTGAGCTTCGACTGCTACGGCACGCTGATCGACTGGGAGGCGGGCATCGGCGCGGTCCTCGAAACGTGGGCACGGGCACACCAGCTCGACGTCAGTACCGACGAGTTGCTCGAGCGGTACGCGGCAGCCGAAGCCGTTGAGGAGGCGCAGATTCCCGCGGCGCTGTACCCCGAAGTCCTTGGCGCGGCGATGCGACGCGCGGGCGCGGCGTTGGGGGTCGAAGTCAGCGCTGCCGAGAGCGACCGGCTTGCCACCTCGGTGGCGGATTGGCCCGCGTTCCCCGACTCGCCCGGTGCGCTTGCCGTGCTGTCGACGCGATACAAGTTGATCATTCTTTCCAACGTCGACCGGCGCTCATTTGCTGGCAGCAACGCGCGACTCGGCGTGCGCTTCGATGCGATCGTCACCGCGGAGGACGTCGGCTCGTACAAGCCGTCGCTGCGCAACTTCGAGGCCCTGCAGGAAACAGCCCGGGGATTGGGCGTGGCCGAAGGCCGGTTGTTGCACGTCGCCCAGAGCCTCTTCCACGACCATGTCCCGGCTCGGAGTCTCGGGCTTCCCACCGCATGGATCGACAGGCGGGGAGTGCGCACGGGTTGGGGCGCCACGCCGGCGCCGGGCATCGATGTCAAGCCTGACTGGACCTTTCCGTCGATGGCCGACTTCGCGGCCGCTTGTTTCGCTGATGACCGTTGACTGATCCGAATCAGGACATTCGGCGGGTCGGATGAACAGGTCCTCACCGACGGGGTGCGAACCTTCGCCGGGTTGATCCGCGACTGCCTGCAGCGCGCCACCGCGCGTCGGTGGGCGCTCGCGCCGCGTATCGTTGCGAGCTGCGGCGCGCACCGTGCCGGGGCGTTACGAGGAGGTTGACGCAGCATGCTGTCGTACGCATCGGGACCGAGTGCCCTGCCGCTGCTCGGCGAGACCATCGGCGAGAATCTGCGGCGCACCGTCGACCGGCACGGGGACTCCGAGGCGCTGGTCGTCCCGCACCAGGGGTATCGAGCGACGTACCGGCAGGTCTGGGACCAGGTCTCCCTTGTGGCCCGCGGTCTCATCGCGCGTGGCATCCGCCGCGGCGACCGAGTCGGGATCTGGTCGCCCAACCGCTTCGAGTGGGTGATCATCCAGTATGCGACCGCCCGAATCGGCGCGATCCTCGTCAACCTCAACCCCGCGTACCGAACCTCGGAGCTGGAATACGCGCTCCGGCAGTCAGGGATCTCGTTCCTGATGCTCGCTCGAGCCTTCCGGCAGGCTGATTACGTCGGCATGCTCGGCGAGGTGGAGGGCGCCTGCCCGGAGCTTCGCGAGGCGCTGGTCCTCGAGGACGGCTGGGACTCGCTGATCCGCGACGGTGGCGGGCTGTCCGAGAATGCGCTGACCGCCGTCGAATCGACGCTGCAGTTCGACGACCCGATCAACATTCAGTACACGTCCGGGACCACCGGGTTTCCGAAGGGTGCGACGCTCTCGCATCACAACATCCTCAACAACGGCTTCTTCGTCGGTGAGACTGTCAAGTACACGCCCGAGGACCGAGTGTGCATTCCGGTGCCGTTCTATCACTGCTTCGGCATGGTCCTGGGCAACCTCGCGTGCACGACACACGGGGCGTGCATCGTCGTCCCCGGGGAGGCCTTCGACGCCGCCACCGTGCTCCGGGTCACCGAGCAGGAACGCTGCACGTCGCTCTACGGCGTGCCGACCATGTTCATCGCCGAGCTCGACCATCCGGGGTTCGACCAGCACGATCTGAGCCGGCTGCGCACCGGGATCATGGCCGGATCGCCCTGCCCGGTCGAGGTGATGAAGAAGGTGCAATCGCGCATGAACATGCACGAGGTGACCATCTGCTACGGCATGACCGAGACATCACCGGTGTCGACGCAGAGCGCGCTTGACGATCCCCTCGAGAAGCGCGTCGGGACAGTCGGCCGCGTCCATCCTCATGTCGAGGTCAAGGTTGTCGACCCGGAGACTGACGCCATCGTGCCTCGCGGCGAATCCGGCGAGCTCTGCACCCGCGGCTACAGTGTCATGCTCGGGTACTGGAACAACCAGGACGCGAGTGCCGCGGCGATCGACACAGCGCGCTGGATGCACACGGGTGACCTCGCCACGTTGGACGACGACGACTACGTGAACATCGTCGGGCGCATCAAGGACATGATCATCCGTGGCGGTGAGAACATCTACCCCCGCGAGGTCGAGGAATTTCTGTACGCGCATCCTGATATCAGCGACGTTCAGGTGATCGGAGTTCCCTCCGAGCGCTACGGGGAGGAGGTCATGGCCTGGGTGAAGCTGAAGGAGGGTGCGACGCCGACCGCGGATTCGCTGGAAGCCTTCTGCCGCGGCCACATCGCGACCAACAAGATCCCGCGCTACTGGAAGTTCGTCGACTCCTTTCCCATGACCGTGACCGGGAAGATGCAGAAGTACCTCATGCGCGAGGCGTCGGTTGAGGAGTTGGGACTGCAGGCGGCCGCCTCGGTGACAACCGCCTGAGCATCGGGCTCGCGCTCGCCGCGGCGGCGATGTGGGGCAGCGGGGATTTCCTCGGCGGCCTCGCGAACCGCGCCGCGCCGCTGCTCTCGGTGTTGGTGATCTCCCAAGGGGTGGGTCTGATCGGGATGCTGGTCGCCGCCGCCGTGCTGGGCGGGAGCCCGAGTGGCGCCGACCTCGCGTACGGTGCCCTGGCAGGACTCGCCGGCGCGGCCGGCGTGGCCATGCTCTACCGCGGCCTCGCCTCGGGAGCGATGTCGTTGGTTGCCCCGATCACCGGCGTGGTGGCCGTGGTGGTGCCGATCGCCGTCGGTGTGGGTGGTGGTGAGCGACCGGCCGCGCTTCAGTACGCGGGCATCGTCGTGGCGGTTGCCGCCGTCGCACTTCTCAGCGGCGGCGGGAGCAGGGCGTCGCGCCTCGGCCGGGGGACGCTCATGCTCGCGCTCGGGGCCGGGATCGGTTTCGGCCTGTTCTACGTGGCCATCGCGAAAACGGCGATGGGAGCCAACCTCTGGCCACTAGTGGCCGCTCGAGGTGCGTCGGTGACAGCGCTGCTCATCGTCTCCGGTGCGGCGCGCCGGGCTCCGAGCTTCGGCGCCGCCAATCCGCTCGTCATCGTCGGCGCAGGGGTGCTCGACGTGACCGCCAACGCGCTGTATCTCCTCGCCGTGCACGGCGGACTGCTGAGCGTCGTCGCCGTGCTGGTTTCCCTTTACCCGGTCTCGACCGTGCTGTGCTCGATGGTGGTGCTCGGCGAGCGCCTGCGCACCGCGCAGATCGCGGGCGTCGCGGCGGCGATGGTCGCCGTGGCGCTGATCACCGCGGGGTGATCGCCGGGCGCGGGATCAGTCGAGGGCGTGCGCCAGGTCCGACCTGAGCTGCAGCCTGCCGACGATCCGCGTGTCCATGCCGGGACTGTAGAGCTTGTAATTGCCCTTGCCCGCGGCACGAGTGGCTTCCTTTCCACGTTGAAGACTGCGTCCCACACTGGTGCCCGGTTGCGGTGTCAACGTGGTCAACGCGACACGAACCCCCGCGAATCGGTCTGACCATGGTCGTACGTCGCACACGACCCGGTCGGCATTCGAAGCCGTCTGGCGCGGCTGGGGAATCCACCGCCATATGACCGCGTACGACGAGCCGGTTGTCACAGTTCCATACGGTGCACTCCTGTGTGCGCTGACGAACAGACCGGTCGGCCGCCGGTGGAGCACGTTTGGCGGAGCGGAAGTGGAGTGAACGACCCCATGGCAGTGATCGCGGTCAGGGCACCTGTATGAGATGCCCCCGCGGTCACTGGCCATATGCCGAGCGATGACAACGAGACGCGGCACCCCGTGCGAGGCGCCTCCGCTCGCTAGGTTAAGGAACCTGCCTCGGCCGAACGGGGCCGCAGCGCGCTCAGGGCCGCGCGCTCAGAAAGCGCTGTCGCGACATCCTCGACGTCATCCGCCATCGTGGGCTTGCCCAGGCCGAATCCTTGACCGAGCCTGACTCCGCCGGCCTTCATCAAGTCGGCAACGAACTCGTTCTCGACACCTTCGGCAATAACTGCCGCACCGCTGACGCGGGCAAACGCCAGGGTCGCATCCATGGCCGCTCGGGATCCGACCCTGGTGGAGGTCATCGTGAGGCTGCGTCCCAGCTTGAGGAATTCGCTCGAGGAGGCGGCGAGGAGCTCGAGGGTGGAATGCCCCTCGCCGACGTCATCGAGCGCGAAGCGGATCCCTTCGGCTCGATACGCCGCGAGGACCCGCGCGAGCACCTCGTAATCGCGAATGCGCTCGTGTTCGGTGATCTCGAGCACCACGGTCTCCGGACTTCGATCGGCGCTGCTGAGCAGGAGCAAGAGTTGATCGACACCGTGGACAGGATCGAGGAGCGCAGCGGCACTGATGTTCAGGAAGAGGGCACTCCCGTCGGGGAGTCGCCTGGCGTCGTCGACCGCCTGACGGCGGCACACCCAGTCGAGGTCGCGAATCTGTCCTCCGGTGCGTGCTGCTTCGAAGACCGGCTCCACCGAATCCATCGCCGCGAAACCCTCGGGTCGCGCCAGTGCTTCGTAGCCCAGGACAGCGCCGTTCTCGAGGCTCACGATTGGCTGATACATGGTCGAAAGTGACCCGCCTTCAAGGATTCGCGCGACGACGTCCGAATATGACCGTTCAGCGATATCTGCCGCCTCGCCGCGCTCGTACGATG
The DNA here is from genome assembly GCA_003135895.1 of Candidatus Dormiibacterota bacterium. Taxonomy (GTDB): domain Bacteria; phylum Chloroflexota; class Dormibacteria; order Aeolococcales; family Aeolococcaceae; genus Palsa-851. The sequence goes on from PNBE01000119.1 coordinate 18,770, forward strand.
CCCCGGCGATCCGGTCACCGCCGGCGCGCTTGGCCTGGTAGAGCGACTCGTCGGCGCGCTGCCATACCGACAGGGGATCTGCGCCCGCCGGTGCCGCGCTCCACCCGACTGTGATCCGGACCGAACCGATGCTCAGGGCGAGCGAATGCATCGCGACGCGCATACGCTCCGCCACCAGCTGGGCGCCGAAGACGCCGACCTCGGGGAGAAGAGCTGCGAACTCATCGCCACCAACGCGCGCCATCACGTCCCAGCCGCGAACCAGTAACCCGAGGGTGTGACCGACGACGCGCAGCAGCATGTCGCCCGCCGCGTGGCCTTCGGAGTCGTTGATGTTCTTCAGACCGTCGACGTCCAGCGAAAGCACGGCGAACGGGAGTCGCGGGATGGTGCGGAGTGCGCGGTCGAACTCGCGACGATTCTTCAAGCCCGTGAGGGCATCGGTGGACGCGAGAGCGGCAAGCTCCATCGCGGCTTCATGGATCGCGTTTTCGGCACGCATCCGTTCGATGAAGCGTCCGAGGTGGTGACAGATTCCCGGCATCGACGCAAGCGCTTCGCTGTGCGGCCGCACTGTCGACTCGCGGAAGAAGGCGAGGACTCCCACAAGGCTGCACTTGCCTCGGATGGGAAACGTCAGAGCGCTGTGAATATCCGCGGCGGCGGCCACGGAGGTGCGATCACCCATCCCTTCGCCACCCACGGAAGCGGCAGCGGATCCACGCCCGGTCTTGACGACCCGGCTCACCAGCGCCGGTCCGGCGCCGAGTCCCAAGGCCTTTCCCTCCGCCTCAAACGCGACCACGTCCGGCGCCCCGTCCGACGACGAATAGCGCAGCTCGACGTCACGCGCGTCGCCGCCGCGCAACCAGATCTCGCCGATGCGTCCGTCGAGCGCGGCGGTGAGCATGGTGAGCGTCTTGCTGAGGGCCGCATCGAGGTCGTTCGACTCGTTGAAGAGCGCCAACGCGGCTATCAACAGCGCGTCCGCGCCGGAGCCAACTCCGGCCGGTCGTCGCCGATCAGCGCGGCCGATGACCTCGCGCTCGCGACTGCGCACGTCTCGATGGCTGCGGCCATTTGGCGCTTGCGTGTCTGACACGAGGGGAGCCGAGACTGCCACTGTGAGTGAGTCACCTTCAGACGGATGGGAGAACGCCCGTGATCTCACGTTGCTGGAGGCCGAATGCGTGGTCTGTACGCAACCGCACTTACACCTCGGTCTGCGACAGCACCGCGTAGTTCAGTAGCAGAGCGGTCATCTGCGCGACAAACCACATGACGGCGCCGTGATATGCCCACAGGCGTCGGGACCGCGGCATCGGCCCGGTTACCATGAGTCCCCGATGGCCCAGGAATGCGGTTCGGCGGCGATTCAGTGCGACGACGCGCTGACCTCGGTGTTCGCGGTGCTGGGCAAGCGCTGGACCGGGGTCGTGATCGGCGTGCTGCTCGAGCGCCCCGCTCGATTTGCGGAGATCGCCCGCGCGATCCCGGGGATCACCGAGAGCATGCTGTCCGCGCGTCTCACCGAGCTCAAGGCTGCGGGGCTGATCACACGTGAGGTGATCGAGGGTCCACCGATTGCCTCGCTCTACCAGCTGACTCCGAGCGGCGAGGCGCTCCGCCCAGCGCTGATGGCGCTCGGCGAGTGGGCACACGCACACCTTGGCCGCGGCGCGTGAGCCCGGAGGCCACCAGCATCGAGGGTCGCATCGTCGCCACGGATCTCACCAAAGTCTTCGGCCAGGTCAAGGCGGTGGACGGCCTGTCGTTCAGCGTCGAGCCCGGATCGGTGACCGGGTTTCTCGGCCCCAACGGCGCGGGCAAGACCACGACGCTTCGAATCATCCTCGGGCTCGCCGCACCGACCTCCGGCTCCGGCACGATCAGCGGAGTCACCTATGCGCACCTGCCGGCCCCGGGCCGGACGGTCGGCGCAGTCCTGGAGGCGACCAGCTTTCACCCCGGCCGTTCGGCGCGCAATCACCTCCGGGTGTTCTGCGCCGCCGCGGGACTGTCTGACAAGCGCGCGGATGAGGCCCTGGAACTCGTGGGGTTGACGCAGGCTGCCAGGTTCCCGGTGCGCGGCTTCTCGCTCGGCATGCGCCAGCGCCTTGGGCTCGCCACCGCACTCCTGGGCAACCCGAGAGTCCTGCTCCTCGACGAGCCGGCAAACGGGCTCGACCCGGAGGGCATCGCTTGGCTGCGCGGCCTGCTCCGGCACTTCGCCGACGTGGACGGACGGACCGTGCTGGTCTCGAGTCACGTGCTCTCCGAAGTCGAGCAGACCGTCGACCGCGTGGTCATCATCGCGCGCGGCCGTCTCATCTACGAAGGGCGACTGGCGGACCTCGAAGGAGCCAGTGCGGGAGTGGTGGTGCGGACGCCGACCCCGGAGCAGCTGAGCGCCGCGCTCGCGCCACTCAATGTCAAGGTCACTGGGCGGCCGGACGGAGCGGTCGCAGTCGTCGGGGCCACGCCGGAAGCCGTCGGCCATGCCGCCTGGGAGGCCCACATCGAGGTGCACGAGCTTCGCTCCGGGAGCTCGAGCCTCGAAGAGACGTTCCTGCGTCTGACCGCCGATGCCGGCGATCCACCGGCGGCTCCCGTGTGATCCCGCTGCTGCGCGCCGAATGGCGAAAGGTGACCACCGTCAAGCTGGGATGGGGCATGCTCCTCGGAGCGATGGCGCTGGCCGCGCTCGGTGTCGTGGCGCAGATCGCCAGCAACGGGGCGAGCGGCAACATCGCGCTGCCGCTCAGCGCTGCGGCAACCCAGAAGTCGATCGCCGCGTCGGCGAGCAGCGCATACCTCTTCTCGGTTGTGGTCGGCATCATCCTGATCACCACCGAGTTCCGTCATTTCACGTCGCGACCGACATTCCTCATCGAGCCAAGACGCGGTCGTGTGATCGTGGCAAAACTGATCATCGCCGCGTTGGTCGGCATCATCTACGGCGTCATCTGCGCGGCGCTGACAGCCGCGATCATGGCGATCTGGCTCGGTGCGCTGGGGGTCACCATCGGCTGGATCGACAACGGGGTTCTGCTCTCGATGCTCAGTGACCTGGTCGTGATCGCCACCTTCGCGATCGTCGGCATCGGCGTCGGCGTGCTGGTGCGCAATCAGATCGCCGCAGTGATCTCCGCCCTCGTGTACCTGTTCGTGCTCGAGCCACTCATCGAAATCATCCCGGTGATCCAGAAGGCGTATCCGTACCTTCCCGGGGCTGCCGCCGGAGCCATCACGGGCGCCAGCCGGGGGAATCTGCCCCACCTCGACGCGCTGCAGGGAGGCCTGGTCCTGCTGGGATGGGGGCTGTTGTTCGCCGTGGCCGGTTGGATGCTCATGATCCGTCGCGACATTCCCTGACGGAACTCCGCTGCCGATACGGCGCGAGCTCAGTTGCCGGAGACCATACCGGGGGCGCTCGGGCGCGGGGGACGCCGGCGGGGAAGCGTGATGATCTTGGCGCCGCCGGTCATCAGCGTCGCACGTGCGGAGCGGTCCCGGCCTGCGTGCTTTGCCGAGTACATCGCTCGATCCGCGGCCCCGAGCAGTTGATCCAGGGTGCCGCCGTGGACGGGATACGTCGAGATCCCGATTGATGCCGTGAGGCCCACCAGGCTGCATCCGTCAGGTACAGCCACGTCGCGAACGGCGCTGCGCACCGCTTCGGCGGCAACCCAGGCTCCTTCCGAGGAGCATTCGTGCAGGAGCACAACGAATTCCTCTCCGCCGAGCCGGATCACGGCATCGGCTCCGCGGACAGTGGTACGCAGTTGCGCGGCCACGCGCTGGAGCACCACGTCTCCGATCGCATGCCCACTGCTGTCGTTCACCGCCTTGAAGTGGTCGAGGTCGATGAGCAGCAGCGAAAGCGGCTTGCCGTCGCGCGTGGCGCGGGCGATGTCGCGTTCGCCGGTATCGCGCAGCCAGCGGCTGTTGTAGAGGCCGGTCAGCGGGTCGGTCATCGCAGCGTTGACGAGCTCGCCGTAGAGTTGCGCGTTGCGCCAGGCCGACGCGGCGACGTGCGCAAAGAGCGACGCTGCCTCGAGCTCGCCTGCACTGAACTGGCCGGTGCCGAGACGCCAGCAGTTGATGATGCCGAGCTTGTGCTCGGTGGCGACGAGCGGCACCAGGAGCAGCGATTCCTGCACGTAGGAGGTCCCGGGAATCTGACGCGCGAGCGGGTGCATCGAGGTATCGGGAATGTTCTGTGGCGTGCCTTTTGCGAAGGCCCACCCGGTGATGCCCGCGTCGAGCGCCATGCTGTCCGCCATGATCTCGTCGTGCTCCGGCCCGGTGGCGAGCACCGGGACGAGGCGGAAGGTTTCGTAGTCGGCGACGAAGATCGCCATCTCGGTCGCCGGCACCACGCGACCCATCTGCTCCGCCATCACGCCGAGGATGCGCATTGGATCGTGCTCGCTCTGGAGGGCGAGCGCCGCGTCGCTGAGCGCCCGAGCCAGTCCCCGTCTCGGGCGTGCTGTCGTCGCGACGGCTGTTGCCGGAACCACATCGCCCGGCACCGTGGACTCGGTCACTGGTGTGGCCACTCGCGTGGGCGAGACCTGGTGTTCGGCGAACCAGGCCGCGTCGACAACCTGCATGGAGGTGTCGCCTTTCAGTGGATGCGGCAACACCGGGCGCCCCATAAGCCATCCCTGCCCAAACTGCACGCCGAGGGACTGGAGCGTCTCCTGTTCGCGTTGCGTCTCGATGCCCTCGGCGATGACCCGCGCGCCGATGTGGCCACTGAAGGACAGCAGCGCAACCACCAGCGCGCGGCGGGCGCGGTCGGCGTCGATGGCGGTGATCAGCGATCGATCGACCTTGATGAACTCTGGCCGCAACTCCGCGATGACTCGCATGCTCGCATGACCGGCGCCTGCATCATCGACGGCGATACGGAAGCCGCGGGCGCGCAATTCCGCGGCGATGCGCTGCAGCAGTGCGAGGTCGGGCACCGGTTCGCGCTCACTGAACTCCAGCACGACGGCCGCGGGATCGACATGCGCGTCGTACACGGCCCTGTCGAGCGCGGCCACCCCACTTTGATCGACAAGCGTACCGATGAGCACGTTGACGAAGAGGTCCGCCTCGCCAATATGTGAGGCGGCCTGCAATGCCGCACGCACACATGCAAGGTCGACCGACGACTGCATGTTGAGTGCGGCGGCGGCCCCGAACAGCTGGTCAGGCGTGCGAATACGTGCCCGCGGTGGGAATCGCGCCAGCGCCTCGTATCCGATCACTGTGTCGTTCACGAGCCGCACGATGGGTTGCAGCGCCGAGACGATGGTGCCGCTGGTCAGCAGCGAAGCGATCGTGCCGCGCAGCCGGCGGTCGGGCACCGCGGCACCGGGCGCGTCGAAGCGCTCAAGGGCGGGAGTCACCTCGGCGGACCAGGCGGCGGCGAGCATCGCCGCGACCACCTCGAGGATCGGGATCAGACCGGGAGTGCACCCGGGACCCCACACGCTCAGGACGGCGACCACCCGGTCTCGACAGGTCACCGGCACGGCGATAACGTCGCGCTCCTCGGTCGCGTTCGGCAGTGCCTTGGCGAGTGCGGAATCAGTGGTCAGTCGGCGGAGCGTTTCGGATGCGTCAGCCGCGCCGAGGTACGGGCGTCGCAGCCGGACCGGCCTGCGCAGCGATTCCACACCATCGAGCGGAATGCGCATTCCCACCATCGTGGAGGCGAGTTGCGGCGACAGATGGACAGTCAGCGAGGGCGGGATGTTGACGGCCAGGACCACCGCCATGTCCGACTCGACAGCGCTCACGGTGCCGGCGATATCGAGGGCGGCAAGCGCGTCGACAACCCCGGCGGCGGCCTCAGCAGGACTGCGCGTACCGGGCAGGGAATGGCCGAGCCGCGTCAGGACCTCGAGGCGCAGATCGGAGGACCGGGGAGCCACCGGGTGAGTGTGGTGCGTTTCGTACCCGTCGCCGACAACGGAATGGTCGCTATCCATCGGCAAATCGCCATATTCCTGTGTTCGTCGCTGTTACTCGGCTCGATCTAGGTAAGCAGATACTTACGGTCTGGCGCAGGTCAGGCTCGGGTCATTCTGCCTGGGGGCGGCGTAGGCTTCGTGGGTGAGTCGCGGTCGCGGCAGCCAATCGACGAACCAGGCGGACCCGCATGCGGACAGGCGCAAGGTGCTGCTCCGCAAGCGATCCGAGATCGTCACCAAAGTGGACCAGTTGGGCGCTCATGATCCGGCCGAGGTGGCCAACCTCGGCTTCGGCAAAAGGATCGGCGACGCCACACTGTATGCCGTCGAGAGAATGACCGACGCCTACCAGGCGCGCACCATCTACGCGACCGTGGCCGAGATCGACCAGGCGCTGGAGCGCCTCGACGCCGGCACCTACGGACGTTGCATCGCCTGTGGCACCACGATCCCGAGCGAACGTCTCGACGCCGTGCCGTGGGCCGCGCTGTGCGTGCCCTGCAGCGCCAAGCCGGCCAAGTCGAAAGTGGTTCGCTGACAGGGATTCCCTGAGTCAGCTGCCGCCGGACACCGACGGCGCGATCTCACCNNAGCACCTCGAGCTGCACTCGCCACTCGATGATTGCCGCTCGTTGGTCTGACTGCGTGTCGGGAAGTTTCGTGACGTTGTCTCGAGCCATCCCGGTGACCAGTGCGTTGAGGTACGAGTCCTCGAGGATGAAGGTGTGGGCGTAGGGGGAGTTGATCGCGGCGAGCGCCGGATCGCTGGGCCGGAGCGCGTTGATGTCGACCGTGTAATTGGCGAAGGTCTGCTCCAGTGAGCCCATGCTCGCCGCCGCCTGGGCGTCGGTCAGGGTGTGTTTCTGGAAGCCTTCGATGATCGGGTCCGCGCCCTGCAGGAGCGTGTTCACGCCGAGGCGAATGGGCTCGACGGCGGCGAGGTATGCCCGAAGGTCGGCCGCGCTCGTCCCGGTGCGAACAGCGGAACTCTGTCCGCACGCGGCGGCACCCATCGAGACCATCGCGATCGCGACGATGCGACGCCGCGTCAGACGGCGACGCGGATCACGCGGGGCAGACGTGCTCGGCAAAAGTCTTGAAGGGCTTGCTGGATTTCTCCTGCGAGCCGACCGCCCAGACAACGTGTTCCGTGGTGCTGGCGGTTGCTCCATTCAGTGTCAGGTGACCGGCAAGCTCCGGGACGAGGGTCCACACCGTGCCGTTGTAGCGCATCGCCAGCGCGCCGCTGCTCTGGTTCCCGACCGCCCAGACATCGGTGGCGCTGATCGGCGCGACCGCGGTCAGATCACTGAAGCTGGAGGAGCCGTTCGGTGATGCGACGATCGTCCATGTGGCGCCGTTCCAATGCTCGACCAGCGTTGTCTCCACGAAGCTGGCGCTCTCCACGGCCCCGACCGCCCAGACGTCGCTGGCGCTGATCTCCCGGACTGACGACAGAAACGAGGTGCCCGTGATGGCGGGACTCGAGTGCACCGACCACTTGGTGCCATTCCAGTGTTCGATCAACGCCGAGGTGCTGGTGGCGCCCACAGCCCAGATGTTGCTCGCGCTCACCGCGGACACGGCCGCCAGGTAGCCGTCACCGCCAGGCCCGTTCGGGCTCGCGACGACTGACCAGCTCGCACCATTCCAGTGTTCGACGAAGGTCTGCAAACCGAAGCTCCCAACTGCCCAGGCATTGGTCGAGGTGATTGCAGCGACACCTCCGAATCCCGAGCCGGCGCCGGAGCCGGTGGATGCGGCCCACGCGCTCCCGTTCCAGTGCTCGATGAGTCCTCCGGGATTTCCGGCGCTGTCCTCGTCGCCGACCGCCCAGACGTCGTTTGACGAGCTACCGGCGACGCCGGACAGCTGGTTGTTGACAGACCCGAACGGAGGGACGGCGACGCTGCTCCACGACGACCCGTTCCACCGCTCCGCGAGGGGAACACTCGTCGAGGCGTCGATCGCCGTGGAGCCGACCGCCCAGACCGTGCTGCCCGCAAAGGCTTTCGCGGCGTTCAGGATGTCGATCTTTTTGGGGTTGGGCGTTGTGTCTGCAACAAACCCGCCTGAACAGGTCAGCGATGGTGTCCGCGGCGACGCTCCTGGAGAGGCCACCGCGCGGACCGGTGGAGCCGCCGAGGCTCCGGTTATCGCCAAGGCGAACACACTGCCGACGAAGAGCGACCTGCGCATGGCATTCCCACCTGTGATGGGTGATGATCGACACCCTGCTGCGGAGAGTATGGTCCGCGAACACCTGCCGATGCAGGCACCTGGAGGGACATGACGTGGACGTGATGAGCGTGCAGGACGCGGCGTTCCTCCACATCGAGAACAGCAACAACCCCATGCACATCGGCTCGGTCGCCGTGCTGGAAGGACCGGCGCCGGCGTACGGAGACCTGGTCCGGCTCATCGCCGCCAAGCTGCCGCTGGTGCCGCGCTATCGGCAGAAGGTGCGGTTCGCGCCGGGTGGCGTCGGGCGACCAATCTGGGTCGACGACCCGCACTTCCAGATCCTGTACCACATACGCCACACGGCGGTTCCGCCTCCCGGCGGCAGGGACGAGTTGCGCAACCTCGCCGGCCGGGTGTTTGCCCAGACCCTCGATCGAAGCAAGCCACTCTGGGAGGTGTGGATGGTCGAAGGGCTCCACGGCCGCCGGTGGGCGGTGATCTCCAAGGTCCATCACTGCATGGTGGACGGAATCTCCGCCACCGATCTGCTCACGGTGATGTTCGACTCCACNNCCGGGCACCTTCATCATCGCCGCCCACGCCGTGGTGCGCACCGTCTCCGACCCGCTCGGACGTTTGCGTGACATGTCCGGCGGCCTCCGCATCACAGCCGGCCCGCGCACCCGGCTCGCCGAAGGCGCTGTGCTGCTGCGCTCGCTCGCGGAGTGGAGCAAGCGTTCCGCGACGTCGCTCAACGGACCGATCGGGCCGCATCGCCGATGGAGTTGGGCCGAGGGAAGCCTCGACGATGTGAAGGCCATTCGTCATGGTCTCGGCGGGACCGTGAACGACGTCGTGCTCGCGGCGATCACCGCGGGGTTCCGCAGCCTGCTCGTGCATCGTGGTGAGGAGGTCTCCAATCGAGTGGTGCGGACCCTGGTGCCCGTGTCGGTGCGTGCGGATTCGGAGCGGGGCAAGTACAACAACCGGGTGTCCGGGATCTTCCCCGGGCTTCCCGTCTCGATCGCGGACCCGGGCGACCGCCTCCGTGCCATCGCCGCACAGCTGTCGATGCTCAAGGGATCGAAGCAGGCTGTCGCGGGCGATGCCCTGGTGAAGCTCGCGGGTTTCGCGCCACCGATGCTGCTCTCGCTCGGCGCGCGCCTCGCTGCGCGCACACCGCAGCGCGCGCTGCAGACGGTGACCACCAACGTCCCGGGTCCGCAATATCCGCTCTACGTCGTCGGTCGCCGCATGGTCTATTCGTATCCGTACGTTCCGATCATGGGAAGCGTGCGCATCAGCATCGCCATCTTTTCGTACTGCGGCCGGTTGTTCTTCGGCATCACCGGCGACTACGACACGGTCAGCGATATCGATGTGCTTCGCGACGGCATCGAAGAGGGGATGCGCGAGCTGGTGGCCGCCGCCGCCGGCTCCCCGAAGAAGGCTGCACGCGGAGGCAGGAAGCGGTCGTCACGACGCGCGGCACCGCACGCGGAGTCGCCCGACGGTCAGGCGGCGGCGGTGCGTTCCGGAAAGAGGTGACGGGCGAGCGAGGGCGCGCGGAACGGCTGCCAGGATCCCGCTGATTGCGCGAGGCGGTCCGCCATGACCCACAGCACGGCGGCGTTGTGTCCCATGCCGAGATGGCTGCTGTAGACGGCGACGTTTTCGCGGTTGTGACCTGGCGAGGTGATGCACGCCTGCCACGGCACGACGCCGTCGAGTCGCGAATAGATGGCCGTGGTCGGCACCGGGATCGGTCGTGACAGCCGCTCGCGCCCCGGCACTGAACGTGGGCTGGCGTGGAGCACGCCGAGCCGGCGGTACGTCGAGTTGGCCCGGCTGTCATCGGGGTCGCTGAGGCCGAATGGGCTTCCGAGCGTGATCACCTGGCGCACCAGCGCCGGGCGGGCGCGGGAGAGTTCTCGCGCGAAGATGCCACCCAGGCTCCAGCCGACCAGGCTGACCGACCTTTCGGTGGCGCGGTGCAACTCGTCCAGCCGCGCTGTCATACCGTTGAGGATCGCCGGCGTGGGGCCGAGGTTGCGGCCGAGCCGCCAACCGTGCACCTCGTAGCCCAGCGAGCGCAGGTACACCCGCATCGTCGCGGTCGAAGCGTCCTCGGCGAGCAGCCCGGGCAGGACCAGGACCGGATGGCCATCACCCCGCGGCGCGCGAAGCAATACCGGCGACGTGGCCAGCATGGCGCCGTAATCGGCGAGCGCGCGGCCCGGTTCGCTGATGAACAGCGCCAGCGACGGACGCAGCGTTGTGGTCACCGGTCGTTCATACCACCTCGGTGCTACAACGCAGCGATTCCCCATGTGCTGCGGTGCTCTTCGCCGGGTTGGAGCACGACCAGCCCGGCGCCCGAGTTGAACGCGTCGGGAGCGCACGTCATCGGCTCCACGGCCAGTCCCCGGCGACGGCGGGAGACGTCCGGGAGGGTGTCCCCGCTGTAGATCATCGCGTACCGGTGGGACTGGTCCATCCACACGGCAACGCCATGGCTGGCATCGCACGACCTGAGTGTGATCCGGGTCACGCCGTCCTCATCCGCACGAAGCCGCGTGAACGCAGTGTCCAGCACCAGTGTGCCGATCGGCCGTGGCGTGCGGAAGTCGAAGACGGTGCCTTCGACGTGACGCTCTGCGCCGGTGGGGATACCGCGATCATCCGTCTCGAGCGTTGCGCCCGAAGGAATCTGCAACAGCGCGTCGTCGATCAGTTCGCTGCCGGCCACGCGAACGTAGGGATGGGCACCGGCTCCGTATGGGCACGGCCGTTCACCACGGTTGGTCGCGGTCACCTGGCACGTCAGACCGTCGCCCGCCAGCGAATAGGTGGCGCTGAGGCCCAGGCTGAAGGGGTAGCCGTCCTGCGGCGGCAGATCGAACGTCAGCGTCACGGCCGCGGCCGACGAGCCGGCAAGACGCCACGGCTTGTCGCGTGCGAGGCCGTGGATGGCGCTCCCCGTCCTGGGTTCGTTCACCGGAAGTCGAAATTCGGCGCCGTCGAGGCGATATGTGGCGCCCGCAATCCGGTTCGGCCATGGGATGAGCAGTTGCCCCCGGCTGCCATCGCAAGCCTGGTCGCGGGCATAACCATCGACGAGTGGGGAGACATCGGTGTCGTACTCGCGCAATCCCGCCCCCAACTCGACGATGACCGCTCGTTGCCCCCCGTGCGCCAGCTCGTACTGCTGCCCGGATGGGGGAGAGGTCACTCCGGGTGGCGGGGATCCGAGGGCGACCTCGGAGGATGCGGCGGTGCCGCCGGGTCGACGACCCGCTCCAACTCTGTCCTGATCACGGAGTAGCACTCACATGAGACGGCCTCGAGTCCGGCCCGGTCGACGATGGTCACGTGGCCGCGCACGTAGCGGATCAGCCCAGCTCGTTGCAGGATGCCGGCTGATACGGAGACCGTCGAGCGTCGGGCGCCGAGCATTTGACCGAGGAACTCCTGGGTGATCATGAACTGGTCGGCACCGACACGATCGTGGCTCATCAGGAGCCAGCGGCTGAGACGCTCCTCACTGGAGTGAAGCCGGTTGCAGGCTGCGGCTTGTGAGATCTGGCCGAAGAGCGCCTGGGTGTACTTGTCCACCAACGACTGGAAAGCGCGGCTGCGGTCGAACAGCGAAAGAAACGCGGCCGCCTCCATGCGCAGGCTGTGGCCGGCGACCTGAGATATCGCGCGCACGGCAAGCCCGCTGAGCGGCACCAGTGGCACCCCGACGATGCCCTCATTGCCGATCGTCGCCACCTCGACGATGGCGCCGTCGTGCAATGGCGTGACCAGGGAGATGACCCCGTCGACCGGGAAGTAGAGCGCCTCTATAGGCGCTCCAGGTTCAAACAGAACCGTTTTGACTGGCAGGGTGACACTTCTAACAACACTGAACAGCTCCCGACGGTCAGATGAAGGTAGGGCGGTGAGGATCCGGTTCTCACCTCCCGCGGCGACCCCACCGGTCGGGTCCTCGTTCATGTCTCCGCTCGTGTCGACATCGACCTATGTGCGCTGTGGGACAGACGTGTTGCTCAGAGTGTTTCAGATTATGCAGCACCGGAAGGCACGACAACGGGCGCGCAGTTCGCTGCGTTAAAGGAGAGGCTGGCGCGTGGCCGCAGAACGCAGTTATCCGGAAGCGGGGGTTCTGGACCCCGGTGATCAGTTCTGGCTCGAGGCCATGGCCGACGCCGTACTCATCCTGTCGCCGGTATATGGCCGCCGCCCGCACGTGACCGATTTTCGGGTGGATTACGCGAACGCCGCCGCCGCCGAGCTCGGCGATGACCCCTCCGGTAATCGAATCCAGCCGGGGTCGCTCGCCGGAAACCGGTTTCTCAACCTCGATCCCGGCGCGGCGATCGCGTTCGACGCGGCCTTGCGCGGAGTGCTGGCGACCGACGTTCCCCATGCCATCGACCGGCTGCGCCATCGCGTCGTCCGCGGGGGTATCACGACCGACCAGGTGCGTGACGTCCGCATCAGCAGACATGGCGAACGGCTCCTGGTCACCCTGCGCGACGTCACCGCGCGAGAGCAGTCGGAACAGGGAGTTCGGCGGAGCGAAAAGAGCCTGCGTGCCCTGGTGGACGGCGTGTTCGATGAGGCGCTCATGACCGTCGACCCTGCCGGCAACGTGCTCAGCTGGAACACGGGAGCAAAGCGGATCTTCGGGTACACCGCCGAGCAGATGATTGGACGCCATCACTCGGTGCTGTACCCGCGCGGATGGCCGGTCAGCGGTCCGGTCGAGGATTCCAGCGCCATCGCCGCCGAGCGGCTCCACGAGACGTGGCAGGTGCGCAAGGACGGGCGGCGCTTCTGGGCGAGCGTCTCGATTACTGCCATGCATGGCGAGAACGGTGAGCTGCGCGGTTTCTTCACGGTCACACGTGATCTGACCGAGCAGTCTGGTCAGCGACGCCGCGATCTGCAGCTGTCGCTGGTGCGGGCACTCACCGATATCGGGGATGTCGATGCCGCAGCCGACACCATCCTGGAGCTCACCACCTTCACGATCGGCGCAACCTTCAGCGAGATGTTCGTTGCGCGCCAGGAGCAGGGGCGTCTGGATTCCACCTCGCGTCATGCCTTCCCGCGCACCACACTCGACGCGCTCGACGTCGCGGCGGACGGCGCCGCCGGACCCCTTGACGCACTCATCGCCCGCGTGCGCACCACCGGGACGCTCGTGGTCGTCTCGGATCTCAATGAGCTGGGAACCTCGACACAGGTCGCGGCCGCCGTCTCGCTGGGCGTTCGATCTGCGATCGCATGTCCGATCACGACCGCATCCGGCATGGTCGGTGTGCTCGCCTACTTCTTCGAGACGTTGCCGAGCGTCGAGACGCTCACCGTGGAGACGATCAGCGAGATCAGCGCGGGGGCCGCGCACGTCGTCACTCGCATCCGGGAACAGGGCGCGCTTCGCGACGAAGCGCTGCGCATGGCCGAGCTGGCGAGCACCGACCGGCTCACCGGCTTGAAGAACCGACGCGAGTTCGACCGTATCCTGGGAACGATTCCCCGCCAGCCATTCGCGATCCTCGCCATCGATGTCGACCACCTCAAGCGCGTGAACGACGAATTCGGGCACGAGGCGGGCGACACGGTGCTTCGGACCGTCGCCACCACGCTCGCGCTGATGTTGCGTGGATGGGACGTCATCGCGAGGGTGGGTGGTGACGAGTTTGCGGCCGTCCTCCTCGATGTCGATCCGGCTGAAGCGGCATCCGCCGCGCAACGCCTCCGGGCGGCCATGCACCTCGTGCCCACGCCCGGTGGTCGATCGAACATCAGTCTCGGCTGGGCGTCCGCCCCGGCGGGAACCGACCCCATGTCCGCATGGCGACGCGCCGACGAGTGCCTGTACGAGGCCAAACGGAGCGGCCGCGACCGCGTCGTCGGACGCCACGTCGACGGTGCGGAGCAGGTCACGCCGTCGGGATCGTCGGTCACCGAACTGATCGGCGAGCTGGTCGCCGGGCGGCCGATTCACTCGGTGTACCAGCCGATCGTCGATCTCAATGACGGACATGTGGTCGGCTACGAGGCGCTGGCCCGCCCGGAGGGATTCGGTGCCTCCGACAGTGTCGAGACGCTGTTCGAGGTCGCACATCGTTCGGGGCACATCCGCGATCTCGACTGGCTGTGCCGCCGAGCCGCGCTGAGCCAGGCATCCTCGCTTCCCGCGGGCATCCTGCTCTTCGTGAATGTCAGCGTGGCGGCCCTCCTCGACCCCCTCCACGACGTGGATCAACTCATGCTCCTGCTGGAGTGGACGGGTCGTTCGCCGCACCGACTTGTGCTCGAGATCGGCGAGCACGAGAGTGTCCGCGACCTGGATCGCCTGCGGGTGGTGCTGACGTCGTATCGCAAGGCGGGTATCAGATTTGCCATCGACGACCTCGGCGAGGGCTACGCCACGACGGAGCTTCTCGAGAGCGCCGAACCCGAGTTCGTCAAGCTGGCGCGCAGTCTGACCATGAATGCGGTGCGCAGGAGCTCGCGCGCGGCGATCAAGACCGCCCTGACCTTCGCCCGAGTGCACGATTCGGTCGTCATCGCTGAAGGTGTCGAGAACGAGCTGGTGAGTGATCAGATCCGCTCGCTGAACATCCCCCTGGGACAGGGTTTCGGCCTGGGGCGGCCCACGGTCGCTACTGACCTCCTGGACCCGGCCGCCGCATGGAGGGCGCGCGACACGTTGCGTCCGCTCCGTCCGCGCAACCCGCAGTCGCGCGTGCGAGTTGCGACGGCAACGCCGGAACGCGAAGACGCCAACGGTGTGGAGCGACTGCGGAGGCCTGAGGAGACGGCGCGTCGCAGCGGCGATGCGAAGGCTCCACGCCTGCTCAGGCGCTCGGACAACGCGCCGTCCGGGAGGGCCTCATAGATGAGCGGCCGTCTGTCGAAGTCGCGTCAGGAGCCGCTCGGGCCGGACGAGACCTTCAGTGCGCTCGTGACCAGGCTGATCATCACCAACCGGGCCGAGCGCGCCACCAGGGACAGGGTCAGGCCGACGCTGTCAGCCTTGCCCGAGTCGAACGGCGATGGCCTCGGCGAGCCGCGCGGCGGCTCCGCGTTCAAGCCCTAGAAACAGCGACGGTTCGGTCAGCTCGAGCTCCAGCAGCAACGGAGCACCGTCAACGCCCCGGACCAGGTCGACGCGCGCGTACAACAACGCCTCGCGAGGCCAGGGAAGCGCATCCAGCGTCGCTTCGGCGACTGCACGCTCGTCCGCGGCGGCAGAGCGAGGCGTGATGTCCTCGAGTGCCCAGAGCTGATCGGTTGCAACCCCCGGCGCCTGGAGCAGCGGCCCTTTGCGCACGGCGTGAGAGAAGGCTCCGTCGATGTAGATCATTCCGGTCTCGCCATCGGCGTCGACGGAGGTGACATACGGCTGCACCATCACCGCACGGCCGCCGGTCAGCAGCCGTTCGACGTGGATTCGCGCTGCCGCCTGGCCGGACGGGTCGTATCGAGCAGTGTGCTGCGAGCCCGACGAGATCACCGGTTTCACGACCAGGTGCCCTTCCGGCAGCAGGAAGTCCCCAGCGTGCGAATCGACCCCGACCCATGTCGTCGGGACCGTCGGGACTCCCGCCGCCTCGAGGTCGCGCAGGTATGTCTTGTCGGTGTTCCATCTGATGACCGGCACGGAGTTGAGCACCCGAGGAACGCCGGCACACCACTCCAGGAAGGCATCGCGCCGTTCGGCGTAATCCCAGGTCGACCGGATCACCACCAAGCGGACGTCGTCCCATCCAACCGACGGGTCATCCCAGACACGCGGCTCGGCGGCCAGACCAGATACCTCGAGAGCGCGAATCAGCCGGCGCTCGTCATCGTCGAGGTCGGGGAGCACCGAGCAGGTTGCAAGCGCGACGTCAGTCAGGACGAAATGCCTCCGCAAGGGTCGCTGTGCAATGGTGAATTGATGATGTCGACAAGGGCCGAGCCGAGGTCAGCAGCATGACTCGAGAGCCCCACGATCATGCTTTGTACGCCAGCGGACCGCCGCTGCGACCCATCCTGTGGCTTTAATGACGCCATTGATGCAAGGCGACCGGTCTTGACGCGCACCTGGCCGCCTGGGTCTCGTCGAAACGCAACTTTGACCCTCCGATGATGGAGGAGCGGTTCACGACGATCCGAGGCCAGACTCTTCGCTACCTCGTCGGCGGACACGGGAAACCGCTGGTGCTGTGCCACGGCTTCCTCAGCTCGGCCGAGGAATTCGGCGGCCGGTTCAGCGAGCTCGGCGCTTATCGAACCCTGATCATTCCCGATCTCCCCGGCAACGGCGCCTCGCCGCCGCTCCGCGGCCGGCACTCATCCGGGGCGATGGCCGACCTGGTCTATGACCTGCTCACCGAACTCGAGATCGACACCTTCGACGTGGGCGGCCTGTGTCTGGGGGCAACCGTCGCCTGCGCGCTCGCCAAGCGGGCGGGCAGCCGGGCCGAGCGACTGGTGCTGCACACGCCGCTGCTGTCCCCGGACCTGATGCGCCGGCGTTATCGAGGTCAGGTGCGCCTGCTCAGCCGGCGACCGATGTGGGACGGCGTGGTCTGGCTGAGCCGGCAGCGCTGGATCAGCGACCTCTACAAGCGCTTCGTCATCGTCGAGGGTGACGTCGACGATCGCACCGCCGACATCAACTACGCGAATCAGCGCCGGGCTGACCCGCGGGCCGCCAGGGAGTGGCTCAACGATTGCCTGCGCCGCGACGACGTCGAGGTGGTTGCGGCCCGTGCGGATCGAACGCTCATCATCGTCGCCCGCCACGACCGTCTGGTGGACGTGGAACGGCTCAAGGGGCTGATCGCAACCCTGCCCGATCTCAACGTGTTCACCGACAGCGATCAGGGCCACGGCTGGAATGAAGCGGCGGTACACCGTCAGCTCGAGGTGCTCAAGGCCTTCTTCGGCAACTGCCACGGGAACGGCTCCAAAGGCGCCCACGCCGGGGCCGCCGACCACGTGAGCAACGGCGCCAACGGCAGCGCAGCCCATGTACGGCCGGCCCTCCGCGACACGGTCACGATCCCGATGGCGCCTGCCTGACCGGGCCACTCGCCGCACCGGGACCACCCGTCCGGTGCGGAACCGCGCCCTCGAGCTCGAGCAGCTTCCGCTTGCGATCAAGTCCCCATCCGTATCCGGTGAGGCCGCCATCGGCGCCCACGAGGCGATGACACGGGACCACGATCGAGATCGGGTTCCGGCCGTTGGCCGCACCCACCGCGCGCGCCGCTCGTGGCCGGCCGATGGTGGCCGCGACCTGGGCGTATGTCGACGTCCGCCCGTACGGGATGTCCAGGAGCGCGGACCAGACCTCGATCTGAAACGGCGTCCCCCGGAGCCGCACAGGCAGTTCGAAGCGCGTCCGGGATCCCCGGAAATATTCGTCGAGCTGATCCCCGACCAGGCTCAGGATTTCGTCTGATCCGGACCTGCCTTCGGCGACAGCCGGGGTTCGAGCGTGGCCGTCGAAGTGGAGCCCGACCAGCTTACCCACGGCGCTCACCACCAGGACGCGTCCGAGCGGAGTCGACGCATAGCCGTAGGAGCGGGACGCGGGCGTGAGACTCACGTCCGAAGGGTGGACCTCCGGATCGACGAGCATCTGGCCATATTCGGACAGATCGAGCCCATGTCCGGATATGGCCGGTGCGGCACCTGGTGGTCGCGCTACAAGTACAGCCATGGGCGGATTCTCAGCCGTGGTAACGACCGGGATCTACTGCAGACCGGGATGCTCGGCGCGACCGAGTCCCGCCAACGTGCGGCACTTCGACCTGGCCGCCGCGGCCGAGGCCGCCGGGTACCGGGCCTGCCTGCGATGCCGCCCATATCGCACCGCCGCCCCCATGGAAGGTATCGCCTCCGAAGTGGTCTGCCGCGGGATCCGGCTCGTGGTCGCGGGAGGCGTTGGATCCGGGAGCGAAGCCGTGGTTGCCGGCCACCTGGGGCTGTCAGCACGTCATCTGCGCCGGCTCTTCCAGGAGCAGGTCGGCGTCACCCCTGGGCAACTCGCACGCTCGAGCCGCGCGCACTTCGCCCGGCGGCTGCTCGACGACACCGACCTCTCGATCACTGAGATCGCGTTCGCGTCAGGGTTCGGCAGCCTGCGGCAGTTCAATCGCACCGTGCACGAGATCTTTCGGGCGACGCCGCGCGAATTGCGCGCCCGCCGTCGTTCAGCCGATCGGCTGGTGGCTGATGGCGGTCTGCCCCTTCGCCTGAATTTCACCGGCCCGCTCGAGTGGGAGGCGATGCTCGGCTATCTCGCCGCCCGCGCCATCAAAGGCGTCGAGCATGTCTCGGGAGGTGTCTACCGCCGGACGATCCTGGTGGAGGGGGATCCCGGGGCGATCGAGGTGGCCCAGGGCGGCCCTGACCATCTCGTGGTCACCGCGCACCTGCCGCATTGGGGCGGGCTGATCCACGCCGTCCACCAGGTCCGGCGTCTTTTCAATCTCGACTTCGATCTGGAGGGTGCCCATGAGCTGCTGGCACGCGATCGTGTGTTCAGGGGACTGCTCGCCTCGCTCCCGGGCCTGCGGGCACCGGGTGCCTGGGATCCATTCGAGGTGGGTGTCCGGGCCATCATCGGTCAACAGGTCACGGTTGCCGGGGCCGGCACGATCATCGCCCGGGTGGTGGCGCGCCATGGAACGCCGCTCCCCGGACTGGACCAGTTCGGGCTGACCCACGTCTTCCCGCCCGCCGAGGTGCTGGCCGAAGCCGACCTCGGCGGCACGGGCCTCACGACCGCGCGGATCGCGGCGATCCACAACTTCGCCAGGGCGGTGACGGACGGCTCGATCCGGCTGGATCGGGGCCGGTCGCTCGACGAGCAGGTGGCCTCAGTGGTCGCCGTCCCCGGGCTCGGTCCCTGGACGGCCAACTATCTCGCGCTGCGCATGGGCGAGGCCGACGCCTTCCCGTCCACCGATCTTGGCCTGCGGCGCGCGCTCGAATCGCTCACCAACCGAGCGATCACTCCGGGGACGGTCGGCCAGATCGGGGAGCAATGGCGCCCCTGGCGCGCCCACGCGGCGATCCATCTGTGGCTCACGCCGCGGGAATCCGGCACCGCGAAGGTGGGCGTCTAGGAAGGGATCCCCGTGCAACAGCACGGGGTTTTCAGGGAATCCGGTCGCAGCCGGGGCGATTGCCCGATCATGTGAGCCGTGGCTGCCAAGCGTGGTTCCGCGACGTTCACCCCGACCGAGGCGAGCGCGTGACCCTCGTCGCTGTACGCCATGGCAGCGCCGAGGAGGTGCTCTCATGGACCTACAAGCGATTCCGACGCGTCGCCCTGGTGGCCAGCTTCCAGGCGGAGTCGATGGTGCTGATCGACATGGCCTGCGGGATCGTCCCTGAACCAGAGGTCCTGACCCTCGACACTGGAAGGCTGCACGAGGAGACCCACGACTTCATCGAACAGGTCAGGCGGCGCTATCCGATTCGCCTGCGCATCCTCGCACCGGATTTCGAGGAGCTGGCGGCGATGACCGGCGAGCACGGGACGATGCAGTTCAGACGGTCGGTCTCGCTTCGCAATGAATGCTGCGCCGTGCGCAAGGTGAACCCGCTTGCTCGGGCGCTCCAGGACTACGACGCCTGGATCACCGGACTGCGTCGCGAGCAAACCCCGACCCGCGCCGAGACACCTGTCGTCGCCGCTGACCCGGGCCATGGGGGCATGACCAAGGTGGTGCCGCTCGCAGGATGGTCCCGTGCCCAGGTGTGGGACTACCTCGCCGCTCGCGGGATCGATCATCACCCGCTCTACGACCGCGGCTACACGTCGATCGGCTGCGCTCCATGTACCCGTGCCACCCACTCCGGAGAGAACGAGCGGGCGGGGCGCTGGTGGTGGGAGGGAGACTCCGACAAGGAGTGCCTCCTGCATCCGCCGCTCGAGAGCGGAGCGCAGGCAAGCCTGAGAGGCAGTCGGGTCAGCGTCCCGCCGGAATCACGGCGCTCAACTTTGCGGACATGAGCACTGAGATGGCGTCCCGGGCATCGTTGAGCAGACGCGTCTCCTGAGTCAGCGTGATCGCTCCCTTGACCACGCCAAGTGAGAGCCCGGCACTGACCTCGCTGAGCGCGTCGGCCTCCACCTTGGCCGTGTGGGTGCCGGCGATCTGAGCGAGGGTCTCTCCACGAAGCAGATCAGCCTCGACCTGCCGCCAGGTCAGCTTGGTGTCGGTGGTGAAGAAGTCGAAGACGTGCGACGCCGCCTTGAACCCGCCCGAGGCGGCGAAGGCGCCCGAGGACAGGAGCGACGAGGCGGTGCCCGATGCTGCAGACAGCGATGCCGCCTGCGCCGGGGGCGTGGAGGTCGTGGTGTGGTCGACGGCAACCACGGCGCCAAGGCCGACCACGGCGGCACCGAGCACGGCGATGACAGCATTCGTGGGGCGGAGCAGCGGGTGCATGATGGAGGTCCCCCGGAGTGTACGGTTGCTTGTCCACAGCGTAGTCCGAATCGCTCGACGGACCGCAGGCGAGCGGGTGACAATCCGCTTGCGGCGATCTCGAAACCGTGGCGTCGGCGGCTCTCCTGATCTGTGGTAGACTGCACGCCGACCTAGCGCCGCTAGGTCTCTTTTGTGTTTGAGGCAATTGACACGTGGCCACGGCCAAGGGCGGTTCCGCGATCATCACGTTGCAATGCAACGAGTGCAAGGAACGCAATTACACGACGGTCAAGAACAAGCGCAACGATCCGGATCGTCTGGAGTTGCGAAAGTTCTGCAGGCGTTGCCGTGTGCACAGGCAGCATCGCGAGACCAAGTGACCGAAGGGGCGTAGCTCAGCTGGTAGAGCATCGGTCTCCAAAACCGAGGGTCGCGCGTTCGAGTCGTGCCGCCCCTGCCATCACCCACCCAGCAATGCCCGCCCCGGCATCACCACCAGGAGAGATCACCGTCAATGGCCAAGGCTCGAAGCGCCCCGGGTGGCCCCCGGCCTCCTCGGCCGGCCCTCCCAGCCGCCACCGCCGGACGCGGAGGCCTGGTCGGCTATCTGCGTGGCGTCTGGGAGGAGCTGAAGAAGGTCGTCTGGCCGGCGCGAGAAGAGCTGATTCGCATGACCGGCATCGTGATCGCGACAGTCATCATCTTCGCGGCGCTGGTGGGCGCAGCAGACTACCTGTTGAGCCTCGGGGTCCAGCAGGCGGTCACGCAGCAGGCCAAGAACGCGACTCCGGCACCGGTGGCCACCGCCCCGGTGACAACAACCGCCCCGGTTGCGACCGCGGCACCAACAACCGCACCGGCCGCGACACCAACGGTGTCGCCGTAGCCGTCGTGGGAGAATGAACATCGCTGTGAGCAACGCCGTTTCCGCCAAGGACGCCCGCTGGTACGTGGTGCACGCGTATTCCGGCCATGAGGAGAAGGTGCGCGCGAACCTCCTCAAGCGCGTCGAGTCGATGGACATGCACGACCAGATCTTCGATGTCCTGGTTCCGACCGAGGAGGTCATGGAGATCAAGGACGGTCAGCGCCGCAAGGTGAGCAAGCGGATCTTCCC
>PNBE01000139.1 GCA_003135895.1 Candidatus Dormiibacterota bacterium
GGCGTGTCCAACGTCTCGTTCGGCCTTGCGCCGCATACGCGGCCGGTGCTGAACAGCGTCTTCCTGCACCACTGCGTCCAGGCCGGGCTCGACGCCGCGATCATCAACCCGACGCACGTCGTCCCGTACGGAGAGATCGATCCACAAGCCCGGCGCCTCGCCGAGGAGCTGGTCTTCAACAGCGCACCCGACGCGCTCACGCGATTCATCGCGCACTTCGATGACAGTGCCTCGACGGGCGGCGCCGGTCTTCCCGAAACGGCCGATCCGTACGAGGGTATGTCGACGGTGGAGCGCATCCACGCGCAGATCCTGCACCGGCGCAAGGACGGCATCGAGGAACAGATCGACCTCGCGTTGCAGGAGCTCGATGCGGTGACCGTGCTGAACACCGTGCTCCTTCCGGCCATGAAGGATGTCGGCGATCGGTTCGGCTCCGGCGAGCTGATCCTGCCCTTCGTATTGCAGAGCGCGGAGGTGATGAAGCGTGCGGTTGCGCACCTCGAGCAGTACCTCGAGAAGCGTGAGGGCTACACCAAGGGCAAGGTTGTGCTCGCGACCGTGTACGGCGACGTGCACGACATCGGCAAGAACCTTGTCAACACCATCCTCAGCAACAACGGGTACACGGTCTTCGACCTCGGCAAGCAGGTCCCGCTCAACACCATCATCGACAAGGCGCTCGAGGTCGATGCCGACGCGATCGGCCTGTCGGCGCTGCTGGTGAGCACGAGCAAGCAGATGCCGGCGTGCGTGAAGGAACTCGACGAGCGCGGCCTCAGCTACCCGCTGATCATCGGTGGTGCGGCGATCAACCGCGGATTCGGCAGGCGGATCCTCTATCTCGACCAGGAGCGCGCGTACGAGCCGGGAGTCTTCTACTGCAAGGACGCCTTCGAAGGACTCGAAACCGTCGACCAGCTGCTCGACCCGGATCGGCACGACGCGCTGCTGACGCGCGTCCATGAAGAGGCACGCGTGCACCGTGTGCGCGAGCACGAGAAGCTCGAGCGCCGCAACGCCGCCGCAGCCGGAGCTGCTGTCGTTCCCGCACGCAGCACCGTCCGGCGCAACGCCCCGATACCCACGGTGCCGTTCTGGGGCGCCCGTGTCCTGCACGACATTCCCATCTGGGACGTCTACCCCTTCATCGATCGCAACTCGCTGTACAAGATGAGCTGGCAGTTCCGCGGTGTTCGCGACCCGGCCAAGTGGGAGGAGCTGCTGCGAAGCGAGCTCGAACCGCGGCTGCAGCGGTCCATGGAGGAGGCGGTGCGCGACGGCTGGCTGAAGCTCGACGCGGTCTACGGCTACTGGCCGGCACTCGCCGACGGCAACACCGTGGTCGTGTACGACCCGGGTGACATCGACGCCGAGCTCGGGCGGTTCACCTTCCCACGCCAGTCGGAGCAGCATAGGCTCTGTCTCGCTGATTACCTCCGCCCGGCCGAGGAAGCGGCCGACGGTGAGCGCGACGTCATCGCACTCCAGGTGGTGACCACGGGACCGGGCGCCTCAGAGCTGTCCAATCGCCTCCAGGTCGACGGCTCCTATGACGACATGCTCCGCATCCACGGCTTCGCCACCCAGATGGCCGAGGCCACCGCGGAGTACGCCCACCACCGCATCCGCCGCGAGCTACGCCTCGGTGAGGACCAGGGGCGCCGCTACTCCTGGGGCTACCCGTCGTGCCCCGATCTCGAAGACCACGAGACCCTGATGCGCATCCTTCCCGCGTCCGAGATCGGCGTGACGCTCACCGAGGGCTACCAGTTCGTGCCCGAGCAATCCACCGGCGCGATCGTGATGCACCACCCCGAGGCTCGGTACTTCGCGGTCTACGGCGGTGTGGCGGTCGAGGAGGACACGCCGGGGGCGCCCGAACCTGTGCTCACTGCGGCGGGTGTCCAGGAGGTCTAGTCATTCATTGGATCCCGGGATGCGACGACGGGGTTCCTCTGGCTCCTCGGCGGCTTTCGCCGCCGCGAGGGCGGCGAGTTCGGCTCGTGCGGCGGCGGTGATGTCGGCACTGGTGTTGGCGTGGCCGTTGATGCCCCAGCCGCCTTCGGGGGATTCGGTGATGAGGACCCAGGTGCGTTCGCCGAGCGTTGGGTCTTCGGCAGCGGTGGCGACGATTTCGGTCAGTTCTTTGACGACGCCGAGTTGCTTGTCGCGGTCGAGGACGCCAGTGGGGGTCAGGACCTGGACGCGGACGTAGTTGCTGTCACCGGCGACGTTGGAAAGGGAGTCATCGGGGAGGTCGTGGACTGCTTCGCCCGAAGAGTTGATGCACCTGCGGGGACCTGTATGACGCTGGTGGTCGGGGCCAGGTCGGCTGTACAAGGGCCCCCCGGGGGGTTGGGTGTCACCGTTACCGTCAACACGTTGCTCGCGGATACGTCGAGTCGATCGGGAAGCCCCGGGCACCCCGAGCTCCCCCAGGTCACCACCGCCACCTGGCCAACTCCAACCCACAGCGCTTGATCAAGCGGCGTGGCGCTCACGCCGCGCGGCAGACCGAGCGAGTGTCGCAGCAACCAAGAAGGACTGCTTTGAGATCCACAGGCACCAGCAGCAAGCACTAGAAGCGTCCCGATCACGACCGACAAGACACGCCCGTTCATGTGTGTCGTACGCCAGACGCGCCCCCCAAGTGTCCCCAGACGCCGATAAGACACATCGAACCGTCGCTCTAAGCGTCGAAGCCGCCGGTACGCGATGTGCGGCGGGCCTGATCGGGTGGCGGCGCGGGGGGCAGCGCCATCGGAGCCCCTTGCGACCAGGATGCCCAGCCCTCCAGCAAAGACGACGAGCGAAATGAGACAAGGGGCGCAGATGGCGAGGGGCCCCCGCGCCGACAGAACCCGATCAGTCCCCTATTCGACGTACCGCCCGATTCGATCGTCCTCTTCTCCATGTTCGCCCTGGTACAGCGCACAGGACTCAGGCTCAGACACACACGGCGGCACCGGGTGACGGCCCGTGAACTTGTGGGTCCGCCGGTCGACATGGCAGTCAGCTTTGTAGCGGGTCAGCAGACCGAACGGACCGGCGCTTTCCTTGATGATCTGCTCGAGGTACGGGCAGCGGCGGCCTCGCGGTCGAGACGGCGCCGACTGGCGCTGCGGCTCGGGCCGGCCGCGTTGCGGCGGCGGTGGTTCTGCTCGCATCGCCCCCCGAGTGTAGAACTCCTTACGGGGCGAGCATCGACTGGATGCGCGACGCGAGTTCCTTGATCTTGAATGGCTTGGCGAGCGTCTGGACGTTGCCGTAGGCCTCGAGCTTCGGAGCGGTCGACGCATTCACCAGGGCGCTGACCACGAGCACCTTGGGGTCACTCCCATGGTCGGAGCGGATCCGCTCGAGCACCTGCGTCCCCGAGAGATCCCCGGGCAGCATCAGGTCGAGGAGGACGAGATCAGGCTGGAACTCCACGAAGGCGGCAAGGCCCTCGTCGCCGCTCTTCGCCACCTTCACCTCATAGCCCTCCATCGTGCAGAGCAGAGATTCGATGTCGGCGAGAGCGTAGTAGTCCTCGATGATCAGGACTTTCTTCATGGCGGTACTCGTCGCAGGGCTCATATTGGGGATGCGGCCGAATATAGCACGGCCATTTCCGCCAGCCCGGGGGGGTGTGACCAACCCGTCACTGCGCAGCGCACCACCGGCACAACCGCGCCATCCGGCGCAGTCTCGATCAGATCGTGCGGTCGATCAACGTCCCGGTGCCGAGACCGCCGCCGCAGCACATGGTCTGCAAGCCGTAGCGGCCGTCGCGCCGCTCGAGCTCGTGCAGGAGCGTGGTCATCAAGCGCGCACCGCTGGCGCCGAGCGGGTGGCCGAGTGCGATTGCCCCGCCGTTGACATTCACCCGGTCCATGTCCGGATGGTGCTCCTGCTCCCACGCGAGCACCACGGGAGCGAACGCCTCGTTGACCTCGAANNCAGGTCGATGTCGTCGATCTTCAGCCCCGACCGCTCCAGCAGCCTGGTGGTGGCCGGGATGGGGCCGGTCAGCATCATGACCGGGTCGACACCGACGACCGTCTGAGCGGCGATGCGTGCGCGTGGNNTCGGTGATCTGCGAGCTGTTGCCCGCATGGAGTATCCCGTCCGGCTTGAATGCGGGCTGGAGCGATGCGAGCGACTCGGCGGTGGTGTCCGGGCGGATGCCCTGGTCCTGGCTGATCACCCGGACGTCGCCGTTGGCGCCGACCACGACCGGGGCGATCTCGCGGTCGAAACGGCCATTCGCCTGGGCTTCGCCGGCGCGGCGCTGCGAACGCGCCGCGAACTCATCTGCCTGCTCACGGGTGATGTGCCACATCTCCGCGATCATCTCGGCGGAGAGCCCCTGGGGCACGAGGTTGTAGATCTCGAGCAGCTCGGGGGGAAACGGCGTTCCCGGACCCTGGAAAACCGTGGTGCCCATCGGCACACGGCTCATGCTCTCCACGCCCGCGGCGATGGTGATATCGCACACGCCCGACTGGATCAGATTGGCGGCAAAGTGGATCGCCTGCTGCGACGAGCCGCACTGCCTGTCGACAGTGGTCGCGGGCACATCGACGGGAAAGCCCGCGGCGAGCACCGCCTGGCGGGCGATGTTCACCGCCTGCTCCCCGGTCTGCATCACGCACCCGAAGATGACGTCGCCGACCATGGCGGGGTCGATCGCCGCGCGACCGGTCACCTCGCGGAGCACGTGGGCGCCGAGCATGACCGGGTGCACGTCACGAAGATCACCGTTGCGCTGGTTGCCGCGGCCCATCGGGGTTCGCACCGCTTCGACGATCACGACGTCAGTCATGGTTCCACCTGGTGTTGGTCGGGTCGCCAACCTTAGCAGCGGGGCCGTGGTCAGCCGCCAAAGCGGTAGA
>PNBE01000136.1:0-6031 GCA_003135895.1 Candidatus Dormiibacterota bacterium
AACCGTGGGAGCAGCGAGATGATTCGTGCATATGTGCTCGTGACAGCGAGCGCCGGCAGGGCACAGCACGTGGCTGACGCCCTGAGAGGCAACGACGGCATCGTCCTGGTCGATGCGATCACCGGCGAATACGACGTCATCGCCCAGGTCGAGGCAGCGGACGTCCCTGGCATCGGACGTCTGATTCTTGATCGGATCCAGTCCGCGGACGGCGTGGTCAAGACGATCACGTGCCTCGCGGTCTGATCCAGACGTCGCGGCACCCGTCGGGAGCGCTGGGCTGGGTGGACTAGCCGGCCTCTACGGGACGGCGCTGGTGCGCCTTCGCGGCAGCGCGCCCCTGCGCCGATCGCTGCTGTTCTGGACCGTGCTCGGGCTCCTGCTCGGCGAAGCCCTTTCCTGCGATGTCGCCCTGGTGCACGGCCACGACACCCTCGCGCTCGCGGTCATCGCCACTGCGGTCTGGTGGGCGGTGGTCACGGTCGGGGTGATCGGCGGTGCCGCGCTGCTTCGAACACCGGATGGGACGCCGGTCGATCGGTACGGGATTCCCAACGGGCTCACGGCACTCCGGGGATACGCGTGTGTTCCGGTGCTGTTGCTCGGGACCCTGTCGCTGCCAGGGCGCCTTGGGCTCGCGCTGTGGGGCAGCATCGGCGGCTCGGTCGGCCTCCTGGACGCGGTCGACGGCATCATTGCTCGGCGCTACGGTCCGGTCACCGTCCTGGGCAAGGCGATGGACCCGTTCGGCGACGCCCTGTACTTCGTGGTCGGAGCGATCGGCTCGTGGGCGCTCGGGATCGTCCCACTCTGGCTGGCGGTGCTGATCGTCGCGCGCTACGCCGGACCGGTGGTGCTGACGCCCATCGTGCTCCTCACCGGACGGCGCCCCGAGCTGGTCTACACGGTATGGGGCCGGCGCAACACGCTGTTCACCGGCGTCGTGCTCTTTGTCCTGTACGTGGTCCGCCTCTTCGGGGGACCGGTCGACACCGTGGCGCTGATCATCGCGCTCCCGACGCTCGTGCCCACGGCGCTGCTGCATTTCGTGGCGCTCTTCCAGCGGGTCGCCACTTCGCCGCGGGCACGCTGACCTTCGGGTCAGGATCCTGAGGAGCGGAGCCTGTCCCGAATGTGGGTCAGCCAACCTGTCGGAGTGAGGCCGTTCGCGCCTGGGACGTAGTTGCAGTCGAATCCATCGGCGAGGATGCGCGCGAGGCCGGCGTCGTCGAATCCCGCGTCGACCAGGCGGTCGATGTCACCGGCCGCAGCGGCGACGGTATCCGGCGACGCGTCGTCTGCGAACGCATGCAGCGCCGCATCGGGAGTGGCGTGATCCTGTCGCCAATCCTGGTGGTAGTAGCCGGCCAGCAGCTGCGCCAGCGCGGGATATTCGGTCGCGGCGTTGTCGATCGCCATGTCGATATCGATGGTGCCGTTCATTGTCATCGCTCCTGGTGTCTTTTGTTCCGTTGCGGGGAACGGGTCGGATAGGCCGTGACCAGCGTGAACCCGCCCGGCAGTTCGTCGTTGCGACGCAGGACCAGTCGAACGGCTGTCACCTGCGTGGGGACCACGATGCCCCGGCTGACCTCCGCGTAGGTGAGCACGTGACCGATCACCTCGCCCATGTCCTCGACAAAGCTCAAGGGTGCGCCCCTGTCCCTGCCGCCGAGCCACGCGGCAATGTCTGAAG
Source organism: Candidatus Dormiibacterota bacterium (assembly GCA_003135895.1). Classification (GTDB taxonomy): domain Bacteria; phylum Chloroflexota; class Dormibacteria; order Aeolococcales; family Aeolococcaceae; genus Palsa-851. The sequence continues at coordinate 1,697 of PNBE01000136.1, forward strand.
CGCGCCGTGTGACCGCGACATCGACGCATCGCTGCGCCGTCGCCCGGCTGACGAATCGCCCCGCAGCGGCGACGCCCTCGCGGAGGATGCGACGCATCTCGTCGCCCGGCCGCGTGTCGACGTGGCGGCGGAGCGTGTGACCGCCGCGACCCTCGTAGACGCTGAGGTCCTCGACCGGGATCCGGCGTGGGCGTGGCGGCCCTGGAGCCGGCCGGTCAATGCCATCGAGCATGCGTGTGTCCTCCCGCGCCAGTCGCTGTGCGGCAGGTGATTGCCGCGATGCGCCGCAGTCTCTCCGGGCTCGACGGACGCTCAGCAGACGGTCTCCCGGCTCGGCGGTGCAAGCCACGCATAATCACGACGCAGTGCTCGCAATCCTCAAGCCGACGCCTGCGCCCGGGTTCGTGGTCGGCGACGTCCCGATGCCGTCAGCAGCGCCCGGTCAGGTCCTGCTCCGGGTCGCGGCGGCGTCTGTGTGCGGGACCGACGTCCATCTCTACGACTGGAACCCCTGGGCTGCGGCGCGCGTGATCCCGCCGCGCGTGGTCGGTCATGAGGTCTGCGGCGAGGTGATCGGATGGGGTGACGGCGTCCACGGCCCAGCGCTCGGGACGCGCGTCGCGGTCGAGTCGCACATCGTCTGCGGCTACTGTGATGAGTGCCGTCGAGGCGACTTTCACGTGTGCGAGAACACGCGCATCCTCGGGGTCGACGTTGACGGGGCGTTCGCGACGCATCTGGCCGTGCCTCTGGCGAACGTCTGGCCCGTCGGCGACGCGGTCCCCCCCGATGTCGCCGCGGCCATGGAGCCCTTCGGTAACGCCGTGCACGCCTGCTCCTATGGCGAACTCAGCGGACGCACCGTGGTGGTGTTCGGCTGCGGCCCGATCGGGTGTGCGGCGATCGCCGTTGCCCGGGTTCAGGGCGCCGCGCGCGTCGTCGGCGTCGACCGCAACGAATATCGCCTCAACCTCGCGGAGCGTATGGGTGCGCACTCGATCGTCCGGGCAACCGACAACGCGGTCGATGACGCGGTGCGTAGCGCCGCCGGTGACGCCATCGACTGCGTGCTCGAGATGAGCGGGTCACCGGTTGCCGTGGCGTCGGCGACCCGCCTGGTTCGGCCCGGCGGCTGGATCAGCCTGCTCGGCATCGGCGACGGGCCGGATGTCGTCGATCTCTCCAGCGACGTGGTCATGAAGGGCCTGAGCCTGTATGGCATCGCCGGCCGGCGCATCCCGGCGACCTGGGAGCAGGTCACGGCGTACGTTCAGGACGGCGTGATCGACGTGCGCGCGCTGATCACCCACCGCTTTGGGCTGAGCGACATCGATGGGGCGATCGCGTTGATGAAGTCCGGGCAGTGCGGCAAGGTGACCCTCACGCCCGAGTAGCGACGCCCGGGGTATCGTTGATCGCATGGTGATGAGCGCAGGCACGTCGAAGGCCATCCAGGCACTCGACGCGTCGCTGAACGAGGATCTCGAGGCGCTGCGTCGCGACGGGCTGTTCCGTCCGCTGCGCGTGCTCGAATCGGCCCAGGGGCCCGAGGTCGAGATCGCCGGCAAGGCCGTGATCAGCCTTTCCAGCAACAACTATCTCGGCCTGAACACGCACCCGCGTCTGGTCGAGGCCGCATCGCGTGCGGCGCTGGAATGGGGCGCGGGGACCGGTGCCGTGCGCACCATCGCGGGGACGCAGACCCTGCACGAGGAATTGGAGCGCCGCCTGGCCGCGTTCAAGCGCACCGAGGCATCGCTGACCCTCCAGAGCGGGTATGCGGTCAACGTCGGGGTCATCGGCTCGATGCTCGACCAGGGTGATTGCGTGGTCAGCGACAAGCTGAACCACGCCAGCATCATCGATGGCATTCGTTTGACCAAAGCCGACCGGATCCTCTACGAGCACACCGACCCTGATGACGCCGAGCGTGCGCTCAGCGAGGCCCGTGCCAAGGGATATCGCAGGGTGCTCCTGGTGACCGACGGCGTTTTCAGCATGGACGGCGACATCGCGCCACTCCCCGAGCTGGTGGAACGCGCAGAGCAGTACGGCGCGGCGGTGATGGTCGACGACGCCCACGCGACCGGTGTGCTCGGCACCAACGGCCGCGGCACCACCGACCATTTCGGCCTGCACGGCCGGGTCGCGCTCAACATCGGCACGCTCAGCAAGGCGGTCGGTGTGGTCGGCGGATACGTGGCCTCGACGCAGATCGTCCGCGACTACCTGATCCACAAGGCACGCCCGTTCCTGTTCTCCTCGTCGCAGCCGCCGGCTGTTGTCGCGGCGTGCATCGCCGCGGTCGACGTGCTCGAGCAGGAACCCGAGCTCATGGAACAGCTGTGGAGCAACACGCGCCACTTCAAGAGTGGGCTGCGCGAGCTCGGCTTCGATATCGGCCAGAGCGAGACGCCGATCACCCCGGTGATGTGCGGCGAAGCCCCTGTCGCGATGGAGCTTTCCGACATGTTGCTCGAGCGCGGAGTCTTCGCCCAGGGCATCGGGTTTCCGACCGTCGCCCGCGGCCGGGCGCGGGTGCGGACCATCGTGTGCGCGACGCACACGCACGAACAGCTTGATCGAGCGCTGCTCGCCTTCGAGGAGGTCGGCACTCGGCTCGGACTGATCGGCGGGCGCCGTCAGGCGTAACGCGATGGCACCGACACGCTTCTGCGAGTTGCGTCCTTCGCGGGCTGGGCAGCGCTGACCATGGCCCATCGCAGTGCTGCGGAGCTCGAGGAGGAGCGGCTGGAAATCCTGGCCGCGCAGCGCGACCGCGCGGCGTTCGCGCCGCTCTACGAGCGCTACGTGGACCAGATCCACGCCTACGTCTACACACTCACCCACGACATGGAGCAGGCCGACGACGTGACCGCAGCAACCTTCGCAAAGGCGATGGAGGAGCTCCCACGCTTCGAGTGGCGCGGGGTTCCCTACTCCGCCTGGCTCTATCGCGTCGCCGGGAACCTGGTTTCCAGGGAACGTCGTCGCCCCGGCTGGATTGAGCTCGAGCCGCGCATGCTCCCGGACGCCGCTGCCGATCCTGCGCTGCACGCCGAGGAGAAGGATCGCGCCGACGAGGTGCGAGCGGCGGTCGCGGGCCTGCCCAACGACCAGCGCCAGGCGATCCTCCTTCGCTTCGGCGGCGATCTTCGGAACCGGGAGATCGCGGAGATCATGGGGAGAAGCGAGGGCGCGGTGAAGCTGCTCACCTTCCGAGCGTTGACCTCGCTCCGGCGCCGTCTCGGTGCGCCGATGCCCGCCGAGCGCCTTTCGAGGTCGGGGTCGTGAGCGTCGAGGATCGCCTCGACGCGGCGCTCACAGGCGACATGGTTGCTTTCGCCGCGTCGCCCGAGGTTTCGGGGCTGGTGGCAACCGGCGACGAGGTCGGCGGGGCGCTGGCGGCGTGGGCGCTGGACCCCATGCAGCGAGCGCAGATCTATGCTGCGGCTCTGGCGATCGCGGACGCGTCCGGCTTCGGCGACCGCCTCCGGGCGTTCGGGCTCGACCGCAGGGTGCAGGCAATCGCCGGGGGCGCCGTGGTCACGCTGGCCGCGGCTGCGGCTGTCAGCGTCGCGATCGCGCGAGGCCGGCGGCACGACCCCGCCTCACTCATCGCCTGATCGCTCCGATGGACTCAGAGCCCGAGGTGCCCGATGCTGAGCGGGAGCGCATCCGCCAGCGAGACCGCAAACGCGAGCGGCGCATGGTGGTCGACAACGCCGGCATCAAGCGCGTGCTTCCGGCGGTCGCTGAGAAACGGCGAAAAGCCGCTCCGCCGCCGCCTCAGGACCCGGCGAGCTGACCGCTGAGCACCTCGGTGTTGGAGGGGGTCGGGCTCCCTCCGACAGGCTCGACGGTTGCGGCGATGCTCTTGAAGCCGGCGAGGCTTGCCTGAACGACGGCGGTCCAGCCCCCGCCGTTGAGACCAGGGCTGAGGAATGCAACTCCCTTCGGCGCGCCCTGCGGTGGGATGAGCCAGACCTCGTACACCTCGGTCCGGGGCAGGGGGGCGAGCCCCTTCACGGTCAGGACGGCCTGTTTAGTGCTTGCGTCGACGGCGAGCTCGCCGGTCGCCGTCGTTCCTGACACCGTGTAGGCGACCGGCGCCGGCAAGGCGTTTCTCCCTGTGGCACCCCAGACGCCGAAGGCAATCGCCGCGACCACGGCGAGCGCACCGACGACCGTGAACGCCCGGTTCGCGGGAATAGAGGCGATCACGCGTCGCCACCACGAAAGCCGGGGCGAGGCCGTTGCCTCGGCGTAGACCTGCGCCATGAGCGAGCGCCGGAGACGAGGGGGCGGTGGCACCATCTCCAGAGCGGCCGGCAG
>PNBE01000136.1:6073-31051 GCA_003135895.1 Candidatus Dormiibacterota bacterium
TCGCCGAGGCTGGCCCGCAGCTTGTCAAGGGCGATCCGGACGCGCCCCTTGACGGTGCCCAGCGGCACCTCCATCGCCGTGGCGATCTCCGACTGCGAATACCCGCCGTAGTAGGCGAGCTCGATTGTCTGGCGCTGCTCGGTTGGGAGCTCGGCGAGCGCCCTGCGAACCTCCTCGCCGCTCAGCTCCAGGGCGACGGCCGCCCAGGGGTCGGTGGTCAAGGGCTCGATCGACTCGCCCTCCATGGGTGTGTCGAGCCGCGTCCGGTGCCGGTCGCCGCGCAGCCGGTCGATCGCTCGGTTGCGAACGATGGTGCAGATCCAGGAGCGGAGCGATCCGCGGCCGGTCTGAAACGTGGATCCTCGCCGCCAGACCGCCAGGAAGGCCTCCTGCACGACATCCTCGGCGGCGCCCCGATCGCTCAGGATGCGCAGAGCCACGGTATGAGCGAGGCCACCGTATCGGTCGTACAAAGCTTCGATCCCCTCGGGCGAATGGGCAGAGATCGAGCGGACAATGTCGTCGTCACTCAGGTGCACTCTCATGCTCCGACACACGCTCGGGGGTTGCGCATCTGCTGGTACGCACGCACCCGGGTGCTCGGATCACGCGGGCACGCGCCGGCCCGGCGCGGGGCCACGGATGGATGCCCCTATGAGACTTTGACGCGACCGCCGCGAACTCGAGCCGCGGTCGACTGGAGCAGAACCGGCTCGTCGGGCTGATGAATCACGATCGCCGCCGCCGACGGACGCAGGCTGGTGGCCGCCGGGCCCTCGAACACCACCTTGACGGCGCCGGCCGCCGTGCCCGCCTGGGCGATCGCCAGCGCGGCGGTGTACTCGTCCAGCGGGAAACGATGGGTGACGACCCCGTCGACCGGGAAGCTCGAGTCGCTCAACCACTCCCGAATCGTGCCGAAGGTACGCTTGCCGTCCGGCTCGCGGCCGTACGACGCGGCGCCACGCACGGTGAGCTCGCGTGCCCAGATCAGCGACCACTCGATCTCGTGCCGGCCGGATCGTCCGCAGAGCACCAGCGTGCCGCCGGCGCGGAGCAGACGCACGGCGAGATCGATGCTCAGGGCCGACGCACGGCAGTCGAACACGACGTCGACGCCGCCGTCGAGGACCGGGAGGCCACCGCCGGCGGGTCGCATCAGGCGCGCCTCCATGTGCTCGGCGGTCTTCTGGAGCATCTGCTCCGAGGAGCCGTGCCAGACGCGGTTGGCGCCGATCGACCGGATCGCCATGAACGCCGCGTTGGGATCGCCGTTCAGAGGCGCACTCTCGCGATGGCGCCGACCCAGACGCGGACGGGTCGTGCTCCGCGCGTCGTGGAGCACGATGATGTCGAGATCCGGGTGCAGGCGGCGGAGCGTGGCCACGATCAGCCGGCTCAGCGCGCCCGATCCGATCACGACCGCGGTGTCGCCCCGGCGGGTCCAGCGCAGCACCGCGTGCAGCGCTGTGGCTGCGGGCTCGGCGAGGACGCCTCGCTGGTCGGAGATCCCGTCGGCAGGGACCAGCATGTCCTCGTGGACGAGGAAGCCCTCACTCCAGCCGCCTCCGGCCTTCTCGCTCGATCCCACCGACCGGCCGGAGCAGAGCGCCCCGCCACGGTCGGCGTTCTCGCACAGGTGGGTATCGCCCGAGCGGCAGCGGCGGCACTCGGCCAGTCCTTTGTGGGCGCAGCGCAGCGTCGGTTCAACCAGGACCCGATCGCCCTCGTGGGCCCAGCGGGTGGACGAGGCACGTTCAACGACCCCCACGACTTCATGGCCGGGAATGAACGTGCCGGCCGCGGCGTAGGCGGTGAGCACGTTCGGCATCGTGTCGCGGTGCACCAGCGCGAGATCGGTGCCGCAGATGCCAGCGAGTGCCGGGCGGATGAGGACCCAGCCGGGCCCGGGCGGCACCGGCGTCCTGACATCGCGCACCTCGACCGGAAGCGACGAGTTCGCCTGGGTGCGCCGGCGCCGGCCACGGCCCCGACGCCCGGAGCCGGGGTCCATGAGGGTCGGATCGACGACTAGCGCCCGCATCGGGCGTGCCAAAGGGTGAAATGGCCGCGAGCAAGCGCGGCAGTGAACTCTCTCATGGCCTCAAGTTGTGAGGATACCGTTGCTCACCCCTGCAGTGCAGCATTGACAATGGGTCTGATGACCGATCAGCCGCCGCCACCCAGCCCACCCCCGGCCGACCTGGGAGCTCCTCAACCCGGCTGGGGTTCGCCTCCGGCGGGCTGGGGCGCACCGCCGCCCGGTTGGGGACCGCAGCCTCCTGGATGGGGATCGCCGCCGCCGAGCTGGGGGCCACCGCCAGGTTCCTGGGGATCGCCGCAGCCGGGCTGGAACCCGGGATTCATGCCCTCCCAGGTCGGCTCCGGACGTTTCCGGTCGATGTCGGTGGGCGAGTGGCTCGATGCCACGTTCACGCTGTACCGGCGCAATTTCGTGCTGATCGCCTCGATCAGCGCGGTGGTGCAGATCCCGTACGCCCTGCTGACGTGGGTGCTCTTCTCGCTCACCGGGGTCGCCGCCTTCGTCAGATCGCCGCTCGCATCGCTGGGGACCGAGACGATCACACCGGCGCAGGCGCAGCACCTCCTCGACTCATATCTCGGTGTGCTCGCCGTGACGCTCGGGTTGATTCTGGTCAGCCTTCTGGTGATCGTCCCGCTCGGCGAGGCGGCAACCACGCGCGCCGTGAGCGATCGCTACCTCGACCGTCCAAGCTCGCTGCTGTCGGCATATCGCGCGGCATGGAGCCGGCTCGGCGCGCTGATTTCGATGATCTTCATCCTGGTCGGAGCCTATGCCGGGTCGCTCGCAGCAGTGATCGGCCTGGTCGCGCTGCTGGGGGCTGTCGGCGCCGGCGGACTCGGGGCGCTGCTCGCCATCGTGGCGTTCGTGGCCCTCGTCCCGGTGTTGATCGTCATCTACGTGCGCACGGTGGTCGCCGTGCCGGCAATCGTCCTCGAGCGCGCGTCGGGTTGGCGCGGCCTGCAGCGCAGCTGGCAGTTGATCAGCGGCCGCTTCTGGCCGACGTTCGGACGGATGCTCCTGCTCGCGCTCATCGCGTCGATCATCTCGTCGGTGATCGCCGCCATCTTCGAGATTCCCGGTGCGGCGCTTGCTCCGGGCAACACGTTTGTCTTCGACCAGGTGGCCAGCGCGGTCGCGGCGGTGTTCGTCGGCCCGATCACCTATATCGGCGTGACGCTCCTCTACTACGACATCCGGATCCGCAAAGAAGGCTTCGATATCGAGATGCTCGCTCGGTCACTGTGAGGCGCCTGCTCATCGCGGTCGTCGTCGGCATGGCGCTGATGGCTGTTGCCCTACCCACGGCGGTGCCTGCACGCGCCGCGGGGTCCTGCGTGACACTCGAGTACCTGACCCTGCTCGGACGTGCCGAGAGCGCGTTGACGGCCCTTCCAGCGGAGCCTCCTGCGGCGCTGACGGCCGTGACCGAGGCCGAGGACCTGGCACCGTCCTCGAGTTCGGAACTCGCCCCGATCATTGCCGGCCTCACCGCCTCGCCACCCGATGTCGCCGGCAGCAGCCGCAGGATCGCCATGATCGTGACCACGCTCGCGCTCCCGGCCGGGTCCGCGTGCATTGTCGACTCACGGGATGTGGAGAACGTCCTCCACCAGGTGTACGCCTCGCCAGTTTTTGCTGATCTCGACCAGAACCAACCGCCGTCGATCTTCGAGCGCATCGGCGCGGTCATCAACTGGATCCTCTCGCACCTCTTCGGGCTGCTCGGCAGCGGCGGTTCGATCGTGCTCGGCGCCCTGGTCCTTGCCGCCATCGCCGCATTCGTCATCTACCGCCTGCGCGGTGTCGTCGGTGGGCGGCGTGCACTCGGAACGGACGAGCCCGCAACCGCGGGTGACGACCCGGAGCAGGAGTGGCAACTCGGGCTTGCGGCTGCGCGGCGCGGCGATCATCGCGAGGCGATACGGCGGGCGTTCCGGGCGGCCCTGCTCGACGTCGCCGATCGTCGAACCCATCTCGATCGAGCCTGGACGACCCGGGAGATGCTCGCGACGCTGTCCGCGGACGCGGATCTGCTCGCCGTGGTGGCGCCCGCCGCAGCATCATTCGACAAGGCCTGGTACGGCGGCGCACCCGTGAGCGGCGCCGACTGGGACGGCGCTCGTGGCAGATGCGAAGCTGTGCGACGCGTGGCGCGCCGCGCCGCCGGGGCACCGAGCCAGTGAGCCGGCCGCCGCTCTCGGCGATGCTCATCCTGATCGCGGCGCTCTGCATTCTCGCGGTGATCGCGATCAGCAGCGCAATCCCTCCCAACGACCAGGCGAACCCTTCATCGCGATCAGCCGGCAGCCTCGGCACGCTCGCGCTCTACACCTGGTTCTCGAACCTGGGTCTCGACGTGGGCCGGATCAGCGGAACGTTCAATCTCAGCGGGAGCGACGTGGTCTTCTGCTATGACCCGACGGTCGCGCTGAACAACTCGGACGTGAATTCGCTGATGACCTTCGTGCGATCCGGCGGCGACCTTGTGCTGGTGGTGACGCCGGCCAGCCTCGCCGCCGTGGCGCCTTTGCTCGGCAGACTCGGGGTCAACCCGTCCACCACGGCGGGGACCGGCGTCGCGACTGTGGCGCAACCATTCGACAGCACCGACCGCGTCCGTTCGGTGCCGGTCGGAAGCGGGCTGACCTTCTCCGACCAGGCGCCGCTCGTGCCCATGCTGGTGGAGAACCACCAGGTCGTCGCCGGGATGGTGCGCGCTGGCACCGGCGGCCGCGCGTATGTCCTCGGTGACACACAGCCGCTGTCGAACGATGGGCTCCGGCACCCCGACTCCTCGTTTCTGGCGCTCAGCCTGCTCCAGCGCGCCCGCGGTGGCCGGATCGCATTCGACGAGTACCACCACGGCGAAGGGACCCAGACCAGTGGAGTAGGGGCGATCTTCAACGGTCCGGTTGGGCTGGCAGCGCTCCTCGTCGGCCTGGTGGTGCTGCTGGCCATCGCGCTCAACGGCCGGCGTCTCGGCAAGCCCGTGCAGGACGGGCGGACGGCGGTGGTGCCGAGTGCGAACGCGTATGTGACCGCGATGGGTCAGCTGTTCGCGCGCAGCCGTCAACGCGGACCGATCGCGGCGCGTTACGCAGACGAGCTCAAACGACGGATCGGCAAGGCAACCGGTGTCGACTGGCACCTCGACGATGCCGCCTTCTGCGCCGCCGTATCGGTGACCAACGCGCAGTCGGGACAGGCACTGGCGGCATTGCTCGCTCACGCCCGGTCGCTCGCGTCAGGACGGCCCGATGAAAGCCAGCTGCTCCGGCTGGCGCGCGATGTCGATGCCTGCGAACGCCAGTGGACAGGTGCGCCAGTTGGATGACCACGTGAGCGAGCAGGGCACAATGCCTCCAGTGGCAACCCAGAGCGACGCGGCGGGACTGCGCGCGGCATTGCACGAGACCATGGGTCGTGCCGTCGTCGGCCAGCTCCAGGTCATCGACGGGCTGTACATCGCGGTCCTCTGCGGTGGGCATGTGCTCCTCGAGGGAGTGCCGGGTACGGCGAAGACGCTGATGGCGCGAACACTCGCGGCAGCGCTCGACGCTCGCTTCACACGTATTCAATTCACGCCCGACCTGCTGCCCTCCGACATCGTCGGAACCAGCGTCTACCGTCCGGACTCGGGAACCTTCGAATTCCGCGAGGGGCCGATCTTCACCGACACGATGCTTGCCGACGAGATCAACCGCGCTCCCGCCAAAACTCAGTCGGCGCTGCTGGAGGCGATGGAGGAACGCCAGGTCACCTCCGACGGCGTGAGCCGCCCGCTCGGCGATCGGTTCCTCGTGGTGGCCACTCAGAACCCGGTGGAGTACGAGGGGACATACCCACTCCCCGAAGCGCAACTCGATCGATTCTTCTTCAAGCTCGAGGTGAACGTCCCCGAGCCGGCGACCGAGGTGGTGATGCTCCGCCGCGTGGACAGCGGCTTCAACGCCCACGACCTTGTCGCCGCGGGGGTGACCGCGATCATCGATGCTGCGACCCTGGCGAAAGTTCGCGCGGAGGTCGCGACGGTGCGCGTGTCCGACGAAGTGCTCGGCTACATCTCGGCAATCGTCACCGCAACGCGGACGAGCCCGGATCTTTCGCTCGGCGCCAGCCCGCGCGGATCGATCGCGTTGCTCCTCGCCGGCAAGGCGATGGCCGCGATTCAGGGACGCGACTACGTCGTCCCCGACGACGTCAAGGACGTGTGCATTCCCGCACTCCGGCACCGCATGATCCGCCGCCCCGAGGCGGAGATCCAGGGGGTGTCCGAGGTCGCGGCCGTGCAGCGCGCTGTGGGCAGGGTCCCCGTCCCCAGGTGACGGCGCCGCAATGACCTGGCGTGGCGCCGGCCTCCTGCTGGTGTCGATCGCGATCGTTGCAGGCGGAGCTGCGGTTGCAGCCCTGTTCGTCGTGGGGCTCGCGGTGCTCGCGGCGTCCGTGGTCGCGATCGTTGTCGACTCCCGGCGCGCGCCGGGCAAGTCGGTGCTGCGCGTCCACCGCGTGTGCAACGACCTGCTCTCTGTCGGAGTCGCCAACCGGGTGAGCCTCGCGATCACCGCACGCTCCGCAGGCGCGCCGGCAATCATGTACGAGCGCGTGCCTCCGGGCCTGCACCCGTCACGCACACGATGGGATGTGCACCTCCCCGCCGAGGTCGAGTACACGGTCACGCCGGTGGCGCGTGGCGATGTCATCCTCGGGCCTGCCACCGTCCGCGTCACCGGTCCGTGGGGGCTTGGCTGGCGGCAGACGACCGTTGCGGCGCAGCGCCCCGCGCGGGTGGACCCGAATCTTGCGGCCATCGATGTGTACGAGGCACTGGCGCGTCGTGGTCAGCTCGCCGAGCTCGGACTTCGCACCATGCGACTGCGCACCGAGGGCAGCGAGTTCGAGCGAGTGCGCGAGGCCTTCCCCGACGACCCGCTGCGTGCCATCAACTGGCGCGCCACGGCGCGGACCGGACGTCTGATGGCCAGCGAGCTCATTCCCGAACGAGCCCAACCGCTGGTGATCTGCCTGGATCACGGCCGCCTGATGGGAATCGGTGCCGGCGAGCTCACCAAGCTGGACCATGCCATCAACGCGGCACTGCTCCTCGTGCACGTCGCGCTCCGCGCCGGGGATCGCGCCGGGATGCTCGCCTTCTCCGACACGGTCACCGACACGCTGCCACCGCGCGCGGGAACCGCCCAGTTGCGTCGCTTCCTCGATGCCACCCGCCCTATCCAGCCTGGCGAGACCGAGGCCGACTATGACGATGCGCTCGCCTTTTTCAGCAGATGGCAGACACGCCGATCGCTGGTGGTCATCTTCACCGATGTGCTCGATCCCGACCAGGGCAGAGCGCTGATAAGACAATGCGTCCGCCTGCGCCGCCGGCATCTCCCACTGGTGGTGACGGTGCGCGACCCGGCTCTCGACGATGCCGCGAACACGGTTCCGCGAACCGGGAACGACGCGTATGCCCGCGCCGTCGCCGGCGGTCTCATCGCCGACCGCGACGACACGCTGCGCATGCTGCGCAGCTCAGGTGTCGAAACCATCGACGCTGACGCGCGGACCCTGTCACCCCGGCTCGTGAACCGTTATCTCGACCTCAAGCGGCGAGCGCGTCTGTAATCCGACGCGCTCGCCCGTGAGGCTTAGCGAGCCGTGCCGGCGAAGTTCCTTCGGGTCGGCGGGTCGATCAACAGGGCGTAGAGCACGATCACCTGGAGTGCGACGTAGACGACGATGATGAGGTCCCCAGTGCTCGTGTTCACGCGGCCCAGATCGGTGAGCGCGATGATGATGCTGAGCACGTCGAGCACCACGATGATCCATCGCGCGACGTTCGACGGCCGTCCGACCACGATGCCGAGGATGAGATCGACGATCCCGATGATCAGCGGCACAATCGCAAATGCGAAGAACAGCGCGCCGGCAGCGTTGACGAACGAGTTGCCGAACTGGGTCGCGTAACTGTCATATCCCGGGATGTTGTGCAACGCGGCGTGCCCGGCGGTGAGGATGTAGACACCGATCGCGACCGATGCTGCCGCGAGCAGGATGAGCAGGATCGCCTTGAGGATGATGATGATCTGCGCAATCGTCAGCCAGAAGGTTCGCTTGTGCACCTTGACGACAACCGGTTGCGGCATCGGTTGCGACATGTACGGCTGCGCGGGCATCTGACCCGTGTACGCGGTGCCTGGAGAATAGGGACCCTGGGGCGGCCCGACGGGTGGCGGCCCACCGGGCGGAGAAACGCCTGGCGGTTGCGGGGGTAGGCTCCCTGGTGGCTGGGGCGGCAGTGCTGCCACGATTGCTCTCCTCCTCGGTGATGCCGTCTCGTCCGGCGAGTCGGTGGCCGGATTCTAGACTTTGCGGACCACGAATGTGCTCGCGATCTTGTCGTGCCAGCCTTGCTTCCTTGGGTCGAAGGCCACCCAGATGAGACCGATGTCCAGGGCGGCTCCCGCGATCACGTAGCCGACGAACCGCCCGATCGCCCGTCCGATGCCGATGTTGCGCCCGGTGGCCGCATCGACGACGTGCAGCCCGAGCATCCGCTGTCCGAGCGTGCCGCCGAACTTGGACCAGAGGATCACGAAGTAGGCGAGCTCGACGGCGAGCCCGATGAGCTCGAACAGACCGATGGCGCTGATGAATGCGCCCTGGCACGTGGTGACCAGGGCGCCTGTTGCGGCAGCGCTGTTCAAGCAGTTGGCGTATGAGCTGATCGTCGACCCCTCCAGCACGAAGAAGACGATCAGGAGCGGGACGCCGACGATGATCGTGTCAACGATCGCGGCTGCCACGCGGATCCAGAAACCGGCATATCGGATCCCCGGTGCAGGGCCGTGCTCCGGTCCCGGGTAGTACGTCGCGACCGGGTACGCAGGGGGCGGCGGAGGAAGCGACGTCTGCCCTCCATCCCATTGACCAGGCGCCAGAGGCGGGGGAAGCGGCGGGCCTCCTGCGGTCATCGGGCTGGACACTAGCAGGCTTGCCGGGTTTGTGACCCTTGCAGCCGAAACGTCACCTTACCCGGTCTCGGGCATCGCCTCCACAGCGGCGATCACGGCGCGCGTTATCTGTGTCGGGGTTGACGCGCCTGAGGTGATGCCGACGCGGTGCACGCCGCGGAACCACGAGGGATCGAGGTCCGCCGCAGTGTCAACGAGGTACGCAGGCCGGTGGCCTTTCTCACGCACCACCTGCACGAGGCGTTGACTGTTGCTGCTGCGTTCGCTGCCGACCACAACCACACAATCGACGTCGTCGGCCGCGAGCACCGCGGCCTCCTGCCGTTCCTGGGTTGCGCGGCAGATCTCGTTGTGGACCTCGATGGTGGGGAAGCGCTCCACCAGACGCTCGATGATCGACTGCGTATCCCACATGCTGAGTGTCGTCTGACATGTAACGGCGAGTGGCCGTTCGTCGGGCAGCTCGAGCGTGTCCACCTCTTCGATGCTCTCGATGAGCGTTGTGTGCTCGGGCGCGATGCCGAGCACACCGGCAGGCTCCGGGTGGCCGCGCTTGCCGATGTAGATGACGCGGTGGCCGCTGGCCACCAGCTCCCGGACGAGGTCGTGCGTCCGGGTGACATCGCTGCAGGTCGCGTCGACGAGGTTGAGCCCGCGTGCTCGCGCTGCTTCGACAACCGCCGGCGAAATGCCGTGGGCGGTGAAGATCACCGTCCCCTCGGTGACCTGTTCGAGGGCCTTCATGCGATCGGGCTCGGCCACCAGGGCAACGCCCGACTCCTCGAGCTCTCGGGTCACATGCTCGTTGTGCACAAGGTAGCCGAGCATGGTGACCGGCTCGCTGCCCGCGCGAGCAGCGCCTTCCCGCTTTGCGATCCTTATGGCTTCCACCACGCCGTGGCAGTAGCCACGCGGCGTGATCCGGACAACGTCCATCGACTCCAGTCTACGCGGGGGTTTCCGCTGGACGGTCGAACCGAAACCCGGTTCGCCGTCGCGGACTGCGGCCCGCAAGGAGCAGCCACGAGTAGAGCAGCACCCCCACCGCCCCTCCGATGGCCAGCTTCACCCCGGCTGGGAGCCCGCTCGGCGAGACGAACGCCTCGAGTGAGCCCGCGACAATGAGGAGGCTGGCCGCGCCGAGGACGAGCATCACGGCTCGCACCGCGACCCTGGCCAGCGCTTCGCCGCGGCGGAGCTGCCCCGGGCGCAGGATGGCGTCGCCGAGCATCAGCCCGGTGCCACCACTGATCACGATCACGCTGAGCTCGAGCACGCCGTGGGGCAGGATCAGCGACCAGAACTGGAAGTCGTAGCCGCCCAGGTGGACGGCCGCGGCGACGGTCCCGAGCATCCACCCGTTGGTGAGCAGCACGAACGCTGTGGGAATGCCGAGCAGCATTCCGCCCGCGAAGCAGATCAGAGCCACCCGGATGTTGTTCTGGATGATGAACGCCGCCGCGAATGGCGCATCCTGCACCCCTGTACCGACCCGGCCGCGGGCCATCTCGTCAAAAAGTGACGGTGGTACCAGTGACGCGCGCAGGTCAGGGCGCAGGTCCACGGCGATCCAGCCGGCGATGAAGCCGATCACCATCAACCCCAGGCTCGCGACGATGTACGGCCAGGCGGCGCGGAAGGAACGGGGCAGCGCGGTGGCGAAGAATGGCGCCACGGCTCCAACACGCCAGGGCCGGCCCCGATAGAGCAGCGGATGGGCTCGCGCGCAGAGGGTGTTGAGGTATTCGGTGATGGGCGCATCCGGGTGATCCCGGCGAGCGATGGCGAGATCGCTGGAGGTCTGACGAAGCAGCACGCCGAAGCGCTCGATATCGCTGGCCGGCTGGTTGCGAAGGCGCCCGCGCCCCGCGGTCTTGATCGCCGCCTCCAGGGCGGCCCACCGCGGCTGACGCTCGGCGATGAACGCGTCGAGGCTCACCGGTATCGCTGATCGAGCTGGAGGTACACGCGCTCGATGAACAACTCGGGCGGCCAGAGCCGTTCTGGTGCGCCGAGCGGCAGTCCGAGCCGGTCCAGCAGCCGCTTCGCGATGTCGGCAGCGAGCTCGGTGCGCAGCTTCTGACTCAACCCCTGGCGCGACAGGAACACTCGCAGCGCGTCACGTTCGAAGCCGCCGATTCGATCGAGCCCATCGATGGGCGGCCCCGCGTCAGGAGTCCGGAGGATGACAGGCGGCGGAGCCGCGGCCGCCGCGAGCGTGACCATCGCCCGGTCGCGAACCACTATCGTGCCGGCGCCGAGGTCGCCCAGGCGGCGCGTCTGCGGCTGAAAGAACATGACCACGATGCCGATCAGGACGACAACGACGTCGACCACGCGGATGACGTTGCGCACCGCCAGGGCGCCGAAGTCGGCGGCGGAACCGTCGACCCGGATGACCCGCAGACCCATGGCGCTCTTGCCCGGAGTCTTGCCGCCGGTAACCACCTCGGCGACGAAGAAGTATCCGAAGTAGACGAAGCCGGCGAAGAAGCCCGCACCCGCGCCGGCGAAACCGGCCCCTTCGGCGCTGGTCACGAACACGCTCGCGATCGCGCCGTAGAGCAGGATCGCGATCAGCGTCAGCGGCAGCGCGACCAGGTTGTCCAGGATCTGCGCCACCAGCCGGCTGCCGAGGCCCGCGACCGTATAGCCCAGCGTGACGTTGTCCGAGGTCTTGACACTGATCGTGTCGAGCTGGCTCGATTCCACCGATTCATCGTCGCACGGGCGCCGCCGCCGGCCACCATCGTCGCGGGACGGTGACCGGAGCCGTTCAGTCGATGATGGCGACCGTCTGACCCTCCTGGACCACCTCGCCCTCGGCCACAAGGATCTCGGTCACGGTGCCCGTGATGGGGGTCGTGATCGGGATCTCCATCTTCATCGACTCCAGGATCATCAGCGTGTCGTCCTCCTCGACAGCCTGCCCCACCTCGACGACGATCTTCCAGAGATTGCCAACCAGTTCGGCCTTCACCTCGGTCACCGTACCCTCCTCACACCGGTGGCACGCCGTGCTTGCGCCAGGCGCGCCGCTGCCGTTTTGTCTCAGCACCCTCGAGTGCATCGATGATCACGCGGCGGGTGTCCGCCGGGTCGATGATGTCGTCGACCATCGCCCACGATGCCGCGATGAACGGGTCGATGGTCTGACGTACCGCTGCCGCATACTCCGCCCGTGCGGCCACCGGGTCGCNNGGCTCGTAGCCGCGACCACACATCACGAAGTACCCGGCGCCATACGCCTTGCGGAGGACGACGGTGACTTTCGGAACGGTCGCCTCGCTCACCGCGAAGAGCATCTTCGCGCCGTGGCGGATGATGCCCTGCTTCTCGACCTCGGTGCCGACAATGAAGCCCGGGACGTCTTGGAGAAACACCAGCGGGATGTTGAACGCGTCGCAGAGCCAGATGAAGCGCGCGGCTTTGTCGGCCGCGTCGATGTCCAGCGCGCCGCCTTTGATCATCGGCTGATTCGCGACCACGCCCGCGCTCTGTCCGTTGAAGCGCACCAATGCGGTGATGATGTTGCGGGCGAACGTCGGCTTGACCTCGAAGACATGACCGTCGTCGGCGAGACGTTTGACCACCTTGCGCATGTCGTAGGCGGCGCGCGCGTTGGTGGGCACGATCTTCTCGATGTCGCCGATCCGGCGGTCGCGGCGATCCGCGGTCTGCCGGCGGGGCGGTGTCTCGCGGTTGTTGGACGGCAGGAACGAGAGGTACTCGCGCACGGCTTGGATGCATGAGGGGTCGTCGTCGACCTCGAGATCTCCGACCCCGCTGATGTAGCAATGCACCTGGCTGCCGCCCATGTCGTGGTCGGTGGTCTCCTCGCCGGTGGCGGCCTTGACGAGGCGGGCGCCCCCCAGCGACATGCTGCTGGTGTCCTTGACCATGGGGACGAAGTCGGCGAGCCCCGGGATGTACGCGGTGCCCGCGGCGCACGGGCCGAGCATTGCGGCCACCTGCGGGACGACGCCGCTCATCTGGACCTGTTCGAAGAAGAGCGCGCCGCTGCCGGCGAAGGTGCTTCCCGCCGCCTCCTGAATCCGGGCTCCCGCCGAATCCAGGAGCCAGACCATGGGCAGCCGGTTGAGCATCGACTTCCGGCGCAGGCGGGCCACCTTCTGCTCGCCGATCATGCCCATCGATCCGGCCATGACCGTGAAGTCATAGGCAGCGCAGTAGACACGGCGCCCGTCGACGAGCCCTTCGCCGGTGATGACCCCATCCGCCGGGGTGCGCTCTGGTTCGGTAACCGCGCCGGTCATCGAGTGTTGATGGGCGAGCAGGCCGAACTCGACGAACGTGCCCGGGTCGAACAGCAGGTCGATCCGCTCGCGGGCGGTCAGCTTGTGCCGAGCGTGTTGCTGGGCAACGCGTTCCGCCCCACCCATGGCAATGGAGCGCGCACGGCGATCACCGAGCGCGGCGGTGAGCTCGTCGAGGCTCGGTGTGTCCCGAGCCTCGGTCACCCGTCGTCCGAGCCGGTGCTCATGGCAGCCTGACGGTCAGGCAGCTACGCCGATAATCCGGCCGTCGATCCAGCCGGTCCACCCATTCGAGCAGATCACGCGTGCCCACGCGCCGCGCACTTCGGTCACCTGAATGGGCAGGCCCGGCGCCAGGTTGGCGACCACGGGTCCGGATGGATCCGGTGCGCCCCATGCGCGCAGCCCTTGCGGGGGGACCGAATGACTGGGCGACCATCCACCTGCAGCGGCGGGCTGTTGCGCGGGCTGCGCCTGCACCGGCTGCGCCTGGTAGGGCTGTTGCACCGGCTGCGGCGTGTAGCTCGGTTGCACCGGTTGGGCCTGCACCGGCTGGACCGGCTGAGGCGTGAAGCTCGGCGTGGGCAGCGGCTGACCGACGGGGATCCCCGTCGGGAACGAGCTCGGCTGCGGCGTCGCGGGCTGCTGGAACGTCGACTCGGCAGGCACGACGGGTGTCGGCGTTACCGGGACATCGACGATCACCGTCGAGTCAGGCTCGGAGTCCGCGTCGACGGCGTCGGACGCCACACTCGCGGCTTCCTGGTCAACCGCGGAGGCTGTTTCGACACCTCCGATCGCGTCGAGCAGCGTGCTCGTCCGGGCGAGCTCGGCGACCGCCTGCACGAAGGTGTGCTTGCTCAATCCGTCCAGGTAGACGTATGTCTGAGCGACAACGGTGGTGTCCGCGCCGGAACGCTCCACCGACGCGGTGACCGAACCGGGACGCGAGGCGATCAGCTGGTTGGCCGCATCCACGTTGTCGCCGGTGAGGGTCACGCTCCGCCGGATGGTGACGCGATCGGCGCCATCCGCCTTGAGCACCACCAGGTCGACCGGCGCGGTGCTCAGGGTTCCCGCCTTTACACCGAACGAGAAGTCCGTGCCAGGCTCGAAACGGTCGGAGGCAATCTCCAGGTCGTCGTCTGACGAGCACCACGTGGTGATGCTCTGCTTGACCTCATCAGGTGTCATGGGTTTGATCTCCTCTCCGCGTCCTCGAAGGCTGCGGCGACTATACGGTGTTCACGATGCGTGAGCCGGGTGCGCCGCGGCCTCGCCCAGCGCGAGCAAGCCGTCCAGCACATCACCGATCTTATTGAGTGCGAGCGAGAGATGGCCCTCCTCGGGGAGAAGATGCTGCTCCGCTCCGGGGATGTGGGCCGCGAGCCAGGCGCCGTGCGCCATCGGCACCATCCGATCCTCGCCCCCTTGCCAGACGGCGACCGGGCTCCGGATGGACGGGAGATCGAAGCCCCATGGGGTGACGAAGGCGATGTCGTCGTCTCGCCACCCGGCGATCCCCGTCGAAACGGACCGGCGAAAGCTGTCGGCGATGAACTCGGCGTATGCGCCGCTGAGTGCCGCCTTGTCGACGTCGCTGACCAGGCCGCCGAGCGATGCGGCCACGTCTGCCCCCTGCAACTCGTGGAGCCCGGCAGCTTCGCCCTCGAGATACGGCTCGAGTGCCTCCCGACCTTTGATACTCGCGTTGAATTCCTCGAGGTTCTCCGGCCCCATGCCGGCGAACCAGTCGAGCCCCTCGGCCGGCCANNAGGATGGCCTGCACGTCGGTCGCCACATCGCCGACCGCCCGGCCCGCCATGGTGGACGACCCGGCATACCCGGGCCGCGAGAACGTCACGTAGCGCAGGTCGCGCTTGGCGAGCTCCGCGACCAGCGGCGGATATGCTCCGGCCGCTGACGGCGTTCCGCTGTGGAACAGGAAGCAACGGCCGTTCTCCGGTCCGGCGGAGACAACCTCGAGCTGCCGCCCGTCGGGCGCTTGAACCGCATGCCGGCGTGGTTCGGAACTCATCTCCCTCATGGTACCGAGCCGTCGGCGAGCGTGACGTCGGTGACGCGTTTCAGAGCGGCAGGTCGTAGGCGGTTGCGTGCGAAGGCTGGTAGAGACCGATGTCTCCGCCCCCAGGGATGCGCAAGCGGGTCATGCGCCCAAAGCGCGCAGTGCTGATCGGCGCCGAGAACTCGACGCCTTTGGCAGTCAGCTCGGCGACGGTGTCATCGATGTCGTCGCACATGAAGAAGAGCTCGTGATGTCCGCCGGGCGAGCCCTCGCCGGACGGATGGACGCCGAGCTCGGCCGCAGGGAGTTTGAAGATGAGCCACCCCCCGTGGATGTCCACATTCGGCATCTCGAGCACGTCGCGAAAGAATGCCCGTGCCTGGTCGGGATCGTCGGCGTAGACGATTGCGTGTGCGGCGGTGATCATTGCGGATCGCGACCTGTGAGCCCGAGCAACCGCTGCATCAATGGAGCGTCATCGGCCACGGGGATCGCGGCAGCAAACACCCCGAACTTCCTCCATGCGTCCGCAACCGGGCTCAGCTCGTCCCACAGGCCCTGCACGAGGTCGTCGGGAAGCGTCGGGTCGACCCCGATGATCTTCGCGATCTCCCACGCCCGGATGCCCCGAAAGCCGTTGATCTGCCAGAGGTACTCGCGCGCGGGGTAGTCACCGAAGGAGCAGTGCACGGTGCGCTCCAGGTCGTCCAATTGCGCGGCAGCGGCGCATGCCTTGTCGACGATGGCGGCGAACGCGGCCTTGGGATCGTCGCCGAGGAGATCCCCGCCGAACTTGTCCTTCCCGGCTTCGTCCATGGTCCGGCCGGCCAGCATGTCGGGCACCCATGCGTCGTCGGATGCGTGATAGCCGATGATCGTTCGCAGCGTGGGCACGTGGTCCGTGTCCCTGCGCGCGAAGGTCGCGGGCATGTCCATGTCCCACTGGACGTCCTGGATCTGCTGCACGACGCGTTCGAGCGCACGGTCGGCGAGGACGAAGACGTCTTGCTCATTCATGGCTGGCTCCTGTATGTGGACGTCTCAAGTGTCGCAGCCGCACGCCTGCTCACGGATTCCTCTGCGTGGCGGAGCCGCGAACGGGACATCGACGTCGCTGCCGTGCACTGTGACGGGCTGATAACGCGTCGGGCATCGTCAATCGCAGCAGATAGGCTGCCGGAGGTGAGCGGATCTCTCAGGCCGGCGCGGTTGATCATCGCGATCTCCGCGGCACTTCTGGTCGCGTATGCCGTCATCTGGACCCAGGTCAGCAGCTTCGACGTGGGTCGGAGCGATTTCACGGCGTTCTACGTCGGTGGAACCCTGCTCCGCGAAGGGCACACCGGCGACCTGTACAGCCAGGCGGTGCAGCAGCAGCTCCACAGTGCGTTGATCGCCCCGGACCCCGAGGCGAACCTCCCGTTTGTCAACACCCCGGTGGCGGCGGCGCTTGTCCTTCCCTCGACGTTGCTTCCACTCCACGCCGCCTACCGGCTCTGGTCCCTGCTCGAGCTCGCGGTGCTGATCCTCGCCCTCGCACTCGCCGTCCGGAGCGTTGAATGGCCGTCCGGCACCCCCCGTGTCTGGCAGGCCGCGGCTGGCGCCGCCGCGCTCGCCGGTGTGGGCACCTGGACGATGTTCGTGCAGGCGCAGTGGACCCCACTGCTCGCTCTCGGTCTGGTGCTGGCATACCGGTCGTGGAAGCGCGGCCATATGGCGACCGGTGCGGCCCTGCTCGTGGTGTCGGCTGGGATCGCCAAGCCGCATCTCGCCCTCGGCCTGCTGGCGTTCCTCCTCGGCTGGCGCCGGCGCCGGGTCATTTTCGGGGCGCTCGCCGGTGGAGCAGCGCTCCTGGTGGCATCGCTCGCGCTGGTCGGGCCTTCGGGCATCGCCGGATTCGTGAGCATCCTCGCCTCGTCGACGACCCGCTGGGCCCTCTCGACGATGGTGAGTTTCATCGGTGTGGTGGGATCGGTGTTCGGCGATGGCCTCGCGGCGCACCTGGTCGGGCTGGTGGCATCGCTGCTCGCCTGCGCCGCGGCGGTGTGGCTCGGGACGAGGGTCCGCCGCGACCCGAGTCGTCTGGACATCGCCCTGGTCGGAGCCGCGGTGCTCTCGCTGGTCGCGTCGCCACACGCCTACCCGGATGATCTCGTGATGCTGGCGCCGGCTCTGGTGATCGGCGTCGCCGCGGCAGCCCGGCGCGTCGGGTCGACCGCTCCTTTGACCCTGTCATCGCCGGTCGCGATCGCGTTCGGCGCCTGGGCGCTGATCAGCGTCGCGGCGTGCGTCGACCTCATCGACGCGGCGACCTTTCCGCCGGGACAGCTGGCCGGGTGGGCGCTGGTGATCGCGGCGGCGGTCACCTGCATCGCGACCGCACAGAACCAGGAGCACGCCGGTGTCCCCAGGTTGCGCGTCGCCGGCTTGGGCGGCGTCCAAACTCGTAGCTAGTCGGTAACGTCCTCGGCGCCGATCGATCGCCGGGGTTAGGGTGCTCGCGCAGATGCCCTTTTCAGGCCTTCGGGCGTCCGGCACGCCGGACTCCGCCATTCCGCACCGGAGACCCTGGGCCGGGGCGGCGATTGCGAGTGCCGCCGGGTCGATCGCGATCGCGGTCGCCGCAGTGCGCAGCGCGGTCGTGTTTCCTCAGGTGACGGACTTCGTGGGCGTCGCGGCGACGCACCAGGCCCAGGCGGCAGGCATCGGCTGCATCTATTCCAGAGCGGTGCAACTGGCCGGCGTGCACCTGGTGCCTGGTGCGGTGGCGCCCCCCGCGGCCGCCGGCATCGTCTGGCACTTCAACGAACCTCCCGTGCTGACCGTCCTCGCCGCACCGTTCTCGCGGCTGCAACTTCCCGTCGCCGTCGACTTGTGGGAGGTCGTTCTGTTCGCGGCGCTCGCTGCCTGCGCCTTTCTTCTCTGGCGCGGTCGGGCCGGCCTGCCCGCCTGGCTGATGGTCGCCGTGGTCGCGGCGCTGTTGCTCAACGAGATCGCGAATACCGACTTCAGCCTCGCTCAGAACGATCCGCTGCTGCTGCTCATCGCGTTGCTGGGAATCGAGATGCTGCGCAGGCATCTCGACGTCGCCGCCGGAATCCTGATCGGTGTCGTCGCGCTCAAACCGCAGCTGGTCTTCCTGGTTGTGATCGCGCTGACCATCCACCAGCGTTGGCGTATCGTCGCCGCCTGCGCGGCCACCATCGCCGCCATCGGGACGGTCTGCGTCCTGATGGTCGGTCCATCGTGCGGCCTCCAATGGCTTGGGAGCGCAACCCAACTCGGGGAATTCCAGATCGGGATCGGACTTCCGGGCACCATCGCTCGATGGACCATGAGCACGACCGCAGCGGAACTCGCATTCGTGGCTCTCGCCCTGGCCGCCGTCGTGCTGCTGGTGCTGATCCGAACGCGAGTCGACACACCGGTGTTCGTCGCCATCGCGCTTGCATTGGCGGTCGTGATCGGACTCCATACGCTTGCGTATGAGGTGCTGTTCCTGGCGCCACTCGGGATGGTCGTTGCCGTCTCGAAGCCGTGGATTGTGATCGTCACCGGATGGGTGTTCACGCTAGCTCAAGTCATTTACCCGAGGGGGTCAGATCCCTTTCTGGCGACGGAGGTTGTGCCTTTCGTCGCTGTGACACTTGCGGTTGTCTTTGTTGTCCGCCGTGGCGCACCTCGCCGCCTGGATCAGGAGACGGCCGCAATGATGCGGCAGCAGCACGACCTCGTCGCGGCAATCTGATGGAACCACGAGGACACTTCGACCACGACATCGTGGTCGTTGGCGGCTGTGGCCATGTCGGGCTGCCATTGGGCCTGGCTTTCGCTGATTGCGGTCTCGGCGTCCAGCTGTATGACACCGACGCGAAAACCGTCGACCTGGTCAACGCTGGGTCCATGCCCTTCGTGGAGGCGGGGGCCCCCGACGTGCTCCGTCGGGTGCTTGCTGCGGGCCGTCTGCGCGCAACAACTGACGCCGCGACGATTGCCCGCAGCGAGCACGTCGTGGTCGTTGTCGGAACCCCGGTCGACCGCTATCTGAGCCCGGATGTCGAGGCGGTCGCGCGGGTGATCACGCCGCTCACCGATCACCTTGTGGACGGTCACCTCATCGTCCTGCGCAGCACTGTGTATCCAGGCGTGACCGACCGGGTCGCGCGCCTCATCGCAAAGCTGGGCCTCGACATCGACGTCAGCTTCTGCCCGGAGCGCATCGCCGAGGGCCATGCGCTGGCGGAGCTGCGCACGCTGCCGCAGATCATCTCGGGGACTACTCGACGCGCCATCCAGCGTGCCGACGCGCTGTTCCGGCGTTTGACACCGGAGACGGTTGAGCTCGAACCGGAGGAGGCAGAGCTCGCCAAGCTGTTCACCAACAGCTGGCGCTACCTCAAGTTCGCGGTCGCCAACCAGCTGTACATGATCGCCAATGACAACGGACTCGACTACGAGCGCATTCGTCACGCGGTGACGTTCCACTACCCCCGGGCCGCCGACCTGCCCGGCGCCGGGCTCACCGCCGGTCCGTGTCTCCTCAAGGACACGATGCAGATCACCGCGTTCGCGGAGAACCGCTTCACCCTCGGACATGCCGCGGTGATGGTCAACGAGGGGATTCCGCTGTACGTGCTGGGCAAGCTCGAGCAGCGATTCGACGTGACCGCATTGACTGTGGGCATCCTCGGCATGGCGTTCAAAGCTGAATCGGACGATGCGCGCTCCAGCCTGAGCTACAAGATGAAGCGAGTCCTCACCGGCAGGGCGGCGCGAGTGCTGTGCACCGACCCGTACGTCTGCGGCGACCCGGACATCGTGCCCTTCGATACGGTGGTGGAGGAGTCCGATCTGCTGATCATCGCGGCGCCGCATCGGGAGTATGCGAGCCTGCGCACGACCAAACCGGTCGTCGACATCACCAACCTGCTCGGCAACGGAGTCATGGTGTGAAGCCGCGCGTCAGCGTTGTGATTCCCGCGTACAACGAGGGCGCCGCGGTCGTTCCATTCCTGGATCGCATCTTTGAGGCGATCAC
This sequence comes from Candidatus Dormiibacterota bacterium, assembly GCA_003135895.1. Classification (GTDB taxonomy): domain Bacteria; phylum Chloroflexota; class Dormibacteria; order Aeolococcales; family Aeolococcaceae; genus Palsa-851. Next base: position 26,436 of record PNBE01000136.1, read on the forward strand.
CCTGCCTGCGGAGGTGCTCGTCGTCTATGACGCGGTCGAGGACACGACGGTCCCGTTCCTCGAGGAGTACACGCAACGGGAGCCCCGCCTCCGCCCCGTGCTCAACACACTCGGACGCGGTCCAGCCAACGCTCTGCGCTTCGGCATCGGGCAGGCGGCCGCCGACGTGGTGGTGGTGACCATGGCGGATGGCAGTGACGACCCGATGCAGATCGATCAACTCACCAGGCTCGTGGAGCGCGGTGTGGTCGTGGCGTGCGCGTCGCGCTACATGCGCGGCGGTCAGCAGGTCGGTGGCCCCTGGGTCAAAGGCCGTGTCTCACGCCTCGCCGGCGTCTCATTGAACCTCATCGCGCACGTGGGAACGCACGACGCCACCAACTCTTTCAAGGCCTACTCGCGCGCGTTCGTTGAGCGCGTCGGCATCGACTCGGACGCGGGGTTCGAGCTTGGGATCGAGTTGGTCGCGAAAGCCCGCCGGCTCGGCCTGCCGGTGGCCGAGTTGCCCACGATCTGGCTCGACCGTGCGGACGGGACATCCAATTTCAAGGTCAAGGCGTGGATCCCGCGCTACCTGCACTGGTACCTCTATGCGCTCGGTCTCGCGGATCGCGGCAATGCCGTCGCCGGTCGCCGTCCCGGGGCCGGGACGTGACGCGAGTCCTCGTGACCGGGTCTGCCGGGTTCATCGGCGGGTACGTGATCGAGGAGTTGCTCGAACGCGGATACGAAGTCGTGGGAGTCGACAACGAATCAAAGTACGGGCACATCGTCCGCTCCTTCGACGGCCATCCGAGCTACCGGCTCATCGGCGGGGACGCACGCGACTCGAGTCTGATGACCGACGCGCTGGCCGGCTGTGAGCACCTGATCGCCGGCGCGGCGATGATCGGCGGGATCTCGTACTTCCATACCTACGCATACGATCTGCTCGCCACCAACGAGCGGATCCTCGCGGCCACCTGTGATGCAGCCATTCGAGCGCATCGCGACGGCACCTTGCAGAAGGTGACCTACCTGAGCTCTTCCATGGTGTTCGAGTCGGCCACGGCCTGGCCGTCGGCGGAGGGGCAGGAACTCATGATCCCACCTCCCAGGTCGTCGTACGGATTCCAGAAGCTTGCGGTCGAGTATTTCGCGCGAGCCGCGCGCAGTCAGCACGCACTGCCGTACACCATCGTCCGGCCGTTCAACTGCGTCGGCGTCGGCGAGGGCCGAGCGCTCGGGGACGTGGAGATCCTGAGTGGCAACGTCAAGCTGGCGATGAGTCACGTGGTACCCGACCTCGTGCAGAAGGTCATCAAGGGGCAGGACCCCTTGCACATCCTCGGAGATGGGACGCAGATCCGGCACTACACATACGCCGGAGACCTCGCCAGGGGGATCGTGACCGCGATGGAGAGCCCCGCGGCGCTGAACGATGACTTCAATCTTTCCACCGCCGAGTCGACGACGGTTCTTGCTCTCGCGGAGAAGATCTGGCACCGGATCAAGGGCGATGACGTGCCGTTCCGGTACGTGAGTGACCCTCCGTTCGAGCACGACGTGCAGCGGAGGATCCCCTCGGTTGAGAAGGCGAGGCGGGTGCTCGGCTTCGAGGCAACAACCACGCTCGATCAGATGCTCGATAACGTCATCCCCTGGATTGATCAGGCGATAAGGTCAGGAGCGATCTAGGGTTCGACCGCGGGGTGCGGAACCTGTCGGCGTGCGGGCACACTTCACGCCATGGCGGACATCGAGATCACGCCGTTGCGCAGGTCACTGACGACGCGGGCGATGTTGAGCGAGATCCTGATCGAGGTTGTAGCCGAAGGCGGCTCGGTCAGCTTCATGCACCCGTTGAAGCCAGCGGCGGCGAACGCCTACTGGGATCACGCTCTGGCTGCGGCGACCCTCGACCAACGAGTTGTTCTCGGCGCCTGGGATGGTGACGTGCTGGCTGGAACGGTGACCCTCCTGCTTGATCTTCCGCGGAACCAGCCCCACCGGGCCGAGGTCGCCAAGCTCATGACCCGTCCGAGCCACCGCGGCCGGGGCATCGCGACCTCGTTGATGGAGGCGGTGGAGACGGTTGCAGCCGAGCTGGGGCGAACCCTGCTGGTGCTCGATACAGCTGTCGACGGCGGTGCTGCGAGTCTCTATCAGCGGCTGGGGTTCACGTTGACGGGCGAAATCCCAGACTACGCGCTCAAACCTCACGGCGGATTGACCGGGACGCTGATCTTCTGGAAGCGGATCGGCGGTGCGAACCCTGCAGACGTGTCGTGAAGTGTCACGCCAACCGCTAGAGTTCTGAACGATGAACGCTGCGGTCATCGGTTTCGGTCTCGGCTTCTTCGTGGCGTTGCAATTGGGCCCGATGTCCCTGTTTCTGATCAGATCGACGCTCCGCAGTGGCTGGAAAGTCGGCGTTGCCATCGGGGCGGGCATCGCGGTGATTGACGGGTTGTACGCTGCCGCCGGAGCGGGCGGTGCGACTCCACTCCTGACCATCCATCCTGTGCGCCTGGGGCTCGGCCTCGCCGGTGCCATCGTGCTTGTCTGGCTCGGAGCGCGAACGCTGTACAGCGCACTCCGCGTGCGTGTCGGCGGAGAGACTCCGTTCGAGGTGGCGACTCCGCGTCGCGCGTTTCTCACCGCCCTGGGTGGGACCGCATCCAATCCCTCGACCATCGTGTCGTGGGGCGCGATCTTCGCAGCAGCAACCTCTGCCGGGCTCGTCCACACCACCGGTGCCGCCATCCTCCTGGTGGCCGGCGTCGCGATCGGAAGTCTGACGTGGGTCAGCCTGCTTGCAACCGGTGTGGCACTCGCGGGTCGATCGATGAGCAGGCGTGCGATCCGCGTCACCGATGGCGTCGCCGCTGCGGGCCTGATTGGATTCGGCGGCGTGCTCGCGTATACGACGTTGGTGGCCCCGGCAGGAATCGAACCTGCGCGCACGGTTTAGGAAACCGCCGCTCTATCCACTGAGCTACGGGGCCGCAACCGTTAATGCTATCTGGTTGCTGTCATGTCCAACTGTGGGAATGTGGGGTGAGCTTGCTCGGGCGGTTCGCCCGGTGCACGCCGATACTGGCGATTGCGCTGCTCGTCTCGTGTGGATCGACGCCGAGTCCGACCGCAGACGCGACCAGCTCGATGACCGTATCTCCCACGTTCAGTCTTACGGCGACACCAACGCCGGCTCCAGCATCAACCGCTGCCGCAACTGTCGATGAGCTGAGGGTGGTCGCGTCCATGCTCTATCCCGCCTGCACGCCCGCCAGCTGTGCGGGCAACGCGATGTTCACCACCTGCGATGCCAGTTCGTCCGGGCCCGACGTCTTCGCGCCGTGCCCGCTGACCATGCGACTTGTCACCCAGCTGAAAAGCGACGTCAACGGCGTGGTGAGCGCGCCGGACCCGATCGGCGGTGGCCAGGATCCTGAATGGATCACCAGGACGGTGACCCCGGCGGCCACGGCAACGGGCGGTGTCGTCCACGTGACGCTGGGATTCGGCCCGGGAACGACAACCGAAAAGTACGACCTCATCGTGGTGCTCCACGGCAGCCAGCTGCTTGTCGACGACATCTACTGCACAGGCACCGATCCCGCCGGTGCTGACGTCTTCGTCGCGGGCTGGCTCGACCGGTCCGTCTGCAGCTCGTGACCGCGGATGTCGCTGCAACGAAACCGTCGGGAAGGGGAGATTCGAACTCCCGACCTCACGGTCCCGAACCGTGCACTCTAACCTGGCTGAGCTACTTCCCGGCGCCCGGCCCGGATGATACCACCCGCCTCAGCGGGCCCCGAGAGCTATCCCACATCGTGCCGCCCGGAATCGCATACTGAGGCTATCGCGCGGTGCCGCCGCGCCCAGGAGTCCAGGTATATGGGTCGCATTACCATCGACATGACCATCAACGCTCCCGTGGCCACAGTGTTCGCATACGTGGACGACTATCGCAACACCACGAAGTACATGAAGGACCTGGTGAAGTGGCAGCCGACGGGCAAGGTCACGCATGGCAAGGGCGCGCGCTTCGATGTGGGTATGAGAGCCGGTCCGACGACACTGACGTCGGTGGTGGACATCACCACGTGGACCGAGAACACAGCGATTGGCTGGCACTCCAACGAAGGCTTCAGGCAGATCGGCATCTGGGCGTTCGAACCCAAGGGCGACAAGACGCAGGTCACCTTCGACATGGAGTACGAGTTCGGCGGTGGGATCGCCGGTAGGCTGCTCGGCCGCGCAGCCGAACCTATCGTGCGCGGCAACCTGCAGCGATCGGTTGAGACGCTCAAGCTGCACACCGAGAAGCTCGGCACCTCGAGGTCAGCCGCGAAACCAGCCCCGAAGGCCAGCACAAAACCTGCAACGAAGCCAGTGACACCGGCCGCGAGAAGCACCACAAAACCTGCAACAAAACCAGCAGCACAACCAAGATCCAAGGCGAAGAACTCGGCGAGAAACGCTTAGAATGAGCCCGTTCCCGGCGCAGCGAGCCGGGCGAGGAGCGAGAACATGACGAGCGACAAGACGGCTGCCAACGGACACGAGCCCCACACCGGCGGTGTGCGGGTCAAGCGCGGACTGGCAGAGATGCTGAAAGGCGGCGTCATCAT
>PNBE01000097.1 GCA_003135895.1 Candidatus Dormiibacterota bacterium
TGCCGCGACGCCGGACGCGATCGTCTCGCGGCGGGAGCGGATCGGGCGGAGGCGTTCGACCGCGGCCTGCCAGCGTGATTCGGCGCCTTCGGCGTTCGACCTCGCCTGGGCCAGCTCACCTCCGAGCGTGGTCACCTCGGTCTCGACGTCGAGGGGGAATCTCTCGTAGGACGCGGTTGCCTCGATCTCCGCAGCCTGGAGCTTGGCCTCGCGCACCATCTCTGCGAGGCGCACGCGCCGGTCGGCGACGTCGGAGAGCCGCGCCGAAAGCCGCGCGCGCTCGGCCTCGACCCAGCGATCGGTCTCGGCGACCAGGGTCGCGTCAAGAGCGGCGAGGCGCTCCTGGTCGACGGCGACGGCGGCCAGCCGGGTGCGGGCGTCCGCAAGGATGAGTTCCAGGGCTCGAAGCCGGGAGGTCGCGACCCCGAGTGGGCTCGTGGTTCGCCGCTCGGATCCGACCCGGTCCATCGCCTCGCGGACGCGCACCAGGGCCTGCGCGGCGGTCACCCCGCGGCGGGTATCGGCGAGTCGCTCGATGGCCTCCTGGAGTTGCCCGGCGCGCTGGCGCGCGCTTTCGGGAGCGTCGATGCGGAGGCCGTCGTCGCTGAGCCATGCGGTGGCGCAGAAGACCGCCTCGTCGATGCCGAGATGAAAGCGCCCCGGCGTCACGGCGCGGCCGCTGCGCAACTCGTCGGTCAGCTCCGATCCACCCAGCTCGAGAACCTGCACCGACTGCTCGCGCGTGTCGAGCCGGCGGGCAACGCGGATGCGCCGGCCATCGTCGAGCTTGTAGGTCAGGGCGAGCCCGTAGCCCCCTCGAGTCCACGGCTCGTAGCGAGCCCAGTCACTGCGATCGACGGCGCGACCCTGGCCGCCGGCATCGATGCCGTAGAGCGCTCCGCGCACCGCCCGCAGCAGCGTCGACTTGCCCGACTCGTTGCGCCCGGCGATGACCGTCACCCGCGGGTGCAGGTCGGCGGTGATGTCGTGAAGGCAGCCGAAACCGGTGATCTCGAGACGCTCGAGAATCATCGCAACCCGACCTCGGCGCCGGACAGTGCCATCAACCCGTAGCGGAGCGCGTCCTCGAGCACCAGGGCTTCGTCTGCGTCCGCATCCTCTGCCGCGGTCGTTGCCGCCCGGACGAACGCCCCGCGGGTGCTCTCCTCGTGGAATGCCGCTTCGAGGTCGATGAACGGCGACGTGCGATCGCGCACCTTGACGGTGGCGAGGTTGAGGCGCTCTCGAACCGCGAGCTCGAGAGTGAACGCGTCCAGCGACACCGAGGCATCGATCGCGCCGCTGAGGTCGACACGGATCATGGTTCGCTCCGGGTCGCTGAAACCCGTCGACGCGCAGTGCATGGTGACCTCGTCGATCACGGCCTCCACGGAGCCGCACTCGCCGGCGTCGCACTGGACGGTGAACACCGACCAACGGTTGGTGTCGTGTGCGCTGAAACGGACGTCGCCTCGGTCGGTCACCTCGACAACCACTGGGCCGCGCCCGCCTTGATCATCGAAGCCGAGCGGTTCCGGGGTCCCGGGGTAGAGGAGCCCGGAGCTGGCGTCGAGGCGCCGCCGGTGATAGTGACCGCAGAGCGCGGCGGCAAAGCCGGCGGCGCGGATCCGCTCCGCATGGAACGGACCGTGGATCGATTTTCCCTCGGGTCGGGTGCCGAGCTCGGCACCGTGGAAGAGCGCGAGATGAGCACCGGGCCGCGACGCGGCGGGCGAACCGGCCAGCGGATCGCCCTGCCAGGCAGGCTCGCGATGCGCGAGTCCCCAGACGGTGACCCCGTCGGCCAGCTCCACGGGCTCGAACTGCGTGCTGCCGAACACCGTCACATTCGAGGGCCACTCCACGCGCCGGTACAGGGAGCCCGGGAGCAGCGCGTCGTGGTTTCCTGGCGCGATGAGCACCCGCATCGGCTGCCACGACGCGAAGGTCTCTGCGAGGAACCGGCCCGTGTCCACGCCGGCGCGTTCGTGCTCGTAGAGGTCCCCGCCGATGGTGACCGCCGTGCAGCGCTGTTCCATGGCCAGGCGTCCGGCACTCGTGAGCGCTTCGCGGAGCCCCTGACGGCGCCGCCGCGCGAGCTCCCCCTGGCAGCCCATGGCGGCGAACACCCGGTCGAGGTGGAGGTCGGCGAGATGAAGGAGACGTGTCGTCATGGTGCTGGGAACGAGAACGGCGACCTGGAGGCGAACGTCAGTTCGCACAGCCTATCACAGGTTTATTGGCGGATCTTCTGGCACAATTGATCGGTACCGACGATGGTTGCCGGGGCCGGTGGCCCGGGGCCGAGTCGGATCAGCGGGTGGGGGATCAGGTGGACCTTCGATTGCATTTGTCTCGGCGTTTCAGCCAGGCAGGGGCGGGAATCGTCGGCATCGCCGTGGCCGTCAGGGTGCTCACGCTTCCCGTCGGTCCGGGCGTCCGCCTTCTCGACGCGTTCATGGCCGCGCTGGCGCTCTGCGTGTGCGTGACCCTGCTCCGCCTCCCTTCGACGTGGGAGCCACACCGGCAGACGGCCGCGGTGGTGGGTGCGGTCGCGCTCGCCGTCGTGGCGGCGGTCGGGTTGCGCGCCGCCGCCGCGCAACTTCCTGACTTCACGCTGATCGCGGCCGTCGCATTCACGGCGATCCTGGTCGGACTGGACACCGACGCGCCTCGGACCGCGTCGACGCGGAGCATCGCATCGGTGACCCGGGCGCCCTGGCCGTTCGCCATCGCCGCCGCCGGGACCGTGATAGCGATCTTCGTGGTGCTCTGGGCGACAGCCCCCGCGTCGTCGGGAGTCGCGTCGCTCGTGGTGGCCGTGGCTGGAATGATCGGCACCAAGCTGCTCACCGTCGGCGCCGCCGAGCGCAGCCTCGAGCGACTCGACTCCGAGACGCGACGTGGCCACGTGTACGCGACCCTCGGTCGCAAGCTCGGCCTCGCTCGCGATGTGACCTCGGTCGCGTCGGCGGTCCTGGAGGCGTGCCGTGAGATCTTTCCCGATACCTCGACCGGGATGGTGTTGATCAATGACCCGGCGGATGGGCTTCTGAAGTCCCCCGGAGCATTCCTCTCCGCGGGCGGTGTGGGATCGGGTGGCCCCGCGTATGAGCTCGCTCCCGGCGAGGGGCTCGGAGGCGCCGTCTTCGTCGCCGAGCGAGCCGAGGTGTGGCCGACGACCCTTTCGGCCTCGATGGCCCAGGCAAGCCTTCGGGAGGCAAACCGGGTCCGGCTGCGGCGATCCAAGCTTGGATTCATCCGTTCTGCGATCGGTGCCCCACTGCGAGTCGATGGGACGACCATCGGCGCCATCCTGCTCACCTCCGAACGCCAGGAGCACGCGTGGGTCGAGACCGACACGCCGATCATCGAAGCGCTCGCCGATGAGGCGGCGCGAGCGATCGAGCGAGCACGCCGCCATGAGGAAGAGATGGGACGCGCACTGCTCGACGCCGTCACCGGGATGGCCACACGCCCGCAGCTGCTCGCCGTGATCGACAAGGAAGTCGCCCGTGCGTCGCGGCGCGAGGGCACCCTGGCACTGATCATGGCCGACATCGACGGCTTCGGCGACCTCAACGACCGCGCCGGGCACGACGCCGGCAACCGGGTGCTCGAAACCTTCGCCAACGTGCTCCGATCCATCCTCCGGCGCGAGGACAGCGCAGCCCGATTCGGCGCGGACGAGTTCGTCTGCGTGCTCCCGGGCGCAGATCGGGACCAGGCCCGGGCCGTGGCCGCGCGCATCCAGCAGCGATTCACCGCGGACACGTCCGGAGACCTCGGCATCGGCAGGTCTGGCGCCAGTGCCTCCGCCGGTATCGCTGTGTACCCGAGCGACTCGCAGGATGTGGGCGGCCTGCTCGAGGCGGCGGCGGGGGAGCTCGCAGCCGCGAAAGCGTCCCAGGAATTGACCGGCCACTCGCGGCTCCGGCGCCGCGTCCGGGACGCCGCTTCGAGTTGACATCGACTGACGAATAGTTCTACACTGAAACTATTCGCCCATCGAACACTCGAGGCCAGTGTTGAGCCAGGCACCTGCAGTTGAACGGGGCGGCCGCTCCGGACATGCCACACGCGACGAGCTTGCCGACCTGCTGTTCGGGTACATCGGTGGCCTCAAGCGCCGGCTGATGGCCAGCGTTCCCGAGGAGTTGAAGGGCGAGTTCGGAGCCGTCACCTGGCATCAGGTCGGCGCGCTCGAGCAGCTGCGGGCCGCGACCGAGACGTCGTCCGGGGCGACCATGAATGAGATCGCGCGGATGCAGCAGTGCGCGCTCAGCTCGGCGAGCGCGCTCGTCGACCGCATGATCCGGCTCGGGTTCGCCGAGCGGCTGAGCGACCCCGAGGACCGACGGATCATCCACATCGTCCCGACCAAGCTCGGCCTGCGGATGCTCGATCGATTCGATGAAGCCCGCAAGACGGTGGCGCTCGAGGCACTCGCCGCCTTGAGCGACGCGGACCTCGAGCAGCTCGTGCTCCTGATGAGCAAGATCGTCGACTGGCCGGAGCCGGGACACGCCAGGGAGGTTGCGCATGACTGAGGTGCTCGACCGGCCCGACGCCGCAGCTGTCGCGGTCGCTCCCGCAGGCGGCGACGCCGGCGTGGCGAATGCTCGATCCGGACGCTTCGACTACAAGTGG
>PNBE01000080.1 GCA_003135895.1 Candidatus Dormiibacterota bacterium
ATCGAGGATGAAGTGTCGTATCCCCCGAGTCGCGACCGGGTGTGCGATACGTACATATCGGGTCTCATCGTTCACGTCGGTGACGGGCGCTTCGATCCAAGTGCTTGCCAGGTAGCAGCGCACCGTCTGTGCCCGCGCGAGGCTTCGCCATCCATGACCGCGAAGTCGCGCCTCAACACGATCCTCCTCATTGAAACTCATNNCGCCTGGGAGCAGGAATGGCGACGACACTGAGGCAATAGGTAAAGCAGCCTGACGTGCGCCCCGCCGTGCGATCCGTTGGGCGGCCTCTCACCCGCGGGCACCATCGTCTGCCCAACGGAGTGCATGCGCCGCGCCCATCCCAGTGATGCGGCAACAGTTAGGCTACCCGAGGCACTCACCGGTACGCGGCGTGTGCCACGCGCAGCCCTCGTCGGCGTCATCGAACTGACTACGGTAGTGCTCGGCGGCATCACCAAAACGGCCACACTTCGATGACGCTGGCCGGTACATCAGAGTGTGCGCTCGGTTGGCGTGCCTTCGGCAGATCGCCGTGCGCCGCAAGGTGGGCCAGCAGCCGCTTCTCGATTGACCCGTCAGGCTGCCCCAACCACCCCGCGCAGTAGCCGAGGGCACGGACCCGCTCGACTCGGTAGACCAGCTCGAGCATCAGGATGTCAAGCTCCTGCTCTGCCGCGCTCTCGGACACGAGGCCCGGTTTGGCTGTGCCAGCTCGCTCGGCAGCCTTGAGCGCATCCCACGCCTGACGCGCGGTGACGACGAGGTCGTCGATTTCGTTGGCCGCGGTCCGTGATCTCTAGGTGCATTGGCAGCTGCCGGCGTTGCAGTGGCATCCACCCTCCGCGCACGGCGTGACGAGTCGCGTCTATTTAGAACCACTGCCATCACGGTGCCTCCCGCATTCCGACTTCTGGGTGCTCTTGGATAACGGCGTCCAGATCGAGTGAGCGCATCGCGTCAACCGCCAGCTCCCAGCGACCCTCGACGCACAAGCCGCTCACCCCAGCCTGCTCGTATGCATCCAGCGCGGCGCGCACACACGCCTCGCGAACGACGCGCGCAAGCCGATCTGTGAGATCCGACATCACATCGGCCCCCCAGCCGATGACCCTGCGCAGCGCATCACCTCAGTGGCCGAGTCTGAACGCCAGTGCAAGAGCCTGCCGCTCACCGCGAGGCGGATCAGGAGTGGAAAGGCGAGGGCTCCCATCAGGATGAGAAGAGCCCCGAAGCGAGCGGCCTCTCCCGCCCGTGTGAGGATGCCCACCTCGAGCAGCAGCCAGCCGACCGCCAGAAGCGCCAGCTGCCCGACACCGGCTGCGATGGGTATGCGATCGGCGGCAAGCGGTGCCGCCCCAGGGATGCCGCCGCGCGTCCACGCGAGAAACGGGATGATGCGGGCACCGTTCGCCGAGATCGCCAGTGGCGCCCAGCCGAGCAGCGCGCTGGTCACGGCGACCTGCGGCCACGGCTGCACACCAGCAACCGCAGGCAGGCCTGCGATGGCCGAGACGAGAAAGACCGTCGCGGCAGCGATCTGCCCCACAGGTGTAATCCCGACGGCGGCAGCACGCTGACCGCGGGCGCGGACCATGCGGATAACGTCAGCGGCATACAAGGCGGCGCCGACCACATATAGCGTGCCCGTGGCGACACGCACGGGAGCCGGGAGATTCAGCACCAGCGCAACGATGCCGAGCAACGAGCCGCAGGTGAGCAGGCACAGGACCGGCAATGCCCACCGAGGACGCGCTTTCGACACGTTGAAGAGCGGAGTCACTTGGTATGAGACGCCGACGAGAACGAGGCCCAACCACCCTCCCACGGCAAGCAGAATCTTGGGTGCGAGCAGGGCCAGCGGATCGTGCAGCGTCCCGGTGTTCAGCGATACCGCAAGTACGGCCCCCATGATGGCAACCGCATCGAGGCACGCGAGGGCGACGGCGACGTACGCGGCGACGACGTTCCAACGCGTCGCACGCCACATGACCGTTCCCGCGTGAGCGGTGATCCCGATGATCGTCGCCGCCAGGGCGATGCCTCCGATCGGTGCGAGATCATCGCGACCAGTGAGCAGCGTGGTGCTGAACCCAGCGACCGACACGAGGAAACACCACCACGTCAGCCGCGCACCGCGCGGCGGCGCTGGAAGCGCACCGAAGATCACCGGAAGCATCTGATACAGCACTCCTGTCATCACGGCGGTGACGAACCCGAGCGCCAGCAGATGGGTGATGCCGAGGGCTTCAGGGGTGGCCCAGCCGTTCGGCCCGACGAGTTGGTCGGCCCACACCGCGATGAGGATGCATGCCGTGACCAGCGCGGCCCCACCTAAAGCGATAAATCGCGCCGGAACGTCGAATGGCGGCGCGTTGCCGAGACTGAGCCGGAGAGGCCGGAGTCCACTCATCGGATGCCGATCGCTGGAGTTCACGTGCGATCAATCTGCACAGCGCACAGCCCAGGCTTGACGAACGGGATGAGCCGCACCGAATCATGGCGACCACCCAGCTGCTCGCAGGCTCCCTGAAGGAGGCCGCGATGCGCCGAGCACACGATCGAGGAACGGGTTTCGGCGAGGTCGTGGAAGGGGCATTGATGCAGTTCGATGACCTCGGTCTTCCCACGCGCCCCCTTCCCAGCGGGTCGTGGCGCAAATCCAAGACGGTCAAGCAGGGCGAGCACACCGGCGCGACGACCTTCGATTCCTTCAGCGTTCGGTCGTGTGTCGTTGACGAGCTCCTGTCCAGCGCGACGGCCTGCCGCCACGGCTCGTTGTGGCCCATCCTCTCCCTCCTCGAGTGAGCTGGCCAGGATCTGGGCGAGCAAGCGGTATGAGCCGGTCTGTCGGTCTTCAGTGATGGCGCGTGTCGCCGCATAGGCGAGCCGAGGGCGGCCTGGCCCAGTCGGTGGCAGCGTCTGGGCGCTGACCAACCGAGCGTTGAGTAGCACATCGAGATGTGCCCGGACGGTGTTGAGGTGCAAGCCGAGGCGGACGGCGAGCTGGTCGGCCTCGAGTGGCCCTTCGGACTGAAGCGCCTCCAACAGGCGCACCCGACTCGCGCTACTCAGGACGCGGTAGGTTCGCTGGTCGAGCGGTGGCGGGGGTGGCGGAACCAGCCCGGCACGGGGGGCCATGGGCTTGATTTTACACCACATATCATGGTAAAAACTATACAGACAGTTTTTATTCTCCGGTCCAAGAGGCAACGCAGATGGACAGCCCCAACGCCGCCCCGCCTGCCCGTGCTGCAACCCCGGGCAGTGTTGAGCAGCTCATCACCGACGAACATTTCGCCATCCGGGCCCACCTGACCGACCTTCGCGAACTCGCGACCGTCTTTCCGGAACTCGACCAGCGTGCCGCCCGTGGGCGCGTCCGCGCGGTTCTCGACTTCCTCAATAACGAGCTGCTACCGCACGCCGCCGCAGAAGAGGCATCGATCTACCCGGCGATTGACCGTCTGGTCGGAGCCGGTGCCACGCAGACCATGACCCTCGACCATCAGGCCATCGCCAACATCATCGCGCAGCTCGGTGTCGCCGCGAACGGCGATGTCGAGCCTGGTACGCGACTCGAGGCGCAGCGCCTCCTCTTCGTCCTCGAGGCATTGCTCACGACGCATCTCTGGAAGGAGGACACCGCGTATGTGCCGCTTCTGGCTCGTCTCGATTCCCATGCCTACACGGCGCTCCATGAGGAGGTCGCGGAACACACGGCCCACCGTGAACACACCCACTGAAACAGGACCGATCCGGTGACGTACGTCATCTCCGAGACGTGCGTGGACGTCAAGGACAAGTCATGTGTCGAGGTGTGTCCCGTCGATTGCATCCATGAAACCGACGATGACCGCATGCTCTACATCGACCCCGACGAGTGCATCGACTGCGGGGCATGCGTCGATCCCTGCCCGGTCGACGCGATCTATGCGGCGGAAGATCTCCCGGCG
>PNBE01000063.1 GCA_003135895.1 Candidatus Dormiibacterota bacterium
GTCACGCTCATCTCCCTCATGCGTGGGAGCCTGACAAATCAGCCGAAGTAGGTGTGACACATCAACCGAAGGTGTGTAACCCATCAGCCGAAGGCCTTTTGGGACCTATCTGCCGAACTTGCACACGAATTGGCTGGGGAGGAAGGATTCGAACCTTCGGATGGCGGATCCAAAGTCCGCTGCCTTACCACTTGGCGACTCCCCAACGGCACGTCGATCCTACCCGGGGATCGGGCCCGCGGCCGACTTCGTCAGGCCTTCGACCCGGCTGCCGCAGCCCCGACGTCTCGTCCCACAGCAGCACCTTGCCGGGTCAACCAGTCGGTGACAACCTCCACGAACTCGCCGGGCACCTCGAGCATGGGCACGTGGCCCGCGCCGGCGAACTCGTGGTACTCCCAGTCGGGACGAAGCGCTGCGATGTGCCGAGCGGAGGCCACGGGAACAAGACGGTCGCGGTCACCCTGGAGGAGCAACGTCGGGGCGACCACCTCCTGCACCCAGCGAAGAACCCTCCGCTTCAGCGCGAGCGCCGCAACCAGCGAGCGGGTCGCGGCGTAGAAGGATTCGTGCCACGCGGACTCGGCAAGTCGTTCAGCCTCCAGGGCGATGTGCGCGTCGAGCACCGTCTGCTCGATCCGGGTCGGGTCGGCGCTGACCAGGCGCATGGTCTCGCGGACCAGGCTGTCCGGGCCGAGCGCCGCAACAGCGCGACTGAGCCGCCTGGCACCCCATCGAGGCATGAAGGCCGTCGCGATGAACGTCCGCGACACCCGGTCGAGCCGGGGTGGAAACTCCCCGCCCGGCGCGGGAACCGCCGGATCCACGAGCACCAGCGCGTCGACCAGGTTTGGATGTTGCGCCGCCGCGCCGATCGAGAGCAGTCCGCCCATCGAGTTGCCCATGAGAACGATCGGGCTGGGGGAGAGCCTGGTGATCGCTCGCGTCAGCAACTGGACGTTGGCGGCGATGGTCGAGCGCCGTCCGGCGAGCGGCGACCGTCCGAATCCAGGGAGATCGAGCGCGTAGACGTGGTGTTGCGCCGCCAGTTGCGGCGCCACCGCCATCCAGTTCAGGTGTGCCCCGCCGAGGCCGTGGACGAGCAGCATCACCGGCCCATCGCCACCGAAATCGGCGAGGTAGACCGGCCCGTCGATATCGAGCATCGAGGACTGCACGGCCTCCATCCTAAGGAGGCCGCCTCGCAGCCCGGCTCCGGCGAGCCCGTATACTCGCGAGCACATGGGTGATGGGCCCCACGCGGTGATCCTCGCCGCGGGGCAGGGCAAGCGGATGCGCAGCGCTCTCCCCAAAGTCCTTCATCCGCTTGGCGGTCGCCCCCTCCTTCTCTATGTGGTCGACGCGGTCCGAACCGCCACCGGGAGTGCTCCAGTCGTGGTGCTCGCGCGCGGCGACACCGCGGTGCGCGACATCCTCGGGGACAGCGCCATCTGTGTTGAGCAGGAGGCGCCGCTCGGTACCGGCGATGCGTTGCGAAGCATTCCCGAGACGCTGCGCGGTGCAGGCCCGGTCCTGGTCGTTCATGGCGACGCGCCGCTCCTCCGGCCCGAGACGCTCCAGCGTCTGCTCGCGGCACACGCCTCGAGCCCACGTGCCTGCACGCTCCTCCTGGGGATGCCGGCCGACCCTTCGGGCATGGGGCGCGTGATCCGCGATGGCGAGGGTCACGTCCTGCGCATCGTCGAGGAGGCCGATCTTCCGCCAGGCGAACCCGTGCCGATGGAATGCAACGCCGGGGTCTACGTCTTCGACGGCGCCCAGCTCTGGCCGGCACTCGACCGTCTCAGCACGTCGAATGCTCAGAGTGAGTACTACCTGACCGACGTCGTCGCCCTCCTGACCGGCCCGGTCGAGGGGGTGGTCGTCGCCGACCCCGACGAGGTCCTGGGGATCAACGACCGCCGTCAGCTCGCCGCTGCCGAGGCGGTGCTCCGGCGCCGAACCGTCGATGCCCTCATGCTCGCGGGGGTGACCTTCGAGGATCCCGCGAGCGCGTACGTCGATCCGCAGGTGGTCGTGGGCCGGGACAGCGTCATTCACGCCATGACCACCCTGCGCGGCGCCACTGTGCTCGGCTCCGGGTGCGAGATCGGCCCCATGGCGATCCTCACGGACGTCCGGGCGGGCGATGGGGTGGTCGTCGGTCCGGCGCATCTCGACCAATGCGAGCTCGGTGACGGCGTGCGGGTGGGCTCGTACTGCCGGGTCCGTCCGAATACCGTGCTCGCGTCCGGGGTAGAGTTGGGGACGCATGCCGAGGTCAAGAACAGCACCGTGGGCGCCGGAACTCGCATCAGCCACTTCTCCTGTGTGCTCGACAGCGACGTGGGTGAAGCGGTGAACATCGGCGCCGGCACCGTCACCTGCAACTACGACGGCGCCGCGAAGCACCGCACCACGATCGGGAACGGGGTCTTCGTCGGCACGAACTCGACGCTGGTGGCGCCGGTGCACCTGGGGGACGGCTCCTACGTGGGGGCGGGCTCGTTCGTCGACCACGACGTGCCCGCCGGCGCGCTGGCCGTCGGCAGGAGCCGGCAGCGCAACATCGAGGGGTGGGCGGCCGGCCGGCCGCTGCATCCGTGACCGACTCCAATCCCTACGGCGAGCTGCTGCTGCTCTCGGGCAGCGGGAATCCGGAGCTGAGCGAGCGGATCGCGCGCGAGATCGGCGTGAAGCTCGCCGAGTGTGAGATCACGCGCTTCGCGGACGGCGAGTTCGACGTCAAGATTCGCGAGTCGGTTCGCGGCCACGACGTCTTCCTCGTGCAGCCGACCTGCCACCCGGTCAACGACAACCTGATCGAGCTGTTCATCATCCTCGACGCACTGCGGCGTGCCTCCGCGTCGCGAATCACCGCCGTGATCCCCTATTACGGGTACCAGCGGAAGGAGAAGAAGACCCAGGCCCGAGACCCGATCAGCGCGAAGCTGATGGCGAACATCATCGAGCTCGCCGGGGCGAACCGGGTGATCTGTGTCGACCTCCATGCCGAGGCGATCCAGGGCTTCTTCGACATTCCGGTTGATGCGCTGATCGCAACCAAGATCCTTGCCCGGCGGGTGCGCGAACGCCACGGGCACGACGTCGTCGTCGTATCACCGGATACCGGTGGTGTGCACCGCGCTCGCAACCTCGCGCGCATCCTCGACGCACCCATCGCGGTCATCGACAAGCGCCGCCCGCGCGACGACACCGTCGAGGTTGTCAATGTCATCGGTGACGTCGACGGCGCGGTCTGCGTGATCGTCGACGACCTCATCTCCACAGGCGGCACGCTGGTCAACGCGGCTGTCGCGCTCCTCGCCAGCGGCGCGAAATCCGTCGACGTGGTCGCCACCCATGGTGTCCTGAGTGACGGCGCGGTGGCGCGGCTGCATGCAGCGCCCATCGACGAGATCTGCGTCACCGACACGATCCCCTACCACAACGGCAGTCACAGTTTTGACGACGCGCCCAAGCTCCGCATCCTCTCGGTCGCGCCGCTGATCGCCGAGGCGATCGTGCGCGTCCACGAAGGACGGAGCGTGAGCGAACTGTTCCGGTGAGCGGCTCAGACCAACCGCCGTCCCCGAGCCGATGACCCCGCTCATCATCGTCATCATCCTCGGCCTCGTCATCGCGGCCTTCGCCGCCGCGGCGGAGACGTCGTTGACGAGCGTGAGCCGGATCCGGATGCGCAGCCTTGCCGAGGACGGCAACAAGCGAGCCCGGACGGTGACGCGCCTGCACGCCGATCCGAACGGCTATCTGTCCACCATCCTCAGCCTCAACACGGTCGCGGTCATCGTGGTCTCGACCGCCACGGCGCTGCTGATCAGCAACAATCTGCAGCGCATCCCGCAGGCGGTCGCCACCATCGTGCTCTCGGTGGTTGTCCTGATCTTCTGCGAGATAGCGCCGAAGTCGCTTGCGCTCCGGTTCAACGAACGCTTCGCCCTGGTGCTCGCCGGCCCGGTGCAGATGCTGACCCGGGTGCTCCGTCCGCTGGTCGGCGGCCTGAGTCTGATGTCACGGCTCATCGTGCGCGTCGCGACCAGGGGTCATACCGTGCGCGGTCCGTTCGTGACCGAGGAGGAGTTGAAGCTGCTCCTCTACGTCGGCGAGCAGGAGGGGATCGTCGAGCAGGAGGAGCGCGAGATGATCCACGGGATCCTCGAGATGACCGACAAGACGGTGCGGGAGGTCATGGTTCCTCGCGTCGACGTCGTGGCCGTGGAGGCGACCGACTCGATCGCCGACGTGATCAAGGTGATCATCGAATATGGTTTCTCACGCATCCCCATCTACGAGGACAACGTCGACAACATCGTCGGCATCGTCTATGCGAAAGACCTGCTGCGCCACGGGGTCATCGGGGACGACCAGCGTCCGCTCAAGGCCATCGCGCGCGAGCCGTACTACACGCCAGAGGCGAAGCATGTGGGCGAATTGCTGCGCGAGATGAAGGTGCGCAAGGTGCACATCGCCGTGGTTGTCGACGAGCATGGCGGTACCGCGGGGATCGTCACCTTCGAGGACCTCATCGAGGAGATCGTCGGTCCGATCCGTGACGAGTACGACATGCGCGAGGTCGAGGAGTTGCAGATCGTCTCCGACCACGAGGTGGTGGTCAGCGCGCGGTTCCCGGTCGACGACCTGAAGGAGGCCCTCGATCTCGAGGTCCCCGACGTGGAGGCGGACACCGTCGGCGGTCTCGTCTACGAGCAGCTCGGGGAGATCCCGAAGGTCGGCGCAACCATCCAGATGGGGAACGCGACGCTGACCGTCGAGTCGATCCGCCGGCAGGGCATCCAAACCGTGCGCATCACCAGTCCATTCCCGCTGGTGCGCGATCGGGGCACCCGTCCCGCCGACCATGACGGCGATCAGGAGGCCCGGGACACTCAGGAGGAGTCGCCGGCGCACGCTCGCCACCAGTAGTGCGCATGATGGTCGGATGCCGACCTACAGCGACGAGGGAATCGTCCTGCGCCGCATCGACTACGGAGAGTCCGACAGGATCCTCACCGTCCTGACTCTCGAGCACGGCAAGATCGGGGTCATCGCTCGAGGCGTGCGCAAGAGTCAGAGCCGGCTCGCGTCGCGCACCGATCTCTTCACGCGCAGCCGCATGCAACTCGCGCGGGGGCGCGGTGAGCTTGATGTGCTGACCCAGGCTGAGACGGTTGCTGCGACCCCGCTGCGCAGTGACGCGCAGCGTGCTGCATACGCGTCGTTGTGTGCCGAGCTGACCGACCGCGTCCTGGAGAGCCACCACGCCGACCCCGAGATCTACGCGCTTGTGGCGAATGCGCTCACGGCGTGCGCCGACCCGGAGCGGGATCCTCGCGCCGCGATCGTCTGGTTTGCACGGCGCATGGTGGATCGGCTCGGGTACGCGCCACAGCTGGTCGACTGCGTCAGTTGCGAGCGCCGCCTTCCCGAGGAGGCGGCCTGGTTCAGCGCTCCCGGCGGGGGATTGCTGTGCTCGCGCTGTGCGCCGGGTGACCCCGAGGCGGTGGAGTGCGGGGTGCGCGTCATCAAAGTGCTGCGTGCCGCGGCGGAGGGGGACGAGGCGCTCTGGCTCCGGCTCCGGCTCGACACCGCCACCCTCCAGACGCTCGAGCGCATTGTGGAGTCCGAGCTTGCCCACCATCTCGACCGCCGGCTGCGTTCGATCGACGTGCTCCGGGCGATCGAAGGACGGGGTGCCGTGAGGGTGCCGGTAGACTGACCCGCCATGGCCCAGGACAAGGCGCAAGAGGACCAGACGCACCCGGACGTCATCGAGAAGCTCGTCTCGCTGTGCAAACAGCGCGGGTTCGTGTACCCGTCGAGCGAGATCTATGGCGGCCTCAACGCCGTGTACGACTTCGGTCCCCTCGGCGTCCGGCTGCGCCGCAACATCCGCGACCGCTGGTGGGAGTCGATGGTGGGGCTGCGCGATGATGTCGAAGGCATCGAAACCGCGATCCTCATGAACCCCGAAGTGTGGGTCGCCAGCGGCCACGTGGCCGGCTTCACCGATCCACTGGTGGACTGCACCGGCCCATGCAAGAAGCGCTGGCGTGAGGACCATCTCGCCGACGAACGGCGCGCGCGCGGCAAGCCGCCCGACGCGCCGGGTTGCCCGGAGTGCGGCGGAGCGCTCACCCCGGCCCGGCAGTTCAACCTCATGTTCAAGACCTTCATCGGTCCAGTCGAAGAGGACGCGGCGCAGATCTGGCTCCGTCCGGAGACCGCGCAGGGCATGTTCGTCAACTTCGCGAACGTGGTCAATTCGACGCGCCGCCGCCTTCCCTTCGGGATCGCGCAGCAGGGAAAGGCTTTTCGCAACGAGATCTCCCCCGGAAACTTCGTCTTTCGCCTGCGCGAGTTCGAGCTGATGGAGATGGAGTACTTCTGCAAACCCGGAAGCGACCGCGAGCTGCATGAGTACTGGTGCGCGGAACGCTTCCGATGGCACGTGGATGTGCTGGGGGTGCGCAAGGCCAATCTCCGTCTTCGCCCGCACGCGAAGGAGGAGCTGTCGCACTACAGCACGGCAACGAGTGACATCGAGTACCGGTACCCCTTCGGATGGGGTGAGCTCGAAGGGGTCGCTGATCGCACCGACTACGACCTGAAGACCCACATGGAACACAGCGGACGCGACCTTTCCTACTTCGACACCGAGACCAACGAGCGTTACGTCCCCTACGTGATCGAACCGGCGGTGAGCACCGACCGCATCTTCATCACGCTGCTCGTCGATGCGTACGACGAGGAGGAGGTGCGCGGCGAGAAGCGTGTGGTGCTCCATCTGCATCCCGATGTCGCCCCGGTGCAGGTCGCGGTGTTGCCGCTCTCCAAGAAGGCGGACCTCACCGAGCCCGCGCGCCGTATCGAGCACGACCTGCGACCCCATTTCTCGACCATGTACGACGAGACCCAGGCCATCGGCCGCCGCTATCGTCGCCAGGACGAGATCGGCACGCCGCTGGCGATCACCTTCGACTTCGACTCGCTCAACGACCACGCGGTGACCATCCGCGAGCGCGACGGGATGTCGCAGGTGCGCGTGCCCATCGACGGCCTGCACGCCGCGCTGCGCGATCAACTCGAGGCCGGCCGGAAACGAGCTCGCGAGCGAGCGAACGGCGGACACGACGGGTAGCATCCCGGCGTGGTGAGTCCTCGCAGCGACACCGATGCGGTGGCTGCCGATGCGCTCGGCCGCCGGCACGCGCAGGATTGACGCCATGGGAAGCCTTTCCGGAACCACAGTCATGATCACCGGCGCTTCGCGAGGCCTGGGGCGTGCGCTGGCCCGAGCGTCTGCTCGGGAGGGCGCGTCGCTCGCCATCTGTGCACGAGGGGGAGAAGCGCTCGAGTCGGCGGCGGAGGAGCTCCGTGCTCTCGGCGTCGAGGTGCTAGCAGTTCTCGCCGACATCTCCGATGCGACCGATGTGGAGCGCTTCGCCGCAACCGCACTGGAACGCTTCGGCGGCGTCGACGTCCTGGTCAACAATGCGGCCGAACTGGGCCCGCTGCCCCTGCCGCAGCTCACCGACGCTCCATCGAGCGCCCTGGAGCATGTCTTCCAGGCCAACGTCCTCGGTCCGCTGCGCCTGACCCAGGCGGTGATCGGCGGGATGCTGCTGCGCAACCGTGGCCTCGTCCTCAACATCAGTACCGACGCCGCATTGATCGGGTTTGCGGGACTCGGTCTGTACAGCGCCTCCAAGGCAGCGCTCGACGCGCTGACCCGGAGCTGGTCGGCGGAGTTGCAGCACACCCAAGTCCGGGTCATCAGCGTCGATCCCGGCGACATGCACACCGCGATGCACATGGCTGCCGACCCGGAAGCCAACCCGGAGGATCTGCTCCGGCCCGACGATGTCGCGGAGCGCGTGCTCGTCCTCTTTGCCGGGCGTCGGCCGGAAGCCGACAGGGTTGAGGCGGCGAGCCTTCAGTGATCGCCGCACCGCGCGAGCTGCGCGCGTCGCTGCCCGCCGAACTTCGTGGCATGCGTCGCGACGGGGCGCGACTGTGCGTCGTGGAACGGGCCACCGGCCGCATCAGCCACACCACCGTCGCACGTCTCGGCGAGCACCTCGCTCCGGGCGATCTGCTGGTCGTCAACTCGAGCCGGACACTACCGGCGGCGTTGCGCGTCGACCGCGCCAACGCGCAGCCGGTCCAACTCCGTCCGGGCGCGTTGCGAGACGGCGAATGGGATGCGCTCGCAGTGGAGACAGCCCCACCGCACCGCAATGTCGCGCTCGAGCCGGGGGAGGCGCTTCGCGCTCCGGGCGGGCTTCGTTTCCGCGTCCTCGAACCGCGCGCCGACGCGCCGCTGCTCTGGCGGATGGCGGTCGAGAGCGGCGATCCGATTCGCACCCTGCTCAGCGACGGTGAGCCCATCCGCTATTCGTACGTCCCCGATCCCGTCCCGCTGGAGCACTACCAGACCGTATATGCGGGCGTCCCCGGTTCGGTCGAGACCCCGTCGGCTGGACGTCATCTCACCTGGGAACTGCTGAGTGAGTTGCGTCAGCACCACATCGACGTCACGGATATCGTGTTGCACTGCGGGCTCAGTTCCTTCCAGGACGACGACGTCGATCTGCAGAAGCCACTCATCGAGGAGCGCTTCGAAATCCGTGACGCGGCCGCCGCGCAAATCAACAGTGCCGGACGGGTGATCGCCGTCGGCACGAGCGTCATCCGCACCCTGGAGACAGCGGCCGACGAGCGTGGCGATGTGCGTCCGATGAGCGCTTGGACACGATTGGTGATCACGCCGCGCACGACGCTGCGGGTTGTCGATGCCCTGCTTACCGGCCTCCACGAGCCCCCTGCAACGCACCTCGACATGCTCGGTGCGGTGCTCGACCAGAGCCTGCTCGAGCGCGCGTACGTCGAGGTTCGCGAATGCGGCTATCTCTGGCACGAGTTCGGCGACGCGATGCTGATCGTGTAGGCACCCCTCCCCGTCTGCCATGATCCCCGGGCCCTGCGCATCGGGCCACGGTTCACCAGACGGAGAGAGAGATGGCTGAGATTTTGATCCTCGAGTTCGAGGGCTTCGGCGCCGAGACGTACGAACGCGTCAATCAGTCGCTCGGGATCGACCAGGACTCGGGAGAGGGCGACTGGCCCGCGGGTCTGCACACCCACATGGCCGGTCCCACCGAGGGCGGCGGGTGGATCGTGGTCGAGGTCTGGGAGTCGCAGGAAGACCAGGACGAGTTCATGAAGACGCGCCTCGGTCCTGCCCTGGGCAAGGCAGGGGTCACCGGCCGCCCCAAGCGGGCTGAGTGGTCGAAGGCCAGGGCGCATCACGCGCCCAAGAAGCCCTCCGGCAAGAAGAACTAACCGAGTTCGTCAACCCGGCGCGAGGCACGGCGCGCGTCCGTCGGCCACGCGGCGGCCCGATGCTACGCTCACGCCTTGCGTGGCGCCTACGAGCACGCACAACCATCACGTGAGGGCTGGCGAATGGCGGTAAGCACCCGGGGCACGAAGTCGCCGAAAACACGGTCATATACCACCGCACCCCGCGGCGGGGCGAAGGGGAACGTGGCCGTCCGGCCTCGCGCGCACAAATGGGTGTATCGCTTCGAGGAGGGCACCGCCTCGATGCGCGACCTGCTCGGCGGCAAGGGTGCCGGCGTTGCCGAGATGACTCGCGCAGGTCTGCCGGTGCCGCCCGGATTCACGATCACCACCGAGGCATGCAATGCGTTCTACGCTCGTGGGGCGAAGTTCCCGGACGGCCTTTGGGAGCAGGTGGAGAAAGCGCTCAAGGTTGTCGAGAAGACCACCGGCAAAGGGTTTGGCGATCCGCGCAATCCGCTCCTCGTGAGTGTCCGCAGCGGCGCGAAATTCTCGATGCCCGGCATGATGGACACAGTCCTCAACCTCGGCCTCAACTCGGCCACGCTCGAGGGCCTCGCGTCGCTCACCAAGGACCGGCGTTTCGCGCTCGATGCCCATCGCCGGTTCATCCAGCTGTTCAGCAAGATCGTCCTGGGAATCGAAGGCAAGCTCTTCGAGGAAGCTCTCGATGCGCTCAAGAAGCGCCAGAAGGCAAAGACTGACGCCGACCTGAGCGCGCCCGCGCTCGAGGAGCTGATCACCGAGTACCGCGCGATCGTCAAGCGCCACTCGCGCACCGGCTTCCCCGAAGATCCGATGGAGCAGCTGCGTGCGGCGATCGGCGCAGTGTTCGAGTCCTGGAACAGCAAGCGCGCAACCGACTATCGCAACTACAGCCGCATCCCTCACGACCTCGGCACTGCTGTCAACGTCCAGTCGATGGTGTTCGGGAACATGGGCGACGACTCCGGGACAGGGGTTGCATTCACTCGTGATCCGTCGACCGGTGAACGCAAGCTGTATGGCGAGTACTTGACCAACGCGCAGGGCGAGGACGTCGTCGCCGGCATCCGGACGCCGAAACCGATNNCGGAAGCTCGAGAAGCACTACCGCGATGTCCAGGACATGGAGTTCACCATCGAGCGCGGCAAGCTGTACATGCTCCAGACGCGCGGCGGCAAGCGCACCGCCGAGGCCGCGGTGGAGATCGCCGTCGACATGGTCCGCGAGCGCCTGATCACCAAGCGCGAAGCCGTCCTCCGTGTGGAGCCGGGACAGGTCGATCAACTGCTCCATCGACGCATCGACCCGAAGGCCAAAGTCCATGTGCTCGCAACCGGACTCGCCGCCTCACCCGGCGCCGCATACGGCAAGGCGGTCTTCGACGCGGACCGCGCCGAGGCGATGGCCAAGAAGGGCGAGAAGGTCATCCTGGTGCGGATCGAGACCAACCCCGACGACGTCCACGGCATGATCGCCGCTGAAGGGGTCCTCACCTCGCGCGGTGGGCGCACCTCGCACGCGGCGGTGGTCGCCAGAGGGATGGGCAAGCCCTGTGTCGCCGGAGCCGAGTCGGTGCAGGTCGACCTGGTCAAGCGCCAGTTCACCGCCGGTGGCAAGAAGATCAAGGAAGGCGAGCCCTTCACGATCGACGGTTCCACTGGGAACGTCATCGAGGGTCAGGTGGCGATGCTCGACGCCGAGATCTCCGGCGAGCTCGAGGAGCTGCTGCGCTGGGCGGACTCGTTCCGCCGCCTCGAGGTCTGGGCGAACGGCGACTACCCACACGACGCGGTGCGCGCTCGCGAATTCGGCGCGCAGGGCATCGGGCTCTGCCGCACCGAGCACATGTTCATGCAGCAGGAACGTCTTCCCATCGTGCAGAAGATGATTCTTGCCGCCGACGAGAAGGAACGCCGCCTCGAACTGGCCAAGCTGCTCCCCATGCAGCGCGACGACTTCCGCGGGATTCTCGCGGCGATGCGCGGCCTGCCCGTGATCATCCGGCTCATCGATCCACCGCTGCACGAATTCCTGCCGTCCCTCGAGGAATTGCTGGTCGAGGTGACGCGCGCACAGACGCTCGGCAAGCCCGAGAAGTCGTATCGCGCCAAGGTGGAACTGCTCGCCGCGGTGCAGAACCTCCACGAACAGAACCCGATGCTCGGCCTTCGCGGTTGCCGGCTCGGACTGCTCTTTCCGGAGATCATCGAGATGCAGGCGCGCGCGATCATCGAGGCGGCGGTGGGCCTCAAGAAGGAGCGCGTGGACGTGCGCCCGGAGATCATGGTGCCGCTGGTCGGCACGCTCGAAGAGTTGCGCAGGACTCGCGAGGTGATCGACCGCGTGGCGCAGGAGGTCTTCAAGGAAACCAAGACCAAGGTGGCCTACCTCGTCGGCACGATGATCGAGGTGCCACGCGCCGCGCTGACTGCCGGACAGATCGCGCAGTCTGCGGACTTCTTCTCCTTCGGCACCAACGACCTCACGCAGATGACCTTTGGTGTCTCGCGTGACGATGCCGAGGGCAAGTTCCTGCTTCGCTACGTCGAGGACAAGGTCCTGCCGCGCAATCCGTTCGAGACACTCGATCGCGACGGCGTCGGGCGGCTGATGCGCTTCGCGGTCGAGGAGGGCAGGGAGGTCCGTCCATCGTTGAGCGTCGGTATCTGCGGCGAGCACGGTGGGGACACCGACTCCATCGCGCTGTGCGAGGAGCTGGGCCTCGACTATGTCTCCTGCTCACCGTTCCGGGTCCCGGCAGCGCGTCTGGCGGCTGCTCATGCCCGTCTGGCGCGGGTGGAGCGGGACCGCTGAGCGGCGAGGCGGCCGCCGAGTGACCGAGCACGTCAGGATCCGCAAGATCGCGACGCGAAGCGGACGTCCGGAGATGCTGGACGACGGTCATGTCGTCGAGGGCGATGAGCTGTCGCCGCCCACACCCGGAATGCCATATGCCGTGCGCCGTACCGTCACCGAACACGAGGACGCACCGGATGTCTTCGCGACGTCGCCGGTACGTGCGGTGATCACCGAGCAACGCGGCGGGATCGTGCTGCTGACCGACAACTCCAAGTACGCGATCGAGGTCGTAGGACGCTAGGTCACCGGTAACGGATCACTGGCGATGGCCCACGCGGTAGATCGTTTCGCCTACTCTTTGTAGCGATGTCCTGGCCGCAGACTTCCATGCCCGCAGCCACCATTACCGCGCCCGGTTCCGAGCCATACCTTCCCGTGGAGGAAGTGGCGCAACGGTTGGATCTCCCGCTCGGTATCCTCCTTCGGCGCGTCGAAGCGGGCGACGTTCCGTCGCGTCGCGAGGANNCCGGCCCCACCGCCGCCACCGGAGACTGCGAACCACGTAGCAGCAGTCGATCCAACACCGAGCGTCGATGTCGTCGGGACGGCGCAGTCTTCGTCCTGGCCTGACAAGGTCGTCCCGCCGCCCGCTGAGGAACTCGCGGCCGAGGCGCAGACCTCGCACGGCCGGGCCGGATCGATGATCGAGGTCGGTTCGAATGAGCCCCGCCGTGACGTGGCGTCGATGACCTCGCTCGACCCGCGCGAGCTGGTCGCCGGGCTCCTCGACCGCTGGGAGCGGACCCTGGAGCAGCGCATCTACTCCGAGCAGCGCCAGCGTTTCGAGGCCGAGTTGAACTCCCGCCAGAACCTGGTCAAGCAACTCCAGCTCGAGCTGCAAACCGCTCGCGCCGAGCACGCGGCCGCTCAGGCTGAGAAGGATCGGCGCCTCGCCGACCGCGACCGGCGGATCGGTGAGCTCGAGGCAGGTGCTCCCGACCCGCAGGACGTCGCGGGCAGGCGCCGCCGCTGGTTCTTCAGCCGCTAGCGAGCGGGCGAGGCTGGCGGGCCATGGCTGGGGACGCTGTCGCGGAGGTCAAGTCGCGACTTGATCTCGTTGAGGTCATCGGGGGGTACGTTACCCTCCATCGGGCGGGCCGCGAGCTGACCGGGCTGTGCCCGTTCCACGCCGAGAAGACGCCCTCCTTCTCAGTAAACGCGGAAGAGGGCCGCTACTACTGCTTCGGCTGTCGCGCGTCCGGTGACCAGATCACGTTCGTGCGCGAGATCCAGCACTTGGACTTCATGGACGCCCTGCGAATGCTCGCCGACCGCGCCGGAATCGAGTTGCACGACGACGCCAACGCCGGACCGGCCCGCAAGGAACGCCAAGAGGCGATGGCCGCGATGGAGAAGGCCGTCACCTGGTACCACGAGCGACTCCTGAACTCTCCGGACGCCCGCCCGGCGCGGGAGTACCTCAAGTCGCGCGGCATCGGCGGTGACATCGCTCGGCAGTTCAAGCTCGGGTGGGCCCCCGACGAATGGGACGGACTGGCCAAGGGGCTGAAGTTCACTCAGAAGGTACTTCTCGACACCGGACTGGGATTCGTCAACAAGGGCGATCGTCGTCAAGACGCCCTTCGCGCGCGCATCATCTTCCCGATCTTCGATCCTGGTGGCAAGGCGATCGCCGTCGGCGGTCGCGTCCTGCCGCCGCCCTACGGGTCGTCGCCTCGACCGGATGGTCGCGTCGAAGCGAAGTACAAGAACTCACCCGAGACCTCCATCTACTCCAAGCGCCGCACGCTCTACGCGCTCAACTGGGCCAAGGACGACGTCATCAAATCCGACGAGATCATCGTCTGCGAGGGCTACACCGA
>PNBE01000202.1 GCA_003135895.1 Candidatus Dormiibacterota bacterium
GGAAGGATCCGAACGCTGCGGGTGCAGACCGCAAAGGGAACCACGAACCTGGAGTGCGAGATGACCGACGACACCGGCAACCTGCTGCTCGTCTTTCAGGGACGTCCGAAGATTCCCGGGATCGAACAGGGAGCTCGATTGATCGTCGAGGGAATCGTGGGCTCCTGGTCACACCGGCTGGCCATCCTGAATCCAGACTACGAGCTGGTCATCGAGTAGGCCACCGGCCTCAGTGAGTCTGGGACGTCGTGCCGGCGTGACCGGTGATGTGGACGTCTCTCTCCGCTGCGGCAGCATCCTGCAGCGCGTGCAGCCTGTCATGCAACGCCTCAACCAGCTGCGTCGTGTCTCCCTCCGGCACGGGCGTCATCACAGTGGGCGACCATGCCCCTGACGAGAGGCGAGGGTCCCAGGCTCCCGCCCATGATGGCGCGTCAGTGCCGCGCTCCCAGACTTCTGGAGGATCGGCGGTGCGCAAGTTGAATCGATAACGGTTGCCGAACTGGTCGCCGCAGTACGCGACCAGGTTGGCGCCGGGATGTTCACCGACCACGGCCGAGCCCGGGTCGAGGTACCCGTGTTGCTGACCAACGTAGAGCATGTTCTGGAAGGGACCGGGCTCGAAGATATCGCGGGATGCCAGATGGAGCGCGCCCGAGAAGCCCTGCACCTCCGCGCCGGCCGAGCGGTACAAGCTGCCACCGGCGAGCATCCAGACAACCAAGTGGAGCGCCGGCCCATTCCCGACGTTGCGGACCCGGACCGCCGCCCAAGGCTGATCGCGAATCCCGATCGGTGGCTCGTCGAGAAGCACGAGCAGGGGCTGGGTAGCGATGGTGTGATCCTCGTGCGTTTCCTCGGTGAGCGCTCGCACCGCTGCCACCTGCTCGCCGGCGGTTTCGAGCAAGGCGCTGTCCTGATCGAGCAGCCGCCGGATGTCGGCGCTCAGACGACCGGTGCGCCGTGCCAGCAGCAGCACCGCCAGCGCCAGTGCGACGACCGCGACCCCGGCCACGCTTGCGGCGGTCACCTGGATGATGAGTGTCCAGTCCATGTGAGCCAGTGTAGTTCCGAGGCTGATGCCATCAGGGGTAGATGCCTCGGTCGGTCGTCGCCTCGGCGACCCGCCCGATGGGTGGCCTCAGCGAGTATGGGGCGTCGCGCCGGCCGCCACCGCCCCAACCGGCGTCGAAGCGGTCGGCACCGCGATGTTGTGTTCGAGCAGCCTGCGCATCGCCAGTGGCGACAGCGGTTGTCCGAAGAGGTATCCCTGCGCCAGCTCGCACCCGAGATCGTTGAGCTCGCGGAGGCACTCCTCGGTCTCCACGCCTTCGGCGATCACGCTGAGGCCGAGACCGACTCCGAAGTTGAACACGGAATGAGCAAAGCCAACCGACTGCGTGGGGCCGCAGAGCGAGGCGGTGAACGACCGGTCGATCTTCAGGATATCGACCGGGAAGTCGCGCAGGCGGCTCAGGGATGAATGACCGGTGCCGAAGTCGTCGAGCGCGATGCGCACACCGAGGTCGCGGAGCGCGTCGAGGCAGCCGATGATCGGTTCGGTGTCGTAGATGATGTCGGCCTCGGTCACTTCGAGAATCAAGCGGCTTGCCTCGAGGCCGGTCTCGTGCAGGACGGTGCGAACACTGTCGACGAAATCGGGTTCACGCAGCTGGCGAACGGCCACGTTGACGCTGACGGCGACAGGCTCGGCGCCGTCGACCTCGGGCCAGTCTCGCGCTTCCTCACAGGCGCTGCGCAGCACCCACGCCCCCACCTGCGTGATCAACCCCGTCTCCTCGACCAGGCTGATGAAGTCGTCCGGGAGCACGGTGCCGCGCGTCGGATGCCGCCACCGGAGCAGGGCTTCCGCCGCCACGATCGAGCAGGTCGAGACGCGCACGATCGGTTGATACACGAGCTCGAATTCGACTGACTCCACAGCGTGGTACAGGTCCGCCTTGAGCCGGTGGCGGCGCTGTACGGCGGCATACATCGCGGGCTCGAACAGCTCCCAGCGAGACTTGCCAGAGCTCTTCGCGGTGTAGAGCGCGAGGTCAGCGTTCTGGAGCAGTTCCTGGCCGTCGCACTGCGTGTCGACGGCGGTCGCGATGCCGATGCTCGCGTGCGTCAGCACCTCCTCGGCGGCGATGATGAATGGCTCGCGGAGCGCCTCGATGACGCGCTCGGAGATTCGCACTGCCGTCGCGGGCTCGTCGATGCCGATCAGCAGGACGGCAAACTCGTCGCCACCCAACCGAGCGGCGATGTCGCCCGGACGAAGGCACTCGCCGATGCGGTCGGCGATGGCGCAGAGCAGCTCGTCGCCGGCCGCATGGCCGAGGCTGTCGTTGACGGTCTTGAAGTCATCGATGTCGATGAAGAGCACGCCGACGTGCTGCCCTGTCTGCGCGAGGGCCTGCTCGACACGGGACCCGAACAGCAGGCGGTTCGCCATGCCGGTCAGCGGATCGTGCGACGCCTCGTGCCGCAGCTGCTCCTGGAGCACCGTGAGCTGCGACAGCGAGTGCTGCAGCCGTCCCCGTTCGAGGATGACGCCGGTCTGGTTGGCGAGCATCTCGAGCAGGCGCAGGTCCTCGTCGTCGAAGCCCGTGACCTCACCGAGGCGGTTGGCGATGAGCATGGTTCCCACCATGTTGTTCTCGCCACGCAGCACCACCGCCATGGCGTCGCGCAGCCCGCGCCGTTCCAGGAAGCCACCGGGATCGCCGTCGGTCTTGCCGTGCGCACTGAGCAGCAGCGGCGAGTCGAGCAGGAGCCTGCTCATAAAGGCGAGTTCCACGTCATCGAGGGTGACCGGGGTCATGAACTCCGTCGTCTGCTCTTTGTCGACGGTGGTCCGCACCACGGCATCGCGTTCGCGGGTGGGGAGGAAGGTGATCTCCGCACGCTCCGCACGGAAGACCTCACACGATTTGGTGAGCAGCGTGGCAACAGCGTCGTCCACAGCTTCGGTGCGCTGCAACTGCTTGCTCGACTGGTAGAGGAAGTCGACCTGGTCGCGCTTCTCACGCTCGGCCACGTAGAAGCGGTAGGCGATGAAGCAGCCCACGGTCGGGATCGCGAGCAGCCAGATCTCGGCTGGACTCTCCCAGATGATGCGCACGCCGATCAGCGCGAGACATGTGTTGACGACGGTGGCTGCCTGCGCGAACCCGAAGGTCGAGGCGATGCCGGCCGCATCGACGCGGCCCTCGGAGAAGGAGATCGCGGTCAGGATCACCAATGACTGGAGCACGCCGCCGGTAAGGATCGCCACCAGCACGCCGAAGAAGCTGATCGCGCTCAGTGCGTCGTGGTGGTCGACGAGGCGCATGAACAGCAGCGCGGCGACGCTGTTGGCGACCGTGAAGTTGGCGAGGTTGAAGGCCAGCTTCAGCGGCGACTGGCGCCGGTGGACCGATAGTGCTATCGCGGTCCCAGCCACCATCGAGAGCACCACCACCAGCGGCGGTGCGAAGAAGAATCCGACGACCAGGGGCAGCTCACTCAGCGAGAAGGAGTGGGCGTCGCGGCGGAACTGGATGTGGACCACGAACACCTCCGCCGCGCAGAAGAGCGCAATGAGGATCCACCACGGGATCTGACGTGGCGCCGGCAGGCTGTGCAGCGGGGCGACGACCTCGATCAGGAGGACGACGGCCAGTGCCACGAGCACCACGGTGAGGAAGTGGACGCGGTGTCCCCTCCGGCTCGAAGTGGGCTGCCCGGGATCGCCTTCAGACGCGGGGTCATCGACCTCGTTGGTCATGCCCGAATGCTCCCCGACCTCAGGCTGATCCGAACTCGTCGTGCCAGCCCTGTTGCCAAGCGGTAGCAGGGCTATCGGCGCTGCGGGCATCGACGTGGCGAGGCGATGCCGGCGAGCGGTCGGACGAGGGTCGCGGACCTAACTCCAGTCGTATTCGGACCAGCTCGAGCCGGACCAGGAGGACCCTGACCACGAGGCTCCCGACCACGAGGATCCGGACCACGAGGCGCCGGACCATGAGGCGCCCGACCACGACCCTCCTGACCATGACGAGCCGGCCCAGGAAGACCCCGACCACGAGCCGCCGGACCACGATGACCCGGACCACGACGACCCGTTGAACGTCCCGCCGTTCCAGGCCGCGCCGTTCGCTTCGGCCGTGGCCAGCGCCTGTGTGTCGAGGGAGTTGCCGAAGATGTCCTGCTCGCCGGTGAGTGTGTTGCCGTTTCCGTCGACGACATGATGCGAAGCGCGCGATGCCTCAAGGCTACCGGTGCCGTTGGCTGAGGGCCATGTCTGCTGGACGTTCGGCGTCGGCGCGGTGAGCACGGACGCGAGGTTCAGCTCGCCGCTGCCCTTGAGGGACGTCCGGCCGTACATGGAGTGCGTGTGAGTGTCGAGCAGCGACTTGACCTGGTCNNGCCGCTCCCGAGGAAGAAGCGATTGCTGACAGTTGCGGTGGCGCCGAATTGATCGTCGATGAACGATCCGGGATCCCGCAGCGACACGATGTGGACGCCGGGGGCGGAGAGGTCGGGGTTGCGCGTGCCGTCACCCTCGCTCGTGAAGGTCGCGGGCAGGTGGTAGCGCACCGAGGTGGTGTTGTTGGTGTTGGATGCACCGACGGCGATGACGTAGGGATCAATCGCCGGATCGTCGAGGCCGTTGGACCAGTTGCCCTGGTTGCCCGCAGCCACGACGACCACGATGCCCTGGAGCCACGCCTGCTCGGCCGCATACGCGAGTGGATCGAGCACGTAGCTCTGGTTGCTGTCGGTGCCGTAGGAGAGGTTGAGCACGCGGATGTTCATGCCGGGGTCGTTCTGATGCTGCACCACCCAGTCGATGGCGGCGAGCACCTGTGAGACATCCGTCTGCCCCCGCGCGTCGGCGACTTTCAGGCTGACGATCTGCGCGTCAGGCGCCATGCCCAGGAAGTGCGTGGTGTCGTTTGAGCTCACCGACGTCACTGCGCTGTCGCGGCCGGCAATGATCCCGGCCATGTGTGTGCCGTGGCCGAAGGTATCGAGATACTGGAGCGACGGCACCTGCGATTCGAAGGAGAGGTCGGGACCGTTGACGACCTTGCCTGCGGTGTTCAACCCGTCGACGGGGGTCACGCCGGAGTCAATGAGCGCGACGCCGACCCCCTGGCCCGTGTAGCCCGCGTTCCAGTACGCGTGGGCTCCGTCCATCCCCTCGATGTTGTACATGGAGTTGACGTCGGCGGCGGCGCTGTATGGGACGCTCGGCAGGCCGTACGAGGCGCCCAGGAGTTGGACCGGGGCGTTGAGCGTGACCTGGGCGACGGCCGGGGAGGTCTCGAGTTCGGGGACGGCGCTTGCGGGGACATCCGCCACGACCGCGTTGATCAGTCCGATGTGCTGCTGGATGCGGCCGCCGAGCGATGCGATCTGCTGATCCGCGGCCGCGCCCTGGCCTGCTTGCTCTCGCACGATCACGGAGACGAGGTGTGAATCGGCGTGTGCCGTCGTCGCCAGCGCGCTGGCGCTGAGCAGGAGGGCAGTAGCGGTCGCCATCGCACTGACGGTCCGGCGCTTGCGATCGTCCCAGCTGAT
>PNBE01000168.1:0-3790 GCA_003135895.1 Candidatus Dormiibacterota bacterium
CCCGTCGGACCCGTGGCACCTGTCGGACCCGTCGGTCCTCCCGGAATCACCGCAGCGTAGTAGCCGAAGTAATCCAGGATGATGTCACCGCTTCCGGCAGCGTTGAAGATGTCGATGGCACCGCCGGCGCTCAAGCCGACAACAACCGTCGTCGATGTCGTCTTCCCGGCGAGCACGTTCAGATTCGACGTGCTCGGCTGGGTTGCGAGGTCAGGCCACATCCTCACGAACGTCGTCGCGGTCGTGTTGACGATCGTGAGATTGAGAACGATGGCGGTGGCGCCCGACGGGATGCTGTTCGCTCCCGACACCTGCCATATCTCCGTCTCGTGGCTTGGAGAGAAATGGAACGCCTGGTTCGGGGCGAAACGACTGTCGAGCGCTCGCACCGGTGTGATGGGTGTGAACGCACTCTGTACGGGCGCGGTCGCATGCGCGACCCACGACTGGGATACCGCTAACGCCAGCGGGACTGCTAATGACAGGCCGACGGCCCAACGCCGATGGCGTGCCACCACGTTTCGATTCCGGCTCTCGCCCATTGATCGCCTCCACGCGTATCGCCTATCCCTCGACGCCGGATACTGTGCGCATCTGTCATCAATGTCAAGTTTGATCTCGATATGACACCAACGCAATGTCGCGCGTAGACTAACGGCCGATGATGAAGCTACTAAAGGCACTTCTCTATGTGCGCCGGCGTACAGAGTTGCACCGGATCGCATATGTTCGCTCGCGAACGTTGGCTGCATGCAGTGTTGTCACGCTGCTTCTATTGACCAGCTGCGCTTCGACTGCGGCGACGCAAGCGACGCCTGGACTCGTGACAATCCAGACCGCCGTTACATGTCCCGCACCAGCCGGTCACACCGCTGTTGCAAGTCCACCGCGCCACTTCGCCCAGACACCACGGCTGGCTCTCGGACGCAACGTCGGGTACTGCGCGTACATCGACACCACTGGCGGGATCATCTCCGTGCGCCTCCGACCTGAGTACGCACCACGCGCGGTCAGTGACTTCATCTACCTCGCGCAGCACGGCTTCTACGACGGGCTCACGTTCGATCAAGTATGTCCCGCGACCGTCGGCGTCGCATGCCCCACGACTGCGCCGATTGCGCTGGCCGGCGACCCCACCGGAACCGGCACGGGAGGGCCCGGGTACAGCGTGCCTTCAGACCCGGTGGTGGGCAACTACCTTTTCGGCGCCGTGGCCATGTACGGGACGTCCGCGTCCAGGATCGGCAGTCAATTCTTCATCAGCAAGGGTGACAGCAGCAGCATCGCGCGCAAGTACGACATCTTCGGTCAGGTGACCGACGGCATCCCGGCGCTGGCCGCGCTGCAGGAGGGCAGCACCATTCTGTGGATTGCGATCGAGATCACCGCGCCAGAGCCCTGATCTCAGCCCCGGAGCCGGAGTGAGATGACTCCCACCATCCCGAGCGACGCGAGCGCACACGCAGCCACACCGAGTGGCAGCTGCACGGCTCCGGCGATTCCGATCAGACCACCCAATGCGGCGGGGAGCAGCGCACTTCCGATCACGGCACCGAGGATCGCGTAGGTCACCAACGTGGTTGCGTTGGGAATCACTCTTGTCATCCACGACACCACCACCGGAAAGATCGGTGCTGCACATAGGCCGACGAGTGCGAACATCAACGGCGGATAGATCTGCGCCCGAATGCCGAGCAAGAGCAGCGTGCTGATCATGAATGCCGGCACCAGGATTCGCTGTGGCGACCAGCGCACCGCCAGAGGTGCCGTGAGGACGCGGCCGAGCGTGAATGCTCCCCAGTACACCGATGTCGCGCCCGCGGCGAATTGCGCTGACCAGCCAAGGCTGAGGAGATCGGTCGCCTCCCACGTGCCAATGCCGGCTTCGAGTCCCTCGTACACAAGGAGCATCAGCGCGAAGGTGACGACGAGACCCAGCGTCCGGGCGTTGAGGACCGGAGGCGCCAGCTCCGGCGTGGCAGCTTCGTCCACAGCCCGCCGCAAGAAGACGATGCATGCGAGCACGCCCACGCCGCAGACCGCAAAGACGATCGAATACCCACGCGTCAAGGCGATCAGCGCCGGGCCCACGAAGGTGCCGACGCCATACGCGGTATTCACCAGACCCAGCATCGCCGGACTTCGGCGCCCAAAGCGTGTTGCGTAGTACAGGTTGATCAGCACCACCAACCCGCCGGCGCCGACACCGAGCGCGAACACCGCGAGCAGCAGCAGCGGCCATGTCGGTGCCGCCGACGCTGCCAAAAGGCCGACGCCGAACAGCGAGGTTCCGACCGCGAGACGCCCGCCAAGACTCCACCGCGCATGTGTGAGTCCCAGCGCCATGAGCCCGATCACCTCGCCAAGAAAGTTCGCGCTGACGATCAGACCCGCGACGCTGACACTCAGATTGAACCGGTGGGTGATGTGCGGGATCGACGGCCCGTACGACGCGATCACGACACCGAGGAGCAGAAAGACGGCGAACCCTGCCGCCGTCACGGCTCGTGCCGGGGCTGTGCGTTCAGTCATCCGGTAGCACGATACGGGCGCCGGCCCGCCGCCCGAAGGGCGATGAGGCTCAGCTCTGGCCGCGCTGCTCGAGGTAGGCCTCGAGCACCCGCTGGTTCGCTACCCGGATCGGGATGATCGTGGGGAGCGAATCGACCGGATACGCGCGCACCGGCCCCTCGGGCCCGGGATCGCGCAGGGATCCGCCGGTGACGCGGGCCAGGTACCCGTGGGCGCACATCGTGCCGGTCGGAGTGCCCTGCTGAATGAACGTGGTGAACTCGCGCACGATTGCCACATCCAACCCGGTCATCTCCCGCGCCATCCGCACCGCCCCCGCCACGGGTGACTCGCCGGACGCGCACGGATTGCTCGGCAGCGAGACCGGTGCAGCATTCGTGCCACCCGCCGGATGGATGAACACGATCTCGCCGGCGTCGGATTCGATGACCACGAGTGCTCCGTGATAGTCGAAGGCCTCGAGCGGTGCAGCCATAAGCGTCTACCTCGGTGGGATTCCCGGCGAAGGGCGACGTGGGACACGATCCTCGCCCCGCCGTCGCGTCGTAGCTTACGAGGGACTCGGTGTCGCCGCACCCGTGGGCCGTGGCGGCGCCGGATTCAACAACAGCGCCTGCTCGTCGGCCAGCGCGATGGCGATCTCCCCGGCCGCTGTGGGATGCAGTGGAGCGGGGTCATTGAAACCCTGTACGAACGACTGCGGTGCGCAGAGCTCATGACCGACGAAGCTCGGCGCGACCGCCTCGAAGCCAAAGCTCGCGGCACCGTCGGCAAGCACGTTGTTGAAGGTGGTCAACCGGTCGAGGAGCACCGCAGACTTCGCGGCGGTGATCGCGGGCTGGCCGGTGCATACCGGCTTCACTGGAAGCGGATCGTAGTACTCGTTGACGATGACTCGCGGCAATCCCCGCAGTGCGGCCAGGCGCTGGAGCAGGTCGTAGTAGTCGATCGTGAAACTGTCAAGCGCCTGCGAGAACCACGCCGCCGACGCGTTGTCATCGCATTGGGGCGAGGCCAGGCAGAGTTGCATCAGTTGCGTCCAGTGCATCTCATTGGCACCGATGCTGACGATCACGGTCTTGACGCCGGGCAGCGCCTCCAACCGCGCAAGTTGCGATGGCACCAGCGCGCCATTGATGGCCTCTGGCGCGAAGAGGCCATTCTCGATTGCGGCGTTGGTGCAGGCGAGATTGACGACCGGGCTGTGGTTCACAGCGGCGATGTCGGCGGCGTAGCTGTCCCGGCTGCGCCGGCACGC
>PNBE01000168.1:3836-26756 GCA_003135895.1 Candidatus Dormiibacterota bacterium
GGTGACCACCCCCGCCACCACCACGCCGGCTACGATCACCTGCCACCGCCTGCGCAGCAGGGCCAGGCTCAGTGCGGCAAGCATGGCGGCCACCAGTGCGGCGACGAGCAGTTCTCGCGTGAAGTACGCGCTCCACCCGTTTCGCAGGTCCTGTCCCACGTGTTGGGGCTGCTTCAGGGCGAGCAGCAGCTGATCGTAATGGGTCACCTCAGCCCACAGCAGCCGGGGCCGGATCGGACCCGAGAACAGCTGCGTGGTCGGGATCGATTGTCCGAACAGCTCGAGCGTTCCGGGCCCGGAGGTCGTCGCCGAGGGTCCGGCGCTGAGGGCGAGCGACTGTCCTGCAGCCTCGACGTCTTGCGCCGGCGAAACCAGCAGCGAGATCTCGAGGCTCGCCAGCGGAATCACGACCGCAACGCACACCGTGAGGGCAAAGACAGTGATGGTTCGAACGGGCGACGGGCGGTGAGGCACAGATCCAGGCTACCCGCCGGTCCCCCACGCCGCGTTCTCCGATGGGGCATCGTCACCGCCAGACGCGGTGTCAGGCCCTCGCGGCGAAACCGCTCAGTCCTCGTCGACGATGGTGTCTGCCAGACCCGGCACGGTGGCGCGTGGAAGCACGGTGTCGACAAAGGATTTGACCGCTTCGCTCAGACCGACGTCGTGACCGGCGGCTTCAGAGAGATACCAACGATGGTCGAGCACCTGGTGGAAGAGCTCTGCCGGCTCGAGCCGGCCGCTGAGCTCCTCCGGGACTGCGGCAATCGTGGGTTCGAAGACGTCGACCAGCCAGCGGCGCGCGGCATACCTTTCTGAGACCGGACCGCCTGTGGAGGCCTCGAGCTCGGTCCGGTAGCGTGCGATGTCACCGAGCAGCCGGCGTGCCTGGTTCTCCTGCACCTCGAGTCCGGTGAGCGCCTGGAGGGTGCGAACGTGATGCCCCGGCTCGACGACCCGAGGCTGGAGGCGCATGTGGTACTCGCCAGCCTGCGCGCTGACCTCGACCTCCTCGACGTCGAACCCGAGCGCGTTGAGCCGCTGCAGGCGCTCCTCGATCCGGTAGCGCTGGTCGGGGGCGAAGGCGACCTCCCGGACGAGCTCGGACCAGAGCCCGTCGTACCGCCGTCGCAGCTCCTCGGCCGCTCCGACCGGGTCCATGTGATGGACGAGGCCCTCTGCCGTGACGTCGAGCAGCTCCCCGACGATGTTCTCCTCGGCCACCATCACGTCCTGGAGGCGCTGTCCATCGCTGAGCTGGGGATGGAGCTCGCCCGTCTCCGTGTCCACCACGTATGCGCCGAGCTCGCCGGCATCACGGCGGAAGAGCGTATTGGACAGCGAGCAGTCACCCCAGAAGAAGCCGGCGACATGGAGTCGAACCAGGAGATTCACAAGGCCGTCCAGCAGGCGGTCACCGAGGGCCGAGTCCGCGCCCGTCGCTCCGAGAACTCGACGGTACGGCAGGGAGAAATCGAGGTGCCGGGTGATCAGGACTGCTTCGAGCCCGTAGTCGTCCAGGCCGCGCCGTGGGCCGACCTGGCGGCCGGTCACCAGTGCCGCCACCTCCACCACCGGGATGAAGAGCCGGTCGAGTTCGGCGAGCAGCCGGTATTCGCGCTCGGCGAGACGATGCGGCAGCTCCTTGAGCGCGTAGATCGCCTCGCCATATCGCACAAAACGGACGACGTGCCGGGAGATCCCGCGAGGGACGTCGACGAGGCGGTCGCTCCGCCAGGTCTCAAGGGGAAGATGCCATGGCAGGTCGAGGAAATCCGGGTGCCCGGTCCGCCTGCGCATCTGGAAGTCGACAGCTTCCGAGGTCACTCGCGCCGCCTCGTGTTCGCTGAAGGAGGTCAGCTGCACGATGACACACGCCTCGCGGGCGTTGGATCGACCCTGCATCCACTCGGCATCACTGCCGCGATCAGCCGAGGCTTGACGCCGCCGGCTCGAGGACCGCCGCCCTGATCAGCTCCGCCGGGTGCATCGCCCGGCGCCCCGTGCCGTGCGCGATCTGCTGGCGACAGGACACACCTGTCGCGGCAATCACGGTGTCCGCGTGCTCTTGCTTGACCGCCGGAAACAGGCGCATCTCGCCGATCTGCATCGACAGGTCGTAGTGCTCGGCTTCGAACCCGAACGACCCCGCCATGCCACAGCAACCGGCGTCAACCTCGATCACTTCAGCGTCCGGGATCCGCGACAGCATCCGGACGGTTGCGGCGGTCCCCGCGAGTGCCTTCTGATGGCAGTGACCGTGGAACAGAAAGCGCCGCCCGACAAGCGGTGATGCCGGGTCCATACGGAGGTGTCCGGCGTCAATGGCATCGAGAATCAATTCGTCGACAAGACGCACCTGGGCCGCCACCACCTTCGCATCGTCGCTGTCCGGCTGCAGCGCGAGGTGTTCCTCGGTGAGCGTGAGGATGCAGGAGGGTTCGACGCCGACGATGGGGACTCCTTCCCGCGCCAGGCCGGCCAGACGCGCGGTCATCGCGTGCGCCTGGCGAGCGGCTTCGTCAAGGCGCCCCTTGGAGATGGCGGCCCGTCCGCAACAGCGATCGCCGATCAGCTCGACCTGCCATCCTGCCATCTCGAGCAATTCAACGGCGGCAATGCCCACACCCGGCTCGGTGAAGGTGGTGAAGGAGTCGGCGAGCATCACCAGCCGTCCAAGTGATGCCGGGCGTCGACGTCTCGGTCCCGCATACCAGCGGAGCAATGTGCGCCGGTGGAATCGGGGCAGTGGCCTTCTCCGGGTCACTCCGAGCGTCCGCTCCAGGAGCGCTCGCGACCCCGGAAGTGATGAGACAAGGTTCGAGAAGGGCGCGAACGCCGATCCGAGCCGGTTGAGCCGGCGTGCGGCGGCGAAGAACCGTGCGCGCGCCGGGACGCCGTGAATTCCCTGGTACTGAAAGAGAAACTCGCTCTTCATCGAAGCCATGTCGACGCCGAGCGGACACTCGCTCTTGCACGCTTTGCACTCCAGGCAGAGATCGAGAATGTCGTGCAGCCTGTCGTCGCCAAGGGCGGACTGTGGATCCGGTTGCGACAGCGCGTGCACCAGCGCATTGGCACGGCCGCGGGTGCTGTGCTCCTCCTCCCGAGTGGCCATGTACGACGGACACATCACGCCTGTCGAACCTTTGCGACAGACCCCGATGTTCATACAACGATCAGCCGCACCGCGCATGCCGTCGGTACTCGCGAACGAGAGCCGGGTGGTCAGCGCGAAGGCCGGAGTGAGCGCGACGTCGCGGATGTTCTCGGTCATCGGCGGCGCGTCGACAATCTTCCCCGGATTCATCAACGAGTGCGGGTCGAAGAGCCGCTTCACCTCGCACATGGCGTCGTAGAGGGCGTCACCAAAGATGATGCGGTTGAACTCGCTGCGAGCGAGCCCGTCGCCGTGCTCGCTGGAATTGGCGCCGCCGAATTCACTGACGAGGTCACGAATTTCCGCGGCCACGGTGCTCATCGTGGCTACCTGAGCGGCCTGGGTGAGATCCATGAACGGACGGATGTGCAGGCAGCCGACGGAGCAATGACCGTAGAAGCCGGCGACCAGCCCATGTCGCTCGAGCACCGCGCTGAACCGCCTGACATATTCCGGCAGGCGCGCGGGATCGACAGCTGTGTCCTCGATGAATGCCACCGGCCGGCGCGTGCCCTCGCTGGCGGCCATCAGCAGCCCGAGTCCGGCCGAACGGACCTTGAGCAATGCAGCCTGCTGCGCCGGACTCGTCGCCCGAAGTGTGTGATAGCCGTGGCCGTGACGCTGCCAGAGTTCTGCGAGCCGCTCCACGCCCGCTGACGCCTCGGCCGCACTGTTCCCGTCAAAGCTGACGAAGAGCAGCGCACCAGGATCGCCCTCGAGGATGGAGCCGAGTGCGGCGTATTCGATCTTCTGCCGGGAGAGTTCAAGAATGGTGCGGTCGATGAGCTCCACAGCACTGGGCTGCGCGCTCAATGCGTCCTCGGTGGCCGCGATGGCGTCGGCCACGGATCGGAAGTGACCGACGGCAATGGCCTTGGCAGCGGGAAGAGGAACAAGCCGGACAGTCGCCTCGGTGATGATCACCAGGGTTCCCTCCGACCCGACCACAAAGCGGGCCAGATTGAACGGGGTGTCGCCGGCGAGACGGTCGAGTCGATAGCCGCCCGCGCGGCGCCAGTACTGCGGAAACCCCGTGGCAATCGCAGCGCGGTGCTCATCGACGAGTGCCGGGAGCCGTGAGTAGATCCGCCCTTCGAGGGTGTCCGCGACTGCCTTGTGCGTGAGTGCGGAGTCGTCGACCGGCGCGAAGGTGGCGGTGCTGGCATCGCTCAACACCACCCGCAGCGACTCGACGTGATCGATGGTCATGCCGTGGACCACCGAGCCGCTTCCTGCGGAATTGTTGCCGATCATCCCGCCGATCGTCGCCCGGTTGCTGGTTGAGGTATCCGGCCCGAAGAGCAGGCCGTGCCGCCGCGCCGCGCGATTCAGATCGTCCTGCACGACCCCGGGCTGCACCCGGGCCTTACGCCCGTCAGCGTCCAGCTCCACGATGTGATCCATGTGGCGAGATGTGTCGATGATCACGGCGCGCCCGACGGTCTGGCCGGCGAGGCTCGTGCCTGCACCGCGCGGCAGCATCGGCACTCGACGACGAGCGCAAACGGCCACTGCCGCGGTAACGTCGGCCGCATCGCTTGGAAAGACAACCGCGATCGGCTCGATGCTGTACATGCTCGCGTCCCTCGAGAAGAGGTGACGTGAGTACGCATCAGTGCGCACATCCCCTGCGATGGCCGAGCGCAGCTCCGTTGCGAGGTCGCTCATCGGCCGCGCATCCCGTTGCTCATCCAGTTGAGAAAACCGGCGGCTGCACCCTTGCGCTCACCGGATGACTCCTTCCCGGCGCATTGTCTCGATGTCAGCGGCCGTATATCCGAGTTCCCGGAGGACTTCGCCGGTGTGCTCCCCCAGCGTCGGCGGCGGACGTCGCACGGTGGTCGTGTACTCCGAGAGCTTGATCGGGGAGCCGGCCATGCGCAGTGGTCCAGCGGTGGGGTGCTCGACTGTGAGCACCATGTCGCGCGCCTGCACCTGGGGATGGGCGAGCGCCGCGTCGATGCTGTTGATGGCGCCCGCCGGAATGCCGACGCGCGACAACTCCTCGGCCCAGGCGGCCGACCCTTTGGCTGCAAGGGCGGCTTCGATGAGCTGGATCAGCTCCACGCGATTGGCGACGCGCTGCGGGTTGCTGACAAAGCGTGGATCATCGGCCAGTTCCGGGAGACCGACGAGCCCCGCGAAGCGCTGCCACAGTGTGTCGTTGCCCACCGCGACCATGAGATGGCCGTCGGCCGTTCGCATCGCCTGGTAGGGAACGATGCTCGGGTGTGCGGATCCATACCGGCGCGGCACCTCGCCGGTGGCGAAGTACCCGCCCGCGAGGTAGGTCAGTGAGGCGATCTGGCCGTCGAGCAGCGAGATGTCGATCCACTCGCCGCGACCGGTGGTGTGACGAGCGTGGAGCGCGGCAAGGATGCCGATCGCAGCCCACATCGACGCGCCGAGGTCGGCGGCGGAGTTGCCAACCCGGACCGGTGGCCCGTCTGCCTCACCGGTGACGCTCATGAGACCGCCCAGCGCCTGGGCGATCGCGTCGTAGCCCGGCTCGGACGAATACGGACCGGTCTGGCCAAAACCCGAGATCGATGCGTAGATGAGCCGCGAATTGCGAGCAGCCAGCTCGTCATATCCGAGCCCCAGCCGGCCCGCAGTCCCCGGCCGGAAGTTTTCCACGACAACGTCGGCGCGTTCCGCAAGGCGCCGCGCGATGTCGCGCCCCCGCTCGGTCTTGAGGTCGACGGCGATGCCGCGCTTGTTGCGGTTCACCGCCAGGAAGTACGCCGACTGGTCACCCTGGTACGGGGGCGCCCACTCTCTCGTGTCGTCGCCCGTGCGTGGGTTCTCGAGCTTGATGACGTCGGCACCGAGGTCGGCAAAGATCATGGTGGCGAAGGGTCCGGAGAGGATGCGCGAGAGGTCGAGGATGCGCACCCCGGCAAGCGGGCCCTGCGACGTCGGCGGCAGACGGGGCGACTCCATCGACAGCGTTCCTACGTCAGCACGCCGATGTACAGCTTCACGACCTCGTCGTTGTGCAGCAGGTCTCGGCCTGTGCCGTCCAGACGGTTCCGGCCGAGCACCAGCACATACGCCCACTGCGCATGACGCAGTGTCTCGCGGGTGTTCTGCTCCACAACGACCACAGCGACGTTGGTGGCTCGGACCTGTTCGATGCGCTCCCACACCGCCCCCTGGAACTTCGGTGAGAGGCCGGCCGACGGCTCGTCGAGCATGAGCACTGCCGGATCCACCATGAGGCCGCGGGCCATCGCGAGCATGGTGCGCTGTCCGCCACTGAGTGTCTCCGCATGGCGGCGATGGGCCAGCTTGAGATCGGGAAAGAGCTCGTACAACTCCTCGGTACGCTCATGCAGCCCGTGCCTGCGGCTGTACCCACCCATCTCGAGGTTCTCCTGGACGGTGAGTTGCGGGAAGACATTGGCCACCTGGGGAACGTACGCGATGCCACGACGCACCAGCTTTTCCGAGGGCAGGCCGGTGGCGTCCTTGCCTTCCACCGCAACGGTGCCCGCTTTCGCGGTGATCACCCCGGCGATGGCCTTCAGCAGGGTGGATTTGCCGGCTCCGTTGGGGCCGACGATGGCGGTGATGGCACCGCGGTGAGCGCGAATGCTTACGTTCTCGACAATCGGGGGGCCGCCGTACCCCGCGGTCAGACCGACCACGTCGAGAGCAGCGACCACCGCCGTTCCCGCCGGAGCGGCGTCAGGCGTCAGCGTCGTCAT
Organism: Candidatus Dormiibacterota bacterium; assembly: GCA_003135895.1. Lineage (GTDB taxonomy): Bacteria > Chloroflexota > Dormibacteria > Aeolococcales > Aeolococcaceae > Palsa-851. The sequence goes on from PNBE01000168.1 coordinate 10,707, forward strand.
AGCTAGGCATCTCCCCGAGATACGCGTCGACGACAGCCGGGTTGCCCCGGAGCTGGTCGAATGGTCCCTCGGCGATCACTCGGCCCTCAGCCATCACGACCACCTGGTCCGTCACCCGCTCGATGAACGGGAGGTTGTGTTCGACGATGACCACCGACGTGCCCGCGGTGATGAAACCGAGCACCGCGGACGCCATGCGCTCGCCGAGGACCGGGTTGACTCCACCCATCGGTTCATCGAGGATGACCAGCCGCGGCTCGGCCATGCGAATCCGCGCGAACTCGAGGAGGCGTTTCTGCCCACCGCTGAGGTTGCCCGCGCGCTCGTTGCGGAGCTGGAACAGGCCGAACTCATCGAGCACCGCCCGGGCTGTGGTCAGCTGCTCGTTGGCGCGCTCCTTCTCGGCGCGCGACGGACCCCAGAGTGATCGCCAGAACCGCTCGCGACGCGGCTCGAAGCAGGCGAGGATGAGGTTCTCGAGCACGCTCAAACCGGGCCACTCGCGCGGGCTTTGAAAGGTCCGGATCAGCCCCATTCGAGAAATGATGTGCGGGGTTTTGCCCTGCACCTCCTTCCCCTCGAAAAGGACTGTGCCGGCGTCGGGGATCTTGAATCCCGAGATGAGATCGATGGCGGTGCTCTTGCCCGCGCCGTTCGGGCCGATCAAGCCGGTGATCTGGCCCTCGGCAGCCGTGAAGGAGCATGCATCGACCGCCTGGACGCCACCGAAATGCTTGTGCAGGTCCTGCACCTCGAGCAACGCGGTCATGCCGCGCCGGTGTCGAGCGTGGGTCCGGTGACGGCGGTCTCGACAACGGCGGCGTCCCCCTTCCCGGCGGGGTCCTGGTCGCGCAACCTGCGCTCGGGAAGGATGCCCTGTGGCCGGAAGCGGATGAACAGCACCAGGATGATGCCGGTGAGGATGAGACGCAGGGCCGGGGCGAAGCTGGGTTGGTTGGCGATCTCGGGCAGGTAACGGGTGGCCTCCTGGAGCCCCATCACCATGACGGCGACGCCCAGGACTACACCGCGCGTGCTGCCCCGGCCGCCAACCAGGATCGCCGCGTAGAGGATGATCGTTTCCACCGGTGACCACGCCGACGGGTTGAACGCGCTGAGATAGCCGGCGAAGAGCGCGCCGCCCAATCCGCCAAGTCCGGCGCCGAGGACATACGCCTTCAGCTTCATGACGTAGATGTCGCGGCCGAACGCTGCCGCGGCGCGCTCGTCCTCGCGAAGGCTGCGCAGTGCAACTCCGAACCGGCTGCCGTTCAGTCGCGTCACCAGGAGCAGCACCCCGATGAGCACGACCACGCACAGGCCGAGATAGAAAAACGAGTAGCTCGAAAAGTCGAGCCCGAAGAAATCGCCCATGGGATCGAAGAGACCCGAGAGTCCGTTGTAGCCGTTGAAGAGCGGCACGAACTGACCGGTGAAGATGTACAGGACGTACACCGCGCCGAGGGTGACGATCGAAAAGTAGATGCCCCGCAGGTGCCGCAGCGCGATAGCCCCGACGATGAGCGCGAGCAGCATCGCGCTGACGATGGCGATCGCCACCGCGATGGGGAACGGGAGCGACAGGCCCAGGATGTACGTCGTCGGCGGAGTCGCGGGTCCGATGGTGAGCGCCAGCGTCATGTACGCACCGAGCGCGACGTACCCGTAGAACGCAAGGTCGAAGTCTCCGGACCAGCCCCAGATGATGTTGAGTCCGAGCGCCATGATTGCGAAGATCGAACCCTCGGTGAGGACCGTGACCAGGTAGTCGATCATTCGAAGACGCTCCGCCTCCCGCCGACGAAGAGCCCCCGGGGGCGGACGAGGATGACCAGCGAAAGGATCGCGAAGGCGAACGCCAGGTTGTAGCTCGCGCTGAGGTACCCGCCGAAGAATTCGAGCGCGATGCCCACGATGATGCCGCCCACGAGCGTCCCCACCGCCCTTCCCAGGCCTCCGGCGACGGCGGCTGTCAGCGTGATCAGAAAGAAGCTGAACCCGGAATACGGACTGAACGTGCCGACGCTCTCGGCCAGTATGAAGCCGGCATAGCCGCCGATGAGCCCGGCAAGCAGCCAGGTCAGCGCCGCAACACGATTGGCGTTGATCCCGGAAACCCTTGCCAGCGAACGATTTTGGGAGACCGCGCGCAATGATTTCCCGAAGCGGGTGTGCACGATGATCACGTAGAGCAGCGCGGTGATCACCACCGCGGAAACCATGATCTGAATCTCGGTATCAGTCCACAGGAACGGACCGATGGTTCGCGGCGCGCTTTGCGGGACCGTATAGCCGAGGTTGGATGCGCCGAAGATGATCACCAGCACGTTCTGGATAACCAGTGAGACACCGAGCGTGGCGATGAATGTCGGCAGGCCGCCGATACCCTTGCGCACGAATCGATCGACGACGCCGTTGTGCACGGCGAGCGCGAGCAGACCACCCCCGGTGGCGGCGGCCAGCCCCGAGAGAATCACGCCACCGCCGTGCTGCTGCACGAGATACGCGCAGTACGCGCCGACGGTGAGGATCTCACCGTGAGACAGGTTGGCGACGTTGGTGACGGAATATTCGAGCGTGAAGGCCAGGGCCGACAGCGAGAGGATCGCGGCGGCGACCAAGCCAAAGCCTAGGGTGAGGAGGGCCTCGTGCACTTAGACCGATTCTCCAACGATTTGACAGGGCGGCGCGAGACGGCCGGCGACGGGATGGAGGCAGCGCGCCCTGCGGACGCGCGCTGCCCCCGAGGCGTCAGGGAGTGGCAGCCGCGAGATCCGCGGCGGAGAGGAGTGCAACCTGCACCTCGGCGCCGCTGCTGGCATCGGCCTGGAAGGCTCCGTACGGGCCGAAGACGTTGTTGAAGCTGTTGAAGATGAGGTCACCGCTGGCGCCGTCCATCTTGATCTTGGTCCCTGCCTTGATGCCCGCGAGGCACGCGCTGTACGTGTCACACGCTGTGCCCGGAGGGTTGGTGACCACCTTCATGTCTGCGATCACCGCGGGGCCGTCGGTGGTGCCCGCCTTGTCCATGGCCAGGGCAAGACTGATCACTGCGTCGTAGGCGTAGTTGGCGCCGGCGATCGGCGGTGCGGATGCACCGTTCTGGGCGGCGAACGCAGTGGAGAAGTTGGTGGCGGCGGCGCCGGTGGCGTTGGTGCCGTAGATGGAAACGAGATGGCTATGCGCGATCGGATACGTGATCGCCTTGAGGTAGTCGTTGCCGCTGGTCACGTCGGTTCCCACAATCGGGATGGCGAGGTTGTCGAGCTCCTTGAAGTTCTGGAACATGACCGCCGCGGTCTGTGGATCGAGCTGCGTGAAGATGACGTCGGGATGCGCGGCGATGATCTGCTGCACCTCGGTGAGATACGAGGTCTGCCCGGGTGCCACGGTGATGTTGGAGACGATCGTGTTGCCGAACTTCGTCCAGGTCGCGGTGATCGGCTTCGGGATGGTCTGCTGGGCGATGTCCGACGAGAAGAGCAGGGCCGCGGTCTTGTACCCCCTCTGCTTGGCGTAGAGCGCCATGGCCACGCCGAGCTGCGAATCAGAGGGGCTGTCGCGCCAGAGGTACTGGTTCACGTTCTTGTCGAAGGCTGTGCTGCCGCCCTGGAACTCGGTGGGAATCTTGGCGGCGCTCACGATCGGCGCCACCGCGGCGATCTCCTGCGTCTCCGGCCCGATGATGCCGCTCACACTGTCCGTGGACAGGAGCTGACGCACCGCGGGCACCGCGTCGGCCTCGTCGCACTGCGTATCCGCGTGGCTGAGGTCGAGTTGCTTGCCGAGCACGCCACCTGCATCGTTGATGACCTTCTGCGCGACCTGAGAGCCCTGGAGCATCGCCTGGCCGAGAACCGCCAGCGGTCCGGTGAAACAGGAGAGCACGCCGAACGAGACATGACCTGCACTGTCGGTCTTGATGTGGCCGCCACCAGAGCCGCTGGGTGAGCTGGAGCTGCCGCATGCGGCGACAACTACTGCGACGGCAATGCCGGTGAGCAGGCGTTTTGTAGCGCGGGTTTGCGGGATCCGGGCCATGGCTGTCGGCGACACTGTCAACCTCCGTCAGTGGCCCGCTGATGGGCCGTCCCCGATACTGGCGGGATTCTGCTCCGCCGTGGCCGACTATGTCAATGGGTCGGTGGTATGACCAATTTTGCGTGCGATAATCGATGCCCGTGACGCTCGACACCTCCCCGCTCCGCCCGCTGGGTCGCACGCGTCTTTACGAGGATCTGGTCGAACGGCTCGGTGAATTCGTCATCCGCACCGACCTCGGTGTCGGTGAACGGTTCCCGCCAGAGCGTGAGCTCGCATCCCGGCTGCAGGTCAGCAGGGCATCGCTGCGCCAGGCCCTCGCCGTGCTCGAGGCGCAGGGATTCATCGAGGTGCGTCACGGCGGCGGCGTGTTCCTCCGCCGCAGTCGCGGGTTCGGCGGCGTCCTGCACAAGCTCGTGGAGCGGCGAGCGCGACTGCCCGAGGTGCTCGAGGCACGTGAACTTCTGGAAGTACGACTCGCCGAGCTCGCCGCCATGCGGCGCAGCGATGACGACCTCACCGCGATGCGCACCGCGCTGGTGGCCATGGAGGCTGAGATCGCCTCGGCGGGGCTCGGTATCGATGGCGATGCCGCGTTCCACCATGCGGTGCACCGCGCGGGCAACAACAAGGTGCTGGAGCACGTGATCGACGGACTCGCCGACGCCATCCACGAAACCCGGATGGAGTCACTCACCGAGCCGGACCGCCCGCGGAACTCGCTGGTTGCGCATCGACGCATTCTCGAAGCCATCGAAGCGCATCAGGCCGGACAGGCGGCGGATGCAATGCGCGCGCACCTGCGCCAGGTCGCCGACGTTGCACTGCTCCGCTGGGAGCCGCCGGTCGAGGATCCATCGCTGCTATGACCCCACTGTCGTGGCTGGAGCACGTGACCGCGGTCGCGGAGCGCGGCCGGGCCATGCTGGGACGTTCCGGCGGTGGGCCTCAGAGCACCGCGAACCTTGCTGCGATTTGCGAACGCCTGATCGCGCGGCGCGGTGAAGCGTCGGGCCTCGCTCTCGCCACCGAGGTGGTGCGCGCGCTGGAGCGGATGAACAGCTCCGACAGCACCGAATTCCTCGAGGTCCTCGCCGGCTCATTCTCAGCGCCGCCGGAGGCGGTCGCGTCCGCAGTCGCCCGCTGGCGTTCGGATCCCACCCCGGACTCGGTGATGGCGCTTGCCCAGGCCACCGAGGCGCCCCGGCAGGAGCTGTTCCGGCGGCTCAACATGGTCGGGGGCGGCGCGGCGGCACTCGTGAGGTTGCGAGGCCAGCTGCTCGCTCTGCTTCCGACGCGTCCGCACCTCCGAGGCGTCGATGCCGATCTGCGCCATCTGCTCTCCTCGTGGTTCAACGGAGGCTTCCTGCGTCTCGAGCAAATCAGCTGGGGAACGCCAGCGGCGACGCTCGAACGGCTGATCGCCTACGAGGCGGTGCACGAGATCCATGGGTGGGACGACCTCCGGCTCCGCCTGGCCGCCGACCGCCGTTGCTTCGCCTTCTTTCACCCGTTGCTTCCCGGCGAACCCTTGATCTTCGTGGAGATCGCACTCACCCGCGAGCTGCCCACCGCCATCGCCCCGCTCCTCGGAGTGCAGCGACCGATCGCGGAAGCCCGGCAAGCCCATACCGCAGTCTTCTATTCGATCAGCGACTGCCAGCCGGGGTTGCGTGGGATCTCCTTTGGGAACTTCCTGATCAAGCAGGTGGTCCGCGAGCTCTCTGCGGAGCTCCCCGCACTGCGGACCTTTGCCACCCTGTCGCCCGTGCCGAGCCTCGCGAACGCGGTGGCGGACCGGAGCGACGCAAGCGCGTTCACAGACGAACGGCTCCGAGCGCTCACCGCAGGTCATCACGACGAGTTGCGTCGTCTCGCATCGTGCGGTGATGAGCTTGAGGCGCTGTCCCTGCTGCTCCAGGCCCCCGGTCCACACGACAACGTCGTCGCGCGGCTGGCGGGACGCCTCGCAATCGCACATCTCGTACATGTCAAGGTCCGTGGCCATACCGCCGACAGCGTGGGCCACTTCCACCTGTCCAACGGCGCCCGACTCGAGCGCATCAACCCCGACGGAGACCTCTCAGTCCGGGGCCGGCAATCGTTCGGGGTGATGGTCAACTACGTGTATGAGCCACACCGGTTGGAGGTCAACCATGAGCGCTATGTGCAGTCAGGGCATGTCGCCACGGCGGCATCGCTGAGTGGCGAGGTCAAGTCGATCGACGCGGCGTGGTCGAACACACGGCGGCGCGAACGGCGGCCGGTACGCGCAGCGCGCTGAGCTTTGAGGGTTCGTGTACGTCGACGGTCGATGCCGCCGATCAGTGCGCGAACGCGAGGTACTCGTGCACCGAGCGCACTGACGCGGATCCCTCCCCCACTGCGGCCGCGACACGCTTTGTCGAGCCGGCCCGAACATCGCCGACGGCAAACAGCCCGGGACGGCTGGTCTCGAACGGAAGCGGTTGCCGTCCGAGAATCGCCCACCGGGTGTCGAGCTGTTCTGCGTTGAGCGCTCGATCGGTCAGCACAAACCCGTGGGCGTCGAGCTGAGCGCATCCTGACACCCACTCCGACGCAGGGTTGGCGCCGATGAACGAGAACAGAGCAACGCAGGAGAAGACGTCGTCGCCATTCCGACCGGTCACCCGCACTGACGCGAGAGTCTGATCACCGTTGAGGCCGGTGACCTGCGTGCTGGTGCGGACCTCGATGCGCGCGTTCACCCGGATCCTGTCGACGAGATAGGCCGACATATGCTCGGTAATCTCGTTGCCGCGAATTGCGAACATGACGCGGCTGCCCCTTTCTGCGAGGAACAGCCCAGCCTGACCAGCCGAGTTGCCGCCACCGACGACTACAACTGGAGACTCCGCGCACAGACGCGCTTCCAGTTCAGTGGCGGCGTAGTAGACGCCCTTGCCTTCGAACTCCTCGAGGCGGGCGACATCGAGGCGCCGGTAGTGCGCGCCGCTGGCGACGATGGCGGCACGGGCAACTACCTCCGTCCCGTCGGAGAGCTGAACGACAAGGTGTCCGGCGTGCTCGCGAAGTTCGGTGGCGGTGCATGGACTGGTCACGTGGGCGCCGAACTTCTCCGCCTGCACCAGTGCGCGCATGGTGAGGTCGCCGCCCGAGATCCCGGTAGGAAAGCCGAGGTAATTCTCGATGCGCGAGCTGGTCCCGGCCTGGCCACCGACCGCCACGCGTTCCAGGAGGAGGGTCTGCAGGCCTTCGGAGGCGCCGTACACCGCCGCGGCGAGGCCGGCCGGTCCGCCACCGATCACGACGAGATCGAACTGGCGCTCCGGGATGCTGCCGAGGGTCAGGCCGAGATAGGTTGCGAGCTCGCCGGGTGTCGCATGGCGCAGGGGTTTGCCGGATACCAGCACGAACGGCAGATCGGACGGCGAAACCTGGTGCTCGCGGATCACCCCTTCGGCTTCGGGATCGCGGTCGGCGTCAATCCACCGGTGGGGAATGCGATTCCGTGCCAGGAACTCCCGGAGGCGGAGCGACTCCGGCGAGAACGGTGAGCCCAGAAGGCGGATGGCGGCGTCCGCGCCGGTAAGCAGTCGGGACCGACGGGCGATGAACGCGTCGAGGATCAAGTCGCTGAGGCTGGGGTTGGTGGCGAGGATCTGTCGCAGCGCCGCCCCGGGCACGACAATGACCTCGCCTGGCTCCGTGACCCGGGCAGACACGAAGACCCGCTGTCCGGTCAGGAGGCTCAGCTCGCCCAGGAATCGACCGGGACCGTGCCGGATGATGGTCCGCTCCTCGCCGTCGGCGCCAACCACGATCTCGGCTGCTCCGGAGAGGATCACGTAGAAGTCGTAGGTGGTGTCCCCCTCGCGAAACAGATACTCGCCTGCCGCCACTGTCCGTCGCGTGCCAAGCCCATTCAGGACGGCAATGTGGGACTCGTGAAGGGTGGGAAACGCGATCGCGTCCTCATCCATGAACGCAGAATACCGTCCGATCGCAATGTGAACCCCGGCTACTCCTCAGTGAGGCCGCCCGCGAAGGCGGCGACCTCCGAGTAGACCGCGACATCGAAGTGGCCTGTCCGGGGGTCGGGGTCCCCGTAGATTTCCCACGAGAGGCCGGTCAGCTTGCGTCACTGCGCGGAGCACCATGCACGAACCGCGTCGTGCGTCGCACCCAACCTCGGCGACGAAATCGACTCCGGGGACATCGTTCCTGTACAGGAAGACGTTGTGGCCGTCGGTCCGCAGGCGGGGGCCTGGCGCGGAGGAATGCCCACAGCTCGTCGAGGAGCGTGGGCCAGAGCGACGGGAACTTTCGCGCCAAGCGGTGCGTTATGGTGACGTCCTGACGGGAGGAGACGGAGGTTTACTCGTGTCCAACGGTCCGGAGGGCGACCGGAGACGCGCACCTGCGCGCCTCGTCATTGCGATCGCCACCGTGGCCCTTGCCGGTCTCACGGCGCCGCTGAGCGCGCGCGCGGCCTCACCCGCCGTGACCATGAATGTCACGCTCGAATATGCAGCCTCAGGGTCCGTCTCGAGCTCTACGTGGACTCCGCTGCAGGTCACGCTGACAAACAGCGGGCCGGACTTCAGCGGCACAGTTGAGATCAGCGTCACGGGCTCGAGCAACGCACAGCGCTGCGTCAGCTTCGGAAAAGGCAGCTACTGCGGCAACGGCGGGTCGACGGCGTCCTACGTGGACCGGATCCCCGTCGAGCTCGCCGCGGGAACCACCAAACGCTACGTCATCGACATCGCAGCGTCAGCCACCTCGCCGCACGCGCGGCTCCTGGATGCTTCGGGCAATGTCGTGAATCAGACCGACGTCGCATCAGCCGCGTCCTATGGGGGGACCGTCCCGGACGCCGTGGCGGTGGTCTCTGACAATCCCTCAGCTCTCGACTCCGTGGGTGCCATCCGCCTCCCTGACGGGCAGCAGCCGGCGGTGGTGCACATCGCCCCCGCCACTCTCCCCGAGACGCTCGCGCCGCTCGAGGGCTTCCTGGCCGTGATCGTCGACGACGCGACGACGGGCTCTCTGGACACTGCACAGCGCAGCGCGCTGGCGGCATACGTGAGCACCGGCGGCACGCTTGTCATCGCCGCGACCGACCGCTTTCAGGACACCACGAACGGACTCCCCGCGGCACTCGTCCCCGTCACCCTGTCGGGGCTGAGTCAGATATCGACACTTCCGACGACAACAGCGATTCTGGGCACCTCGGAACCGCTGGTGCCATTGCAGATCGGCGTCCTGCGGCCGCGTGCCGGAGCGACGGTGCCGCTCGCCGACGGCGGGAACGCCATCGAGGTGGACAGCGCCGTCGACCAGGGTGCTGTCATCGTCCTCGCCTTTGACCCCGCGGCCGGTCAGGCGGCGACATGGGTGGGGACGCTGGCGATCTTGCGCCATGTCCTGGTCGCCGCCGAGCAGCGCGCCGGACCGGCGGCGAATCCTCTGGCGCTGACCAACGATGGCTTCCTGCTGGGCGAGCTCCAGGACATCCCCGGGCTGTTCGTTCCCAGTGCGGCGGTGCTCGCGATCGTGATCGCGGTGTACGTGCTCCTGATCGCACCCTTGACGTTCGTTGTGCTCTGGCGCCGGCGCCATGCCGCGCTCGCGTGGGTGCTCGTGCCGGCTGTCGCAGTGACCACGACCGCTGTGATGATGGCGACGGGCCTCGGCACCGCAGGCCATGACGCCGCGCTCAATGTGGTTCGGGTGGTGACCGTCGACCCCCAGACCGGCACTGCACGGGTGCAGACGCTGGCGGCGCTCTTCTCGCAACACGGAGGATCGCGGCTGATCCAGCTCGGCGCCCCAGCCGACGCGACCGGCCTGTCAGGCGTGCAGACGGGTTCCGGGGGCGTCGTCATCCTACCCGGGCAGAACAGCGTGCTCGTCGAGGACGCCGGACCGGCGACGACGCAGGGGTTTGACTCCGAGGCGACCATCCCCTACTCCGCCGCCGTCGTCAGCGCATCACTCGCGGCTGCGCATATGAAGGTCAGCGGCGCGATCACGAACATGCTCGGCATCAACATGCTGGCCAGCGCGGTGCAAATCCCGGAGTCCGGCTGGAGTAGCAGCGGGCCGCTCGCCGTCGGGGCGTCGGCGTCGATCAACCACACGATCAACCCATCGAGCACCGGCCAGGGCTGCATCGGATGCGCGCCGGGCGGGACATCGTCCGGCGCCAACCCGACAGTGCGCGCGAACGAGATCATCAGCGCCATCGAGGATGGCGCCTACGGCGGTAGCAATGGCGGCTTCCCGATCCCCAATCCGGGCTTCGTCTCGGGCCCGCTGGGGAGTGGACAGACGGACACCCAGGCAGCATTCATCGGGGTCGTGCAAGGACCCCTTACCGGGCTATCGCCCATCGAAGCGGGCGGTATCCCGGTGACCGAGATGGACGCCATCGTCGTTCCCCTCCACGTCGGGCATGCGCCCGGTGACACCACAACGGAAGTGGCGAGCCTGGTGGATGTCAGCGGCTCAACCGCCAGCACCTCGGCTATTTTCGGCAATCTTGGCGTCACAGGCTCGGAGAGTGCCGTCTACCGCGCGCCACTTGGCAGCGGGCCGTATGCCAGCGTGAACATCGAGGAGGACGCGTCCACCGGCGGGTGCGCTGGCCCGCCGACAGTCTGCAGCTCCAGCGGTTCGGCACCCAACGCGGGCGCGATCGCTCTCTCCGTTTTTGACCCGGCCAGTGTCACCTGGATCCCACTCGCGACCCACTCGCTCGCCTCGGGGGTGGTCGTGACCGTTGACGGACCGCTGCAGTACCTGCTTCCCGACGGATCCATACTGCTCCGCATGACCGCGCAATCTGGCGGCATCACCCTCACGCCGCCGCTGGTGACGCCCGTCGCCGGGGTAGCGTCGTGATCACCGGCACACACCTCGCCAGGGCGTTCGGGACGCAGATGGCGCTGTCGGACTGCTCCTTCCAGATCGACACGGGCACCGTGTTCGGGCTGGTCGGACCCAATGGCGCGGGCAAGACGACAACGCTTCGCATCCTCGCGGGACTTCTCCAGCCAACGTCGGGCACAGCCTCGGTCGACGGCGTCGACGTGCTCGACCATCCGCAGGGGGTGCGCGAGCGCGTCGGCTGGATGCCGGACTTCTTCGGCGTGTACGACCGCATGACGGCGCGCGAGTACCTCTCTTTCTACGCGTCGTGCTACCGCATTCCCCGCGCTCGGGTCGGCCGCCTTGCCGCCGACCTCATGGACCTGGTGGGCTTGCCCGACCGCATGGACACGCCGGTCGAGGCGCTCTCGCGGGGGATGAAGCAGCGGCTCTGCCTGGCTCGGGCGCTGATCCCCGACCCACCCGTGCTCCTGCTGGACGAGCCCGCGTCGGGGCTCGATCCCCGAGCGCGTGTTGAGCTGCGCGAGCTGGTGCGCGAGCTGCACCGCATGGGCAAGACGATGGTGGTCAGCAGCCACATCCTTCCCGAGCTCGCCGAGATGTGCACCTCGTTCGGTTTCATCGATGGCGGCCGGATGGTGGCGTCGGGGACGCTCGAAGAGCTGACCGGCAGCCGTGACCGCAGCACCCTGCGCATCAACGTCGCCGGGGACGTGCACGAGGCGGCGGCGGCGCTCGAAGGCGTCGAGCGTGTGCTCGCCACTCGACCCGGCGACAGCTCCATCGAAGTGGACGTGCGCGGCGGAGCCGAAACCACCTCCATCGTCCTGCAGGCGCTGCTCGCGGCCGGCGTCACCATGACCGCCGTCAACCCCGTTGGATCAAGCCTCGAGGACGTGTTCCTCCGTGTCACGGGCCAGCCGTTGGAGCAAAGCGCATGACCAGCATCGGGTCCTTGGTCTGGAATCCGATCATCGCCCGCGAGGCGCGGACACGGATGCGCAGCAAGCGTGCGGCGTTCATCCTGTTCTGCTGGCTCGCGGCGCTGGGCGTTGTGACTGTCCTCGCCTACCGGTCCGCGGCAGACCAGTCGGGGTCCGTGGCCGCGTTGGCACACTCCGGGGTGACGGTGTTCGGCGCGCTGGTGGCGGTCGTCGTCGCCCTGGTGATGCTGCTCGTCCCGGGCCTCGTCGGGGGTTCGATCGCCGGCGAACGCGAGCGCCAGACGCTCGACCTCCTGCTGTGCACAAGAGTGCGGCCGTGGCGCGTGGTCATCGGCAAGCTTGCCGCGTCACTGGCGTTCATGGGCTTCCTGCTTGTCGCCTCGCTGCCGATCCTCTCTGTGGTGGCGTTGCTCGGCGGCATCGCCTGGGGCGACATCCTCATTGTTGCCGGGCTCGGCGCGCTGACGGCGATCACCATCGGCTCGATGTCGATCCTCTTCTCCGCGCTCAGCAAAGGGCCGACTGGGGCAATCGTGTGCTCGTACGTCGCCATGTTCATCCTCCTGGTCGGACCGCTCCTCCTCGGCTCGTATCTACTTGCCCAGGGCGTCGGGTCCAGCACCGGCGGAGGCTTCGCCTCGAGCAGCGTCGGGCCGGGCGGTCCGAGTCTCGCCCCGGCCACCTACCAGCAGAGCCCCGGACCGCCGCTGCTCATGGCCATGAGCCCAGGGATGGCGATCGGCGCCGAGGTGGCGTCGATCGCGACGCAGAACTGCACAACCGCCGTCTACAACATCGGCCCCGGCTTCAACTCGTTCTCTGGCGTCTCGTGCAGCGGGGTCACCATCGATCGCATCACCTCGGGGCCGCTGAACGGCTGGCACATCTGGCAGGTCTATGCGGTGTTCGCGGTTGTGCTTTCGGCGCTGTGCATCGGCCTGGCGATCGTCGCGCTCCGCGGCAGGGTGCCATGGCCGCGGCGCGCGCGTCCGGGAGGCGCATGACCGAGTCCCGGCTCATCCTGGAGGCGTCTCTGCGGCCACTAGTCCGCCGCGCGCGTCTCGAGTCCGCCGCGAAGCGGCTGCTCCTGTCCGCGTCCGGCGCTGCCGCCTGGGTCTGCGTCGTTCTGATTGCCGCCCGCGTCTGGAGTCTCCCCGTCGTGGCGCTGATCACCATCGGCGGCGCGGTACTGCTTTTGGCTGGGATCGTCATCTCCGCCGTACGCCGACCCTCGCGGCTGATCGCGGCGCGTACCGCTGATCATCGGCTGGCACTCGCCGAGCGCCTCGCAACGGCTGTCGCGGTCGGCGACGCCACTTCCGAGGTCGGTGAGCGCCAGCGGAGTGACGCCTCGTCCGTCGCCAGGGCTCTCCGGGTGCGCGACGTGTACCCGCTCCGCAACCTCAGGTGGCGCGCCGTGGCCCTGGCCGCCGGTGTGGCCGCGGCGCTGACACTTGCGATCACAACCCCCAGCAACGCGGCGGCCGCGCAGCGCGCAGCCGGCGACCACGCGGCGATCCAGAAGGCAATCGCCGCTCTCAGCAAGCAGGAGCAGGCAGCTCATCGCGCCGCGACCACCCAGCCCGACCCCACGGGCACTTTGCATCAGCTGGACCAGGCGCTCCGCGACGCGCTGGCGCAGCTGCGCAAGGCGCCGAGCCCCGTGCAGGCGCTCGAAACCATCTCCCAGCTTGGCCAGCAGATCCAGGGCCTCACCGACCCGACCCTCCCCTCGCGCCTCGGCGCGGCATCGGCCGCAGGTTCGGCCATGGCGGGGACGGCAACGCTCGGCCAGGTTGCCGCAGCGCTGGCGCAGGGCAACCTCTCCGCCGCAGCGGCGTCGCTGAAGTCAGTCGCCGGTTCGCTGGCGCAACTCACCCCGGCGCAGCTGCATCGCCTGGCGACGGCACTCGCGGCGGCCGCGGGAGCGGCGACGGGCAATAGACCCCTCGCCAGCGCGCTGCAGCAGGCGGCGACCGCGCTCGCCTCAGGAAACGCGGCCGCCGCCGGCCAGGCGCTCGGCGCTGCGTCGGGCGCGCTCCAATCCCTCGCTGGGAGCGCATCGGCCGCCGCCGGCGTCGCGGCTGCGGCGGACGCCGCTGCTGCTGCCAAGGCGGGCGTCGCCGCGGCCGCTGACGCTGATTCGGGCGCCGCTGGACGGGGTGGATCGGCGGGTGGCCCGTCTGGTGGCGGCAATGGATCCGCCTCACCGTCGGCCAGTGGCAGTGGCAACGGAAACGGAAACGGAAACGGAAACGGGAACGGCAACGGCAGCGGCGTCGGCAGCGGCAGCGGCAGTGGCAGCGGATCCGGATCCGGTGGCAGCGGCGGGAGCGGTGGACAGGGGTCGGCGGGCTCGGGCGGGGCGCACAGCGGAGCCGCGGCATCGAACGAGCAGCTCTTCGTCCCCGGCTCGGGCAACCAGCCCTTCGGCGACCCGCAGAGCTTCCAGCTGGCGTCCGGCCAGAACGTCCCGACCCAGGCCCTCTCTTCGGTGTTCGCCCAGTTCCAGACGTTCGTGCTGCAAACCCTCGACCGCAGCGGGTTCGCGCCCGGCGATCGCGACCTCGTGCGTCAGTACTTCGCGTCGCTCCAGGGCCTGGGCGGGTGAGCCGCGCCCCAGCGATCGAGCTGCCCACCACGGACGACTTCACGACCATGGCGCGCGCGCTCGAGGCCGAGCTGCACAAGCTCATCGTCGGCCAGCAGGAGTTGGTCCGCCACGTGGTCACCTCGTTGCTCGCAGGCGGCCACGTGCTCCTCGAGGGCGTCCCGGGCCTGGGCAAGACCGCCCTGGTGCGCGCGGTGGGAGACGCTTTGACGTTGCAGTTCGCGCGCATCCAGTTCACGCCCGACCTGATGCCCGCGGACATCACCGGTACGATGGTGATCAGCGAAACCGACACCGGGCGCAGGTTCGTCTTCCAGCACGGCCCGGTCTTCGCGAACATCGTCCTCGCCGACGAGATCAACCGCGCGACTCCCAAGACGCAGAGCGCACTCCTCGAAGCGATGCAGGAGCACTCGGTTACCGTCGCCGGGGAGACGCGGCCGCTGCCTGCGCCGTTCTTCGTGCTGGCAACCCAGAACCCGATCGAATTGGAGGGGACCTACCCGCTCCCCGAGGCCCAGCTCGACCGCTTCTTGATGAAGCTGCTGGTGCCCTTCCCGAGCAACGACGACCTTGTCGAGATCGCCCGGCGCACCACGGGTCCGGAGTTGCCGCGCGTCGAACCCGTCGCCGGGACGGAGACCCTGCTGGGCATGATCGCACTGGCGCGCACTGTCCCTGTCGCCGATCATGTCATCGACTACGCGGCGCGCCTGGTCCGGGCAACGCATCCGCAGCACGCGGATCTCGACATGGTGCGCACGCTGGTGCGCTTTGGCGCCTCGCCGCGGGCAGTCCAGGGGCTCGTGCAGGGCGCGAAGGTTCGCGCGCTCCTCGACGGTCGCTTCAACGTCGCCTTCGACGACATCCGACAGCTGGCAACGCCGGTGCTGCGACACCGCGTCCTGCTGGGCTTCGAGGCCGAGGCGCAAGGAACAACGCCCGACGAAGTCATCGCGCACATCGTCGACAGCGTCGACACCGACCCGGCCGTCAGCTGAACGCGGCCTGCTGAGGATGGCCAACCAGGCCGCGTCCGCGGGGATCGCCGCGGCGCGGGCGCTCGGCCTNNCCCGCCACGAGCGTCTGATCGTTCGGCTGCACAGCGCCGATGAGGATGTGACGCTGACCCAGTGGATCGACACCTCGGCGTCCATGGCCTACGGCGAACCTTCCAAGCTGCGCGCGGCGGCGTCACTCGCCGGGGCGCTCGGTTACGTCGCTCTCGGCACATACGACCGCGCCTGCGTCGCCACCTTCGCGTCCGAGGCGAGGATGCTCACGCCCCGGCTGCGCGGACGCTCGGCGACCCACCGGCTGTGGGTCGCCCTCGCCGGGTTGGATGGCAGCGGCGGCACCGACTTCAGCGCGATCGGTCGCGCGCCCACACGCAGCGCACCGGGGATCGCCTTGGTCATCTCCGACTTCCTGTCCCANNGGACCGGACGCCGCCCTCGCCGCACTGCGTGGCGCCGGCCAGGAACCGGTGCTGGTTCGACTCCTGTCTCGCCGGGAAGTGGATCCGGACCTGCGCGGCGACCTGCGCCTGGTCGATGCGGAGACCCACGCCGCGGT
>PNBE01000168.1:26848-28345 GCA_003135895.1 Candidatus Dormiibacterota bacterium
CTCCTCGCGGTCTTCGGCATCTCAGTTCCTGCCATCATTGTCCTCTACATCCTCAAGGTGCGGCGACGCGATGTGGTGGTGCCCAGCACCCTCCTGTGGCATGGCGATGCGGTGGACAGGCAGGCGAGCGTGCCCTGGCAGCGGATCCGGCCGTCGTGGCTGCTGTTCCTCCAGCTGCTCGCGGCGATCGCCCTGGTCCTCGCCCTGACCCGCCCCGCCCTCGCCCACCCGGCAGAACTCGGACCCGACACGGTCGTTATCGTCGATTCGTCGGGCCCGATGCAGGCGACGGATGTATCGCCTTCACGCTTTGCGGTGGCCGTGGTCCAGGCGCGGGCGCTGGTCGCCCAGCTGGGCGCCGGTCAGCGCATGACGCTCATCGCCATGGACGCGAACCCCCGCGTTATCGCCGCCAGCGGCGGCGACCACGGCGTCCTCGACGCCGCGCTCTCCGCGCTGCGCCCCGAGGCGGGGCTCGCCGATTTGCGCACCGCTCTCGCCCTGGCGACCGCCGCCCCGGGTGGCAGCGGAGACCGCCGCGTGATCGTGATCAGCGACGGCGTCGTCGACATCAGCGGGCCGACGGTGAGCCTGCCCTACCCCGTCGAGTACCGCCGCGTTGGCGTGAGCGGGGAGAACCTCGGCATCAGCGGCATCACTGTCTCCGGGGTGGATGGCGCACGTGTTGTCGCCATCAACGTCACTAACTACGGAACGGCGCGTCATGCAACGACCGTCGAGACGCGCGCCGACGGTCACCTGGTCGACGCACGCGCCATCGATGTCGAGCCCGGTGGCAGCGTGGAGGTGGACGTCGCGCTTTCCGGGTCACCGCACACGGTGACGGCGGATCTCACACCGCACGACATGTTCGCGCTGGACGACACCGCATCAGCGGTCGTCCAGCCCCCACGAGTGATCCACGCGGTCCTGGTGACACAGCGCAACATCTTCCTGCAGGAGGCGCTGCAACTCCGGGGTGACATCCACCTCGATGTCGAAACCCCCGCCACGTACCGCCCGCGGAGCGACGTCGACCTCTGGATCTTCGACGGATTCGTCCCACCGGCGCTGCCGGCGCAGCCCTACTGGCTGGTGGGCCCCCCTGCTGACCCGGCGATCGGCGCGGGCGCGGAGGTGCGACCGGGACCACTGATCCCGGCCAGTGCCGGCGATCCGTTGATGGCAGGGGTCGACGTCGGCAACGTGGCGGTGGCGCAGTCCCGGGACCTGTCGACGTCGTCGTTTGGACGGGCGATCATCGACTCGCAGGCGGGCCCGGTGCTGCTAGTTCGCGACGGCGCTCCGCGTGCGGCGCTGCTCGGCTTCGACCTGCACGACTCCGANNTCCGACCTGCCGCTGAGCCCCGCGTTCCCGGTGCTCGTCGAGCGCCTGTCCGAGTATCTGGCACCCGACGCTGTTCCACCGAGTCCCGTGGAGCCCGATACGCCTGTCGACATCCCCGTCCCGGCCGGCGGCAGCGTCACGGTCACGCG
>PNBE01000180.1 GCA_003135895.1 Candidatus Dormiibacterota bacterium
TTCGAGTCTCGTCTCCCGCTCCACTCCCCGACAGCTCCATGTTGTCCGGCTCGACTTGTCATTGTCGCCGCAGGTATTGCGTCGATCCTTCGCGAGGCTAAGGCAGGATCTCGACGTATCCGTCCGTGCCATGCACGCGGATTCGCTGCCCATTTCGGATCAGCCGGGTGGCGTGCTCTACGCCGACGACGGCTGGCAAGCCGTACTCCCGCGCGATCACTGCGCCATGGGTCATCAGGCCCCCCACCTCCGTCACCAGCCCCGTGATCGCGACGAACAGGGGCGACCAGCTAGGGTCCGTGTAGGCCGTGACCAGGATGTCGCCCGCTTCGAGATCGGCCTCCGCCATGTCATGAATGACGCGGGCCCGCCCCTCGATGATCCCGGCGGAAACCGGAACGCCGACCAGCGCACCGGCCGGCACGTCGTTGCGTCGGTATGCCCCGGCGACGACCTCGCCATCCGACGTGAGCACCCGGGGCGGCGTCAGCGCTTGATACGACCTGAACGCGCCCTTGCGGTCGTGGATGAGCTGGTCATCCACTTGGTTCGAGCGCACGACGTCGTGGAGCTCCTGGAACGTGAGGTAGAAGATGTCCTCCCCCTCACGAAGCACATTGGCCCGCACGAGGCGCCCGGCCTCTTCCAGCAAGGCCTGCTTGTAAACGAAGTAGCGGCTGACCATGCCGTACTTCGGATACTCCCGGTACCCGATGAAGGTCCGAACGCGGTCGATCATCCGCTTGGCCTCTTCGGCTTTCTGCTCTCCGTCCGGCAAGGCCCGCAAGCGTTCCAGCAGTTCCTGTTCCTTCGTCCACGCCTCCTGCCGCCCTTGCTCGAAGCGCTGCTCGCCGGCGCAGGGCTCGAGGTTCTTGATGTTGCCGAGGATCACCGGCACGAGCGTGGTGGGACGTTCGCTCCAACGCGGCCTCGTTATGTCGATCTCGCCGGCGCAGCGCATGCCGTACTTGTCGAGGAAGGCCCGGATGGCGTCCCGCGCTTCCCGCCCGCCCGCAAGCTTGGCCAGCTCGTCCAGGAAGCCCTCGTCCGCGACGTGTTGCAGACAAGCCACCACTTCCGGATGCGGGCGGATCACGTCCGCGACGTCCAGGAGCGCCAGACCCATCTCCGACGTGACGTTGTGGGGGACGGACTGCGTGAGCGTGTCGGCCGCGTTCTTCTCGCCCAGCCACGCCTGCAGCTGGTCGTTGAGCCACCACGTGGCCTCCATGGCCGACATGAACACCTGATGGCTCTGCGGATCGAACAGGATCCGCTTCAGCTCCTGGATGTCCGCCAGGATGAAGTCGAGCAGCGCCGATCCGGACTTCGTCCTGATGTTGCGTTTCAAGGCGGCGATGGAAGCCTGGCTGCGTCCGATCAGCTCGGCGACGATGGCCGGATCGGTCTCGAGCGGGGCTGGCGCGTCGCCAGGCGGCGCCCCGCGGGGACCCTCGTCCGGGAGCGACCGGATGAAGTCGTCGCGTTCGAGGATGGTCTGCAGCGCGTCCCCGATCAGCGGATCGGATTTCCCCAGGACCTCCAGGAGGCCTGCACGGGTCGCTGGGGAAGCCAGGCGCTGGGTGACGTCGACGAACAGCCTTCCGCCGGCCTCGTACATCGGCGGGAGGGCCGTGAGCTGGAACATGGAGAGCCCCAGGGGCTTCATGGGGTCGGTCATCATCTGCTGATGACCGACGGAGACGTACACGTGGTTCTCTCGGTCGCCGGCTGCGGGGATGGGGAACAGCGTGGTGATCGGCCGGCTCTGGACGATCTGGAAGTCGTCATCGACCAGGCACCATTCGATGTCCTGGGGGTGGCCAAAGTGCGCTTCGATCCGTCGGCCCAGCTGCGCGAGTCGCACGACCTGCGCATCCGTCAGTGCGGGCTGCTCCCGCCGCTCCGGGTCGATCGCTTCTTCCTGCGTCCCGCCTGCCGGAGAGGCGTGGATGGCAAGCTGCTTGGTGGCGACCGCCTTGGCGACGACCTCGCCGTCCCGCACCTTGTACATGTCCGCGTTGACCAGGCCAGACACCAGGGCCTCGCCGAGGCCAAACGTGGCCTCCACGGAGGCGACCTTCCGATTTGATGTGACCGGGTCGGCCGTGAACAGGGTGCCGGCCGCCTGGGGGAAGACCATCTGCTGCACGACCACGGCCATGTGGACCTCCCGGTGCTCTAAGCCGTTCCGCAGGCGGTAGGTCACGGCTCGCTCGGTGTGGAGCGAGGCCCAGCACCGGCTGATGTGCTGGAGAATCGCCGCTGGCCCCACGATGTTCAGGTATGTGTCCTGCTGGCCTGCGAAGGAGACCGTCGGCAAGTCCTCTGCCGTCGCGCTCGAGCGGACGGCGTAGGCGGCTTGCTCGCCGAGCCGGGCGAGCGCGAGGGTGATCGCCTGCGCCAGATCGTCGGGGATGGCGATCCCTTCGAGGGTCCGGCGGATCTCCGCGCTGAGCGTGCGGATCGCCTCCCGGTCGTCCGGGTTCAGGCGCGACAGCCGGTCGAGTCGTTCGTCGATGGACGGCGCTTCCGCCATGATCCGCCGGAAGGCGTCCGTCGTTACGCAGAAGCCAGCCGGCACGCGAATGCCTTCGATCCGCGAAAGCTCCCCGAGGTGCGCGCCCTTGCCGCCAACGATTGCGACCTGAGTCTGGTCGATCTCCTGGAAACCCATCACGTAGCTGTCCATCCGTCCCCTTCAGTCCCCTCGGCCTTTCTCATTCCTACTGTCGTTCGCGCCGACGCCTGTGGGCCGACTTGTGGCGTGCAGTGTCAGCACACCAGGAGCCCTTGCAGCAAGACCCCCACCCTCGTATACCATTGGTAACGAGCGCTGGCCACCGCCGACGAGCGGCGCAGGAACGCACCCTGCAAGACCGGTGTGGCTGACACGCGAACCTAGCCATCGACCTCGTCAGCTTTCACCGCCGACGCCCTGCGCGTCCGGCGGTGGCGATGCGATCGGCAGGCAATTGCCCAGTTAGCTCCCGGCTCCATAGAATCAAGTGTCGTCTTCATCAATTCTTGGACAGGAGCGCGAACCATGGCCCCGACGAAAGCTGCAACCACGAGCACGCAAAAATCTGCGAAGCGCACCAGCGCGAACGGCAAGACATCCAAAGGATTCACCGACGAAGAAAAGGCAGCGATGCGCGAGCGCGCCCGGGAACTGAAGGCGGAGGCGGCCAAGGCGGACGGGGAAACGGAATTGCTCGCCGCGATCGCGAAGATGCAGGAACCGGAGCGCGCCATAGCCAAGAAGCTCCACGCTCTGATCAAAGCCGCAGCACCGGCCCTCGCACCGAAAACCTGGTACGGAATGCCCGCGTACGCCAAGGACGGCAATATCATCTGCTTCTTCCAAAACGCGGGGAAGTTCAAAGCCAGATACCAGACGCTCGGCTTCAGCGACAAGGCGAAACTCGACGACGGCGCCATGTGGCCGAACTCGTACGCGCTCATGAAGTTGACTGCCGCCGAAGAGGCAAAGATCACAGCGCTTGTGAAAAAAGCCGTGCGCTGAGAAGAATCTGACATGGGAAGGGTCCGGTGCGACTTAAGGAAGGTGCTGTAGCTTGATGAAGGTCGTGGTGCTGAACCACTTGCGCCTCGACGGCGTTATATAAGGCCCGGGCCGTCCCGACGAGGACACGCGCGGCGGGTTCGCCCACGGCGGCTGGGCCGTCGCAGAAGGCGACGAGGTGATGGCCAGCACCCTGCCCAGATCCGGGGCTGCCAATCGGCGCTTGGGACGTTCATGCGCTTCCGGGGCCACCGTACCGTCAAGGCGGCGTTGACTTTTACCATCTCGTTATATAACTTATGGGTAATGGCTACTAACGATCCCCTGAGCCGCGCCTTCGCGGCCCTTGCCGATCCCACCCGCCGGGCGATCCTCGAGCGCCTCGCGGCCGGCGAAGCTGGCGTCGTCGAGCTCGCAGCGGCCTCCACGCTGACGCAGCCTGCCATCACCAAGCACCTCAAGGTGCTGGAGAGGGCCGGCCTCATCGGCCGGGCCCGCGACGGCCAGCGCCGCCCGGCGCGACTTCAGCTCGAGGGCCTGCTCCCCGTGGACGACTGGCTCCGCCGCGCGCACGCCGAATGGTCCGACCGCCTCGACCGTCTCGAGGCCCATCTTGCCGCCCAAACCGAATTAGCCATTACGGAGGAGAACCCCGATGCCTGAGACCCGTACCGCCGTGGACGTCCGATCTGCGACTCCGACCAAGCAGCTCGTCATCGAGCGCACCCTCAAGGCCTCGCCGGAACGGGTCTTTGACGCCTTCACAGACCCGGACCAGCTCAAGAAATGGTGGTGGCCCAACGGCTTCACCTGCCCTGCCGCAGAGGTGGACCTTCGCGTCGGGGGGACGTACCGGCTCGCGATGGAGTGGCCGGGCTCCATCCCTTCCGAGGCACAGTTCTCCCACCAAATGGGTGGTGAGTATTACGAGATCGATCGTCCGCATCGCCTGGTCATGAGCGGCCGGGTCGTCAACGACGAGCAGGGCGAGCTCTTCGCAACCCTCATTGAGGTGACCTTTGAAGCCTGCGACGGGGGCACCGCTCTCACCATGCGACAGTCCTACTTCGCCCCGATGCCGCCCGCCGAGGCAATGGCCGGTGCCGAGCAGGGCTGGTCCGAGCAGCTCGACAAGCTCGAGCGGCTTCTCGCGGACTGACCGCTGTTGATGATCGGGCAGCCGGCCGAGAGTCGTCAGGACGTGATCGATCAGAGGCTCAGGGCGATGCGGACCGTGGGGTCACCTGGTTGTGCCTTCGACGAGTCCGCAGTGCGCGATGTTGCCGGGGGCGCTTACGACCGATCCCACGATCCGCTCGGCACAGCACACCGCACCCTCGCGTCCGTTGCCTCGGGAGACCGGACGACGCTGCTCCAATCGGTGGACGTACTGACCAACGCCGCTGCCGCACTCAAAGAGCGAAACGGGAGTCAGGCCGACGACGCCTCGGACCAGAGAAGATCCGACAGTTCGCCGGCACTGTGAGCGAACCCGAACACCGGTCCGTCGGGCTGTAGCGCCGCGCCGGCTTCGAGTGGCCCGGCATCGACAGCGTCGAATCCAAGTCGATCGATGAGCAGCATCACGGCTGCGACCGCGGAGGCATATCCACTGTGGTGCGGGACGGGTCGGTGCACGAGGTGGCCCGTCGCGACACTTGGCCGTGGCGACAAGCGACGGCCGAGGCAGAACAACTTGCAGGATTGCCGGTGTACCAGTCATCAGAAGGAGGACCCCATGACGTCGATTGATGAGGCGACGGCGTTCCGGCGCGCGAGCGAGAGTTTCGTGGAGCGAGCTCGACATATCGGCCACGACCAGTGGTCCGGACCGACACCGTGCGTCGATTGGAACGTGCGAATGCTGGTGAACCATGTGGCGGGTGAGTATCTCTGGGTACCTGAGATGATGGTCGGCAGGACGATCGCCGACGTCGGCGATCGCCTCGACGGAGACGTGCTCGGTGACGATCCCCTGGAGACGCTGATCAACGCTCGGGGCGCCGCGATCGCCGCCATCGCTGGCCCGGGAGCTCTGGAGAGCTTGGTCCACCTCTCGTTCGGCGACCTGCCCGCGGGGGAATACGTGAAGCAGATGGCAGTCGACAGCGTGATCCACTCGTGGGACCTCGCTCACGGCATCGGAGCCGACGAGGCGCTCGACCCCGAGTTGGTCGACCTCAGCTATGCCGAGATGCAGGCCAGCGCGGAGGCCTGGAGAGCTGCGGGGGTCTTCGGCCCGGAGACCGCGCCCTCCGAGGATTCGACCCTGGCCAGGCTGCTGGCGTTGACCGGTCGATAATCCCACCACGTCGAGTCGAAACTATCCACGGGGACGACAGACGCCCACCGGAGGCTGCTCTGCAGCGATCCGGCGGGCCCGGCCGGCGAACTCATGCGAATCAGCGCTTGATGTGGCCCTCGACATCGTCGTCGTCATTCTTCGCACGCACTGCCGAAAGCGACTGGGTCGCGAAGTCGGGGTCTGCGCTCCGGCGAACGATGTGGCCCTCGACATCCTCGCCGTCATCCGCAGCACGCACGCGCGACGGCGCCCGAGCCGCGAAATCGGGGTCCGCGCTCTGGCGGACGCGATGGCCCTCGACGTCGTCGTCCTGGGTCACGGGTGTCTCGTCGTTCTTGTCTTCGGCGGTCATTGTCTTGTCTCCTCTGGCGGATCGCTCCGCCGTTCTGGTTGGTGAGGCGATTCTTTCACTTCCTCTGAGACCGGTCAGTCGCCTGGCTGACAGGCGGGGTGTCGGTGACCCGACAATCCACATCTAACCAGCGCGGCGTTGCAGTAACTCGCGCTCCCGGATCACGATCCGCCTCCCGTCGATCTCGAGGTAGCCGAGGCGCTCAAACGAGCGCAACACCTGGTTCACGCTCTGACGCGACCCACCCACCATGTTGGCGAGGTCCGTCTGAGTCATGCCCAGGTCGAGCGCACGGCCGTCGCCGTCGGAGCTGCCGCGTTCTTCGGCAAGCGTCAGCAGCAATTTAGCGACCCGCCCGTGGAGGTCGAGGAACACGAGATCAGCTGCCTGGTCCGTGAGCCGCCGAACCATGGACCCCATCGAGCGGAGCAGACCGTCGACGAGCTCCGGGGACTCGCGCAACGCCTCCAGGAGCGCCGCGCGATCCACGGTCAGCACGGTCGTGGCTTCGACAGCCGCGGCCGACGCGGAGCGCGGGCCCCCGTCGACCATCGGCAGCTCGCCAACAACGGCCGCGGGTCCAAGCGTCACCAGGACCATCTCGTCGCCATCCGGGGACGTCCGATACACCTTCACGATTCCCGATACGACGACGCAGAGCGAGTCGCCGGCGTCGTCCTCGCGAAAGATCACCTCGCCGCGCCGGTACTTGCGGCGGACTGCCCTCGCGACCAGCCGCTCCACAGCGTCGGGCGCCATCGCGCCGAAAAGTGCCGTGTGCTGCAGCAGTGCCGCATCATCCCTGCTCACTCCAGCTCTCCCCCGTGCCAACCGATGTCCAAGCCTATCCGCTGCGGCACATCTCGTGTGTACAGTCCCGAGGATCATGGGAGACGACGCCCTCGCTGATCTTGCGCAGCTTGCTGCCGACCTCGGCCCGGTGCTCCGGCCGCGTGGGAACGAGGAATTCCTGCAGGCGCTCGTCGAAACCGCGCGCCTTGTCTTCGACGCGGCAGCGTGCTCGATCGCGCTGCTCGACGAGGACGAGGAGCAGCTTGAATTTCGCGTCGCCGCCGGCGTCGGCGCTGAGATGACCGTCGGGCTCCGAATCCCCGTCGATCGCGGCATCGCGGGGTGGGCCGTGGTGGCCGGTCAACCGATCGCTATCGACGACGTCCGTCAGGACCCTCGATTTGCCGCCGACGTCGCCGAGACCACCGGATACGTGCCGCGGTCGATCATGGCCATGCCGCTGGAGAGCGAGCGGCGGACGTTCGGAGTCATCGAGGTCCTGGATCGCCGTCAAAGCGGCGGTGAGGGCGCCGAGGACATGGAGTTGCTGGCGCTGTTCGCCCGTCAGGCGACGCTGGCCGTGGAGACGTCGCAAATCTTCTCGAACCTCGGACAGGCGCTGTTCGAAGCCGCGGCACTCGCAGCACCCGGCGAGGATCTTCGCTCCGCCCTGGAGAAGCGCGCAATCGCCGCCCCACGCGCCCAGACCGAGCTCGCCGAGCTCGCCCTCCTCTTCCACGATCTCGGCCGTCTCGGCGGCGAGGAACGGCTCGCGGCCGCGCGCATCGTCGACGACTTCCTTGCGTACGCGCGCAAACGGCAACGATGAAGCCGGCATGGGCGTGGCAGTTCGAGCCAGGAACGCTGCAGCGCATCGACACCCAACTCCCGGCGGCGATCACGCGCGAGTGGGCCTGGGGTGGCAGCACCGGCGCGGGAATCAAGGTTGCAGTCGTCGACAGTGGCATCGACGGGTCCCATCCGCGGGTCGGGTCCGTCGCGGGCGGTGCCGTGGTCCTCGCTGACCCTGATGCCACGCGCGGGGCTCGGGTGATCGAAGGGCCGCACGAGGACCTGTTCGGACACGGCACCGCCTGCGCCGCGATCATTCGCGCCGCGGCACCCGACGCCGAGCTGTACAGCGTGCGCGTCCTCGGAGAGAAGCTCACCGGGCGGGGAGCCGTGTTTGCCGAGGGAATGCGCTGGGCGCTTGCCAACGGCATGGATGTGCTCAACATGAGTCTCAGCACGTCGCGCGCCGACTACTACGGTCTGTTTCACGAGATCACCGACGCGGCGTACTTCAAGCACGCGATGGT
Source organism: Candidatus Dormiibacterota bacterium (assembly GCA_003135895.1). Lineage (GTDB taxonomy): Bacteria > Chloroflexota > Dormibacteria > Aeolococcales > Aeolococcaceae > Palsa-851. The sequence goes on from PNBE01000180.1 coordinate 8,295, forward strand.
GGTGTGCGCGGTGAACAACGTGCGTGCGCCGAGCTATCCGTCGCAGTACGCATCGGTGTTCTCCGTGGCGGCGCACAGCGGTCGTGATCCATTCCACCTCGATTACAACCCAGCGCCGCCGGTGGAATTCGGTGCGCCGGGCATCGACCTCGAGGTGGCATGGCTCGGCGGCAAGACCATTCGCGCGACCGGGAACAGTTTCGCCGCGCCACACATCTCCGGTCTGATCGCGCGCATCCTCGGCAAGCACCCCGGCTTGACGCCGTTTCAGATGAAGACGGTGCTCATGGCCGTTGCCGACAACGCGTCGTAGCGGTCAGGCGCGTCGCCTACGTTTCGTCGGTGTGACCGAACGTCAAGCTCGACGATGGGTGGGTTCGAGCGAGCCGCATTTGCGCTCGTCCCAGCGCCGTGGGCGAGAGGTTGGTGACGGTCAGCGCATCGACAAATTCGTTGCCGTTGATCCGCAGGACGGTGCTTTGCGCAGTGGTGGTCACCGTCGCCGTCCGGGGTCGGTGCTCCAGCAGGCCGATCTCGCCGAAGTAACTGGGTGGCAGCAGCGTGCCCAGCGAGCGCTCGAGACCGGATTCGCCGGTGGCGGACACTGCTACCTCGCCGGCGGTGATGACGAAGAAGTCATCGGCGTCTGCGCCTTCGCGAATGAGCACGGTTCCAGGCTCCACTGACTCCTCAACAGCTGAGCGCGCGAGGCGTTCCAGCGCCGCCCGGGTAGCTCCGGCAAAGATATCGAGCGCCTGCAGTGTTGCGATGCGCGGCTCCAACGCAGAGAGGTCACCGAGGGCGCGTGCGTCCAGGGCACGAAGCCATGGATATGCCGCGACGCTCAATGCCGGGATCGCAAATCCCATGATCAGCAAGGTTGTCTTCAGACCCACGATGCCGAGCAGGATCGGCATGAGCAGCGCGCCCAGTGAGATCGCCGCCAGGACGAGAGCAAAGAAGACACCGAAGACCCTCGCAACCACATCTGGTTTTACGAGACGCTGGAGCGCGGTGATCGCGAGCACGTCGACCACGATCGTTCCCGCACCACGTATCACCTCGAGGAGGAACGCGATCCATGGTGCGTGCACGATGGTCAACAGCGAGGTGGGCAGGCAGAACACAGCCATGCCGAGCACGATGATTGCCCCGAGACGCCGGGAGGCGGCGATGCGGTTCATGAAACCCGCCATCAGGATCCCACCCACACCGAGGGCTGCCAGCAGGTAGCCGTATCCCGTGCTGCCGGTGCCGAGTTGATCCTGGCTGACCACGACGAACAGGACCGTGTCGGTGCCGTACACAAAACTGGCAAGGATGCTGAATCCCGCAAGCAGCATCACCGTCGGGGACTCGACAAACGCGGCAAAGCCGCCCGCCATCTGCTTGAGCGGCCCGACAGTGCCTCCCTCGCTGATGTCCCCCGGCCGGCTTCTCGCCCGTATGCGACCGACCAGCAGCGCGGACAGTCCGAATGTCGCGGCGTTCACGCCGAACACCACGGCCGGCGGGCTGAAGAGGAGCAGCACACCGGCGATTGCGGGTCCGACGATGACGGAGAGGTTCTCGACCGCGGACTGCGCGCTGTTCGCGGCGGCAAGGTATTCCTCGCCGACGATTGCCGGAGTTGCCGCGCGCGCCGCAGGGTCATATGAGGATCCGGCCACCGAGGTCAAGGCGGCCAGGATGATCGCGAGCACGACAGCCCCGTTGAGAGCTGCCACCACCGCGAGCGCCGCCTGCAGGACCAGCGAGACGGTGTCGAGCGTCACCATCAAGCGCACTCGCTCGATCCGATCGGCGATCAGTCCGCCGAAGGGACTGGCGACCAGCGCGCAGAGAAAGCGGGTCATCGACGCCGCGGCCACCCACGCGGGTGAATGGGTCGCGTTGAAGACGAAGACGACCAGCGCGACGTTGTATGCCCACGACCCGCTCATTGATATGGCGAGGCCGCTGAAGAGCAGCCGGTAGTCGCGGTTCCCGAACAACGCCCGGTAGCCGACCTTCGCCTTGGGCGCGGCCTGCTCGGCGAGGACTGCGGAATCGGTCACATCCGTCAGGCGGGAAGCGCTGTCTGCTCGGTCGAGGTGGTCGCGCCATGCATGGCAGCATCGACGCGCTCGATCCAGGGTGCTGCGCCCAGCTCGGCGAACGTCGCTTTCGCCTCGGCAAACATCCCATCAGCGTCGGCGGCCTTCCCGCGCTGCACCAACCACTCGGCGAGCTCGAGACGTGTCACCGCCAGCCAGAAAGGCATCTGGCGCTGCTGGAACGTCTCGATCGCGGCTTGAAAATTGGGCATCACATGGTCGCTCCGCTCCTCGATCGCCGCCAGGCGCGCTCGGAATCGTTGGATGTGGGCGTGCAGGATCGGAGCGACCACCGGGGTCAGACGCGCGGCGACGCGCTCGAGTTGCTGATGCACCGATTGCCGATCGCCGGCGGCGAATGCTGCTTCCACGCTCTCAATGAGCACCCATCGGGTGAGACCGAGGTAGTCCAGCGAGTCACTCGCCCGCTCGCTCGCATCGGCAAGGAGCGTCAGAGCATCACCATTCCGACCCTGAGCACGGAGTACTCCTGCCCGGAGTGCGTCATACACGAGTTGGGTGTCCGGTGTGGATCGCTTGCCAACCTCGACGAGTCGATCGAGCAGATTTCGCGCCTCGACGATCTGCCCACGCCAGAGATACACCCACGCACCCATGATGAGTTCGTTTGCAAGCTCCGACTCCGAGATCCACTGCTCGTCAGTGCCGAGGAATTCAGTCACGACGAGGGTCGCTGCGTCCCACCGGCCGAGATCGATCAGCACGGGCATCTCGCCGGCGATGAACATGACCTCCAACCTGCGCCTGCCCATCAACCTGGCGAGGGCGGTCCCTGCCTGCACGTAGGCTGAAGCTCGGAGGGGATCGGTTCCCTGAAGGTCGGCAGCGAGATTGTTGTACGCACGCAACGCTGCTTCGTGGAGATCGGCCGCGAGCGCGTGGTCGAGCGCGGCGGTGAGCAGTGCGCGGCCCTCCTCGCGACGACCGCGGCCACCAAGGATGAGCCCTTTTGTGTTGATCGCCTCGCAGAAGACCTGCGAATCGCCGTTGCGTTCAGCGATCCCCAGGGCGAGTTCGAGACGCTCCATTGCGACGTCTTCGGCTCGATTGGCCAGAAACAGCCTCCGCCCAGACTCGGCTGCGACGGCGGCGAGATCCGTTTCGTACTCCGGACCCTTCACTTCTGACTCCTGGAGGGTCACGAATGCGCGCTCCATACGGTCAGCCGCCAGCGGGACCTTGAACTCATGAGCATCGATCGCCGCCAACGTCATCGAAACACGTGCCGCCGCTCCGACTCGCCGTGCTGCCATGTGCAGCGCGACGGCCTCTTCGAGGTGCTGCCGCGCGACGTCGATGTTTACCTGGAGCCACGCCATCTCGCCGGCTCGCACCAGCAACGCCGCGCGGTCCGCGGGGACCGCGAGCAGCAGCGCGCTTTCGAAATAGTGCTGCGCCGACTCACCCGCGCCGAGCGACGCCGCATGATCACCCGCGCGAACCAGTGCGTCACGGGCTCGGTCGCGGAGTCCCGGAGCGTCGGCCGCGTCGGTGTCGGCCTCGTATGCCTCGACGAGGTGTGACGCAACGACTTCGGCCACCTCCTCCTCGTCACTCCACGAGCTCTCGAGGTATGCGGCAGCAGCCAGGTGGCGCGCCTTGCGATCGCGTCGCGCGAGGGTCCCGTACGCGACGCTTCTCACCAGGTCCTGCACGAACACGTACTGGCCTCGTTCCGGCGAACGCGGATCCGACTGGATCGAAAGCAGGTCCTTGTTGACCAGGCTCGCAAGACACAGTTCCACCGCATCGTCCGGCAGAGTCGTGATCGCCCGCAGCCCGGCGGCGGTGAACGACTTGCCGACCACCGATGCATCCTGCAGGAGTTGCCGCTCGGCGCTGCCAATGCTGTCAAGGCGTGCGGCGATGAGTGCATGGAGCGTCTCCGGGACCTCCAGCGATTCCAGAGACCCCTCGACGTGGTATGCGCCGTCCTTCTCCACAAGCAGGCCGCGGTCGAGCAGCATGCGCACCGTCTCGACTGCATAGAGGGGTACGCCGGCCGCGCGCTCGAGAATGCGAGCGCTGAGCTCGTCGGGCAGTCCCGGCACCATCCCCGCGAGCAGCTGCGACATCGCTTCATGCGACAGCGGGTCGAGGTAGAGCGCGGTGAGCCCGCGCTTGCCCGTGCCCCAGCCTGCGCGACGCTCCGCGAGCTCGGGACGAGCGAGCGTGACCACCAGGATTGGCGAATTGCGCGACCACTCGAGGAGATACTCGATGAAATCGAGCAGCCCCGCGTCCGCCCATTGCAGATCCTCGAAGACGAGCACCGTGAGCTGCTGCGCCGCAAGTCGCTCGAAGAAGAACCGCCACGCGGCGTAGAGATCGCGCGGATCGGCGGCAGCGCGCTCCTCGAGACCGACCAAGTGGGCGAGGCGCGGTTCCACCCATCGACGCTCCTCACCGGATTCGACGAACTGCTCGACCGTTCGCCGCAATTTCTCTCGCGCCGTGTCGGGTGATTCGTTCTCGACGATGCCGGCGCGCATTCGCACCATCTCGTTCAGTGCCCAGTACGCCACGCCTTCCCCGTATGCGAGGCAGCGGCCGCGGTGCCACCAGATCGTTTCGGTGACGCCGTCGATGTACTTGAAGAACTCCCAGGCGAGGCGTGACTTACCGATACCCGCGAGACCGACGATCGACAGCAGGCGCGCCGTCCGCTCCTCCCCTGTCGCGTGCAAGGACTCCTTGAGCAGACGCAGCTCGCGGTCGCGCCCGACGAACGGCGGTTCGAGCCCTGTCGGTCGAAGGGCGCCACCCGCCGCGGCCACGACGTGACGGGCGCGCCAGAGGCGCTCGGGCTGTGGCTTTCCCTTGAGTTCGTGCACACCGGCGTCGTCGTAGACGATCGCTGCCTCAGTTGCCCGCCGGGTCGCATCACCGACGTAGACAGTTCCTGGCTCGGCGACTGTCTGCACGCGTGAGGCGGTATTCACAAGGTCGCCGGCGACCATGCCCTCGCCGGTGATCCCGAGGTTCACGGCAACCTCACCGGTCAGCAGCCCCGCCCGTGCGCGCAATCCGGGGGCCCCCACCTCCTCGGCGAAGGCGGCAACGGCGTCCACCAACTCGAGCGCGGCGCGCACCGCGCGCTCGGCGTCGTTCTCCAGGACAGCAGGTACCCCCCACACCGCCATGACCGCATCACCGATGAACTTCTCGACGGTGCCACCGTAGCGAGCGATGATGGTTCGCGCAGTGTCGAAGTACCGGCTCAGAAGATCGCGCACGTCCTCGGCATCGCGCTGTTGCGACAGCGGCGTGAAACCCACGAGGTCCGCGAAGAGCACGGTCACGTGACGGCGTTCGGCGCTGCGCGCGGTTGCATCGACGTGGTTCGGCGTGATCGCTGGACGCGCGGCGGCGGTCACCCCAGCGGACAGTCCGGACCCGCACTCCCCGCAGAACCGCTCCCCATCGTTGTATGCAGCGCCGCACGACGCGCACGCCCTCGTCAGATTCGCACCGCACTGCACGCAGAAGCGGATCCCGGCCCGATTCTCAGTGCCGCAGCCAGGGCACCTCATGCGGTCGACCTGGCCTCAGCGACGGTCGAGTCGGTCGTACGCGCTGTGGCGTCAACGCGTTCGAGCCACGGTGTGGCCCGGAGTTGCGCGAACGCCGACCGAGCCTTGATCAACAGGTCGGCAGCCTCAGCATCGCGTTCCTGCTGCAACAGCCACTCGGCGAACTCCAGCCGCGTCACCGCCAGCCAGAAAGGACGGGTCAGCGCTGTGAACGATTCCAGTGCGCGCTCGTAGTTCGCTGCAACCTCCGCGTCATCACCCCGATGCGCCGCGAGCATCGCCTGCCAGCGATGGATATGCGCGTCGATCGCGCGTTGGCGGCCAGGGCGATAGTGACTTCTGACGAGCGCGATGAACTCCTCCACCCTGTCGTCGCGGCCGAGCCTGAACGCGGCATCCACCGCCTCCACCAGGTTCTGACAGGCGACCACGGGGAACGACTGCTCGAGGCTGGACTGCAGTCCAGCCTCAGCCGCGACAAGGGCGTCGCCGTGCCGACCGTCGACCGACGCCCACGCCGCACGAGCCGCGTCGTACACACCGCGCATCTCGACGTGCGCGTGTTCCAGCGCCTCGGCTTTCCCCGCGAGCAGCACCCGTGCCGCAGCGAGATCCCCGCGACGAAGAAACAGCCACACGCTCGCGATGGACATGCCGGAGATCCAGGCGATGGCATCGAGTTCCGGCGCGTCGGTTTGCAGATACTGAGTATAGATTTCCTCGAGCTCGTCCCAGCGGCCGAGCTCGAGAAGTGAGTTACCGCGGGTGAGTCTTCCCGAGACGGCACCGAGGCGATCGCCCAACCGGCGAGAGAGCGCCTCGCCCTGCTCGTAGTGGTCGAGGCAATCCTCCAGCCGGTCCGCCTCCTCGAGTGTCGATGCCATGTTCTGATGGAGGATTCGGACGCGGTCGGCGCTGACGTTGTGCTCGGCCGCGATTTTGAGCGCACCTTCGAACAACAGCTCCGCCTCGTCACGTCTGCCGCGAGCGCCGAGGACGCATGCCCGGGCGTCGAGGGCATTGACAAATGCTCCCGGCAGGCCTCCCGTCTCGGCGATCTGGAGTGCCCGTTCGGCGAACGCCAGCGCCTCGTCAAGATCCCCGTGAAAATACAGCTGCTTGCCGAGTTGAGCGGCAACGGATGCAAGTTCCGATTCGCGGTCTGCATCATCGCCGTCACCGGTCGAGAGCATCACGACAGCGCGCTGCATGCGCGCGATGCCGTCCTCATCGTGATGCTCCATGAGGTCGACATGCGCCAGCCGGGACAGAATCCGCGCGGTCTCGCTGGTCCGACCGAGCCCTTCGTACAGTTCGATTGCGCTGTCATAGTGTTTCCGAGCTGCGGCGTTCTGCCCCCGCCTGGCGGCGGTTTCGCCAGCCTTTGCGTGGAGATCTGCCTGCGATTGCTCGTCGCCACCAAGCGTCAACGCCTGCTCGAAGTACCCCTGCGCGGACTCGGCAGCAGCGAGGGACACGGCGTGGTCGCCGGCTCGGACAAGCGCCGCGCGTGCGCGATAGCGGATCTCTGCCGCGTCGTCGGCGTCGGGATCCGCGGCGTACGCCTCGACGAGGTGCGAGGCCACGACCTCCGCCACCTCCTCCTCCTCAGACCACTCACTCTCGAGGTAGGTCGCCGCGGCGACATGACGCAGTTTTCGATCGCGCCGTGCCAGCGTTCCGTACGCCACGCTGCGCACCAGGTCCTGCACGAAGACGTACTGCCCGCGCTCCGGTGAACGCGGGTCCGATTGGATGGAGAGCAGGTCCTTGTTGACAAGGCTGCCAAGAACGCGCCCGACCTCGGTCGGTTCGACACCGGATACCGCGGTGATCGAATGCGCGGTGAAGGATTTGCCAAGCACCGCGGCGTCCTGGAGCAGTTGCCGCTCTGAGGGGCTGAGGCTGTCCAGCCGTGCGGCGATCAGCCCATGCAGGCTTTCCGGCACTTCGAGCGCGTCGAGCGACCCGCTGGGTCTGAACCTGCCGCCCTCCTCCACGACGAGCCCTCGGTCGAGGAGCATGCGCACGGTTTCGACTGCGTAAAGCGGGATGCCGGCAGCACGCTCGCGGATCCGCGCACTCAGGTCCGCGGGCAGGCCCGGGAGAATTCCCTCGAGCAGTTGCTGCATGGCGTCGGAACTCAACGGGTCCAGGTACATGGAGGACAGCCCGCGCTTGCCAGTTCCCCAGCCTGGACGCCGGTCGCTCAGGTCCGGCCGGGCGAGCGTGACCACGAGAATCGGCGAGGACCGCGACCACTCCAGCAGGTACTCGATGAAGTCGAGCAGGCCGGTGTCCGCCCACTGCAGGTCCTCGAAGACCAGGACTGTCAGATGCTGCGCCGCAAGGCGCTCGAAGAAGAAGCGCCACGCCGCGTAGAGGTCGCGCGGGTCGCTGGCGATCCCCTCCTCGAGACCCACCAGATGGGCCAGCCTTGGTTCTACCCAGCGGCGCTCCTCGGGATCCGGCACGAACTCCTCGACGGTGCGTCGCAGCTTGGCGCGGGCCGCCTCGGCAGGTTCGTTCTCGATGATCCCCGCGCGCATGCGCACCATCTCGTTGAGCGCCCAGTAGGCGACTCCCTCTCCGTAGGCAAGGCAGCGACCTCGATGCCACCAGATGGTCTCGGTCACACCGTCCAGGTATTTGAAGAACTCCCATGCCAGCCGGGATTTCCCGACGCCGGCGACGCCGATGATCGACATCAACCGCGCGGTGCGCTCTTCGCCGGTGCCGTGCAACAGCTCCTTGAGCAGGCGCAACTCGCGGTCGCGGCCGACGAAGGGCGGCTCGAGCCCTGTCGGACGCAGCGCCCCACCTGTGGCCGCCACCACCCGCTCGGCGCGCCAGAGATGCAACGGCTCGGGTTTGCCCTTCAGCTGGTGCTCGCCGGCATCCTCATACACGATCGCGGCTTCGCTGGCCTCGCGCGTCGCGTCACCGACATAGACGGTGCCTGCCTCCGCGACCGACTGGATCCGGGAGGCGGTGTTGACCAGATCACCGGCAACACTCCCCTCGCCGCTGACCCCGAGCGTGACCGCGGCCTCGCCGGTGAGGACGCCGGCTCGCGCCTGAAGGCCGGGCGCACCTACCTCGTCTCCGAAGACCGCAACGGCGTCGACCAGTTCGAGGGCGGCCCGAACCGCTCGCTCCGCATCGTTCTCCTGGATGGAGGCCGCACCCCAGACAGCCATGACCGCGTCGCCGATGAACTTCTCCAC
>PNBE01000056.1 GCA_003135895.1 Candidatus Dormiibacterota bacterium
AGGAAGACCCCGATCGAGAAGAGGCCAAGGAAAGTGACGCCCGCAAGCCCAAGACAGCCGAGGCCTGTCACTGGCAGGGAGAGCTTGCTCCATCGATTCAGCCCAGAACCGGCGAGCACGAGGCCAGCTGCAATGAGCGGAACCAATAGGATGCTGCTCCATCTAAGCGACTCGGTGCCTCCAGACGTGACACACGAGCCGCTAGAGGAGCAACCGACGCCGCTGGTTTGATACACGGGTCCGACCAACAGAAAGACGATGGCGGCCGCCACCAGCAGGAGGCTCGTGGCNNAGTTGATCGATCCATGGCGCGGCCTGTACCAACGTCGTCATCAGCGCGCTCGATCCAGTGCTATCGCCGCCGCGCATCCTCGCGACGATCTCGAGCCCCATGTACAGTGCGATGACCGCCGAACCGATCACCGACGGATCAATCAGGCCAGCGAGAGGTGAGCCGGCGAGGATGCGCGATGCCAGCTCCTCCGCGAAGATCATCCAGGCCTGCATGCGGTCGAAGATCTCGACACTGAGTTCGGGGTCGAAAGCCATTGCTCCGACGATCTCCTGCACCGCGGTGAGCTGACCGAGTTGGAGATCCTCAGCATAGAGCTCCTCCATCGCTACTCCCAGTGCTTGTAGGTTGGAGACGTCCGCGAGGCGGGTCTCGTAGCGAGCCAGGCGGTCGCCGCTCACCCGGTCGAGGACCGCCAGGAGCAGAGCGTCGACGCTGCCGAAGTGGTAGAAGACGAGCGCGGGACTGAAGCCTCCGGTGGTCGCGATGGCGCGCACCGACGTATTCGCGTAGCCCGTGCTGGTCAGAGTGCGTAGAGCCGCGTCGACGATGCGTCCTCGCATCAGGTCGCCTGCTTCGTTGCGGCGTTGACGGCGCCGATTGGGTCCGACACCGAACTCCGACTGTCCGAGGTCCCTCGATGTGATAGGGGAGTTGGTGACGGTGGTACGTCCAGGGCGGCGATTCTCCCCGACAGGTTTCGGGGCCAGGATACCCTGATCGCTTGACTGGACCATACGATCAGTATATTCTCGTGGACGTCAGCAGTCAACCGAAGAACCGAAGGTTTGAAGTGGCCCCTCGAGCCAACTCAGTTATGGCGAGTCAGCCTCCGACAAAAGGCGCTAGACCTGCCCATCAGGTTCTCGCGGGCCTATTGGCGCTCTGCACGTCGGCTCTGGCGATCCTGTCGGCGATACTGCTGGGGATCTGGTGGGGTCAGCCGGCCTATGTCATGCCCTTCTGGGTTGTGCTCGCAGGTGGTCTCTGCGCCGCGCTGACGGGGATTGGTGGAGTCTTGGCAACGCGCCGAGGTCAGGCCACTTCATGGCTCGCGCCAACCGTCACCCTCGCGGCCCTGCTCGGCTTCCTCGTGGCGGGCACTCTCGTCCTCCTTCCGGTCATCGTCGTGCTTCTGCTGGTGGCAAACCACCGGGGAAGCACGGTTCCGGCGACCCCCCGGCCGAGGCGACACGTGAGCGCAGGACTCGTTCTCACGCTGGGTCTTGTCCCGCTCTGCCTCCTGGTCCTGCTTCGGGGCCCGGTGGTCGACTGCATGCCTAATGGGGTCGACGAAGGTAGCCCGATCTGGATGTGGTTGGGGAGCCTCGGGACCGGGGCTGGCATTGCAGGGACTGGCTCTTCCACGTCTTCTGACCTCAATCAGGCGACCGGCAGTGTCACGGCTGGCGGGGCGACCTACTCATTCGTATGCGTGGGACCTAAGCTCGCCCAGTTCGCCAAGCAGTGAATCGACTCTTCGTAGCCCGCAAGCGACCACGACCGATTCACTGCGGGTCTGACGTTTGGGTGGGATTGGCTAGCTGCCCGTACTCGACACACCAAACCCTCCAATGGCGGCGTTCCCAGGCGCTGGGGTAAAGGCACAGTAGGAGGCCGGGACGCCCCCTACTGGGCGTTGGTCAGCGATAAGACCGACAACGGCTCGATCCGCGGGCTTCTCAGCCATTGCCTAGCCCGCCAACCGGATCTGGCGACCCGTTTAGATCGCCGGAACGCGACCGGCCCATAGACACCGATCGCGGCAAACGTTACCCTAGTGAGCAAGGGGCTATTGGGAGGATGGGGAATGAAGGTACTGCTCTCGCTAGCAGAAGAGAGCCGCGGCCGCCAGTGGCTTGCGGACGTGCACGAGGATCTCAACATGATTCGCTATCCGACCCACATGCAGCTTCTCCGCGCGGTCGATGAAGCCGCGCGCCGGGCAGAGAGCCATGCGCGCCTCGAGTACGCGTTACAGCGCCTGCCTCGGCGTTGACGGAGCGGCTGAAACCAAGATCGCCGCTACCCCGCAAGTCGCTGTTTGACCGTCTGCTTCCAGGAGGCCTTGGACAGTTTGGCCTTGGTCACGACTGCCCATGCAGGGCCGAAGCGTTGAAACGCGGCTTGCTTGCTCACACCAAGGGCCGTGCCCACTTCTCGCCACGAGTGTTCCTCGAGGGCACTAAACACCGCTTGCTGTTCTCGTTGGGTGATCGCGGCCTTTAGAACGGTCATTGCGGATAACGCGGCCAGGGGGTCGTCCGCGATGCATTGACCGAGTTCGGCATCCAGGATCTCAGACGATTCGATACTTAGCACGTCGTCAATATACCTTGACGGCCTCCAACGTGTCAAGAGATCTTGACGATGAATTACCCTGGCGGGACGCCCAATCGCCTCAGCTCACTGCTGCTCAACTCTGCGCCGCCTACCAGCTGAATCCGCAGCGTCGCTCCTCGGGCTGTGAAACGGTTCGGGAGTGATCTGCTGGCTTCGTGCCGTCGCAGCTAAAGGCCATCGCGGCTCTGTTGCAGTGTTCGTCTCTGAAAGGGCTGGGGTGCGGCGGAAACACGCTTATGTCCAGATTTCCGTGGCAAAACGGGGCCCGGATCGCCGGCTGACCGGTCACCGCCAGGCCCACGACCAATGATGGTGGACGCCGCCGGAGTTCTACTCGCTGCCCGACCCGACAGGAGCTTGACACGGGGCCAATTGTATCCGCGGTAGGCGTGGGTTCGCGGTGAGCACTTCGGTATGGTCATGTCGCTGCAGCCACTTTCGCGCGGCAGGGTAGCTGAACCCTCGCTGTTGTAGAAACTCCATAGCAGCTTTCTGCTTTTCGCTTCTCTGATCTCTCTTCACAAGGTGGTTGTGGATCGTATCAAGCACTCTCTCGTCGATCTGATAGCGATCGCCCACCTTGGGAGCGAATTGCGCAAGCAGCTTGTAGTAACGCCGCTCTGAAACGCCGAGCTTCTCCCATGCACGAACGCCACCATCGACAGCCTTTCGATGGTTCAAGATGGCAATTGTTGCCTTGCGGCTGACGTATCGACGGGCTGCCGCCGCGCCCATCGCGGGGTCGAAACCTGGCTGCAGGAGGCCGGAGAAGAGCATGGCTGCGGCTGAGCGCCTGTCACGGGCACCAGTACCGCGCATGATGCGTTCCACAGGCTTCGGGTATGCAGACGCGATTGCGTCAGCGATCTGGAAATCGTCGGCGCCTATGTACTGGTGCCAATGGGCCAACATGAGAAGTTGAGCCTGAAGTTCCGCCGATGTGGATGCAGGATCGAGGGTGAGAATTGGTATGCCATGCCCATGGATCGCCGGTGCAAGGCCCCTCCACGGTCGGTTTCCGGAGCGTTCGACGGACGGCCAGATGCGGACAGCCATGGCCCAGTCCGCAGGTTGCCGCGTCACTCTTGCGACGATCAAGAGTGGCTCAACGGCCACCAATCGTCCTAATGGATCGTCTCCATGCGGGATCAACGGCTCGACAAGCCGCTGCTCCTCGGTGGCTTCGGTAAACCACATTAGGCGGCGAGTTATTTGAAACCACCAACCATCAACACCACAGGCCGCCACCGGCATATGAACGTGGTTGGACGGATCGAAAAGCCCTCGTAGGAACTCGGTGCGGTCTGTGGCGCTGAAGGAGTGGCCCAACCACCGCATGACGGCGTCACCCGACAGCCACCCACTCTGGGCAACTTCATGAAGGAGTTTGGCGGCAAATCCAAGCGCGTCGGCGACAGGCATGCTGCTGGAGGTAGCGCCCGCGAGCTCCCCGACCTGCACAACGGTCGCTCTTTGCCGGTCCACAGGGTTAGGAATCGGCCACACCTTGCCCGATCCCCCTACTCCGCTACCGATCAGAAGCCCGGGGAGCTCCACGAACGGCAGGCCGAACGTGGCGATGGAGACAGAGTTGCGCTTTACGGGGCCAAAACTCTGCCCGGTGAGTGTCTCGATCTCGTCTCCGGCGGTGCGCAGGGCGGCGAGTAACACCTCGCGGTCGACGCCCTTAGGCAACCTCTCGGCCGCCTCATTCAGGAGCCCCTCTGTCCAATGTCCCATTTGGGCAGTATATCAGGGTATGAACAGATGTACGACCCGGGGGCACCGACCATGAAGCTCCTCCTCGCATCTGCGATGGCGACCGTCTTGAAGCTGGCCAGCGATGGATCGCTGCCCCTCGCCGTGCGGAGCTTTGCGGCGCTGCTCGACTGCGCTCTCGCAGTTGCGGTAGTCGTCTACGTGTACTCAATCGCCAGAAGTAGCGGGTCCAAGCGCGGACGTTCCCGTAAGAAGTCGTGATCCTTCAGATTGCGATCTCTGCACTCGATGGAGACCCATTTCTTCATCGAGCACTCTTGCTTTACGCAGTGGAGCCCTCCAACAGGTTTGCCACGCAATCACGAGCGGTTTGCCTCCACGGCAATCCTTAGTGGCCAGCCTTCCGCTTTGCCCGCGGAAGAAGACCCGTGTGCAAGAGAACCGTGAAGCAAAAGATCAGTCCGGCGGACTTCGGCTTGTCTTGATTCTTGGAGTCCCGACGAAGTTCATCCCTCGGTCACTCCGCGCTGAGTGGCGTACGCTGCAGCCGTTCGGACGGGAAGCAGGAGAGGAAGATGAGCCGACGCCGGGTGAGTTGGGCGGTGCAGCGCCAACGCGAGGCCATTCAGCAGCAGCGGTTGGCCGAGCGAGCCCAGCGCGAGCATGACCGCGCCGTGAGGCAGGCTGCTCAGCAGCGGCTTCGCCTCGACAAAGCCCGTCGGCAGGAGTATCTCCAGTCTCGCGCCCACGAGGCCGACGAGATGTCAAACGAGGTCAGGACAGCGGTCGAACGCATCAGCGGCCTCCTCCACAGCTCGCTCCAACACCCCACGCGTCTCGACTTCAAGACGCTCAAAGTGCACCCGAGCATCGCCCCGTTCGACGCGGGCGCACTTGGTATCCAGACGCCGCCTCCGGATCCCGCGACCTTCCAACCGCCCAAGCTGGGGACAATGGCCGGCCTGGTACCGGGAGCCAAGACCAAGCACGCCGAGGCGGTGCACGCCGGTGAGGAGGCGTACTCCAACGCCCGTATCCAGTGGGAAGCCGCCGAGCAGGCACGGCTTGCAGCCCTCGACCAGACGAAAGCCGCGTATGAGGCCCAGGTGGCCGCGGCGAATGCAGAGGCGGCCGCTCGCGACGCCGAGGTCGACACCTTTCAGACCAACTTCGAAGCCGGGGACGCCAGCGCCGTCGGTCAGTACTTCTCACTGGTCGTCGACGCTAGCGACTACCCGGAGGACTTCCCCCGCGGACGAAGGGTCGCCTACGTTCCGGAGTCGAAGCAGTTGGTGGTCGAAGTGGAATTTCCGGATGCAAACGTGATCCCCAGCGCCAGCGAATTCAGGTACGTCCGCAGCCACGACGCTATTGAGCCGAAGGCCCGAGCCATCGCCCAGTGCCGCTCCCTCTACGCCGATCTCGTCTGCCAGACGACCCTACGGACGGTCAGCGAGTTGGTCCGAGCCGACTATCCGGAGCATGCAGAGACCATCGTTGTGAATGGTTTCGTGAACACCATCGACCCCGCCACCGGCACACCGAAGGCGCCGTATCTGATCACCCTTCGAGTGTCCAGAGCCGCGTTTCTCGCCCTCGACCTCATGCAGGTCGATCCCATGGCGTGTCTCCGGAAGTTGAATGCTGGCGTCTCGCGCAGCCCCGCTGACCTCGAGCCAGTTCGCCCGGTTGTCGACTTCAACATGGTCGATCCCCGATTCATCGAGGAGACGGACATCCTCTCGACGCTCGATCAGCGTCCGAATCTCATGGAGCTGAGCCCCATGGAATTCGAGAACCTGATCACGAACCTGTTCGGAAAGATGGGGCTGGAGACACGTCAAACCCAGGCGTCTCGCGATGGTGGCGTCGATTGCGTCGCATGGGACAATCGACCGATCCTCGGCGGCAAGGTCATCATCCAGGCGAAGCGGTACAAGAACACGGTTGGCGTCAGCGCCGTGCGAGATCTCTTCGGAACCCTCCAAAACGAAGGTGCCTCGAAGGGAATCCTGGTGACCACCAGCGGGTACGGTGCAGCATCGTTCGAGTTCGCATCCGGGAAGCCGATCGAGCTGCTCGATGGAGCGAATCTGCTGTCATTGCTCGAGGACCATGCGGGGATTCAGGCCCGGATCGAGGTGCCGGAGACCTGGGAGGATCCGGTTCCGGATATGCCCTCACCGATCTAGGACCCTGCCCTTCTCGGATGAACCGTTATCGGTAGTGGGTCCTCGGGCAGAGGGTCAGCTTGACGGCGTGAGCGTGAGCGACCAAGAGCAGCCAGCCGCCCAGTAGCCGCCAATGGGCAACCGAGCGGACGGAATCGGGGGCGATATCTGAGATCCGGTGGGATCGCCGTTCCCGGAGATACCCGTCGATTTGCCCTTGCTCAGCCGCACCGATCCGGTGTCGTGGGCGGGGATGGGCTGGGTCGGCACCGAATATAGGTCCGGCCCTCGAACGACACTTTCTACCCTCTCGGGGCTGATGAATGCGAAACCTAGGATCGGGACGCAGTGGGGGGCGAAAGTGAGGTTGTAGGAGTAGGTTCCAGCCTGGGTGATCGTGAACTCAGCGGTCCACTTTGACGGTGCGGTCATGACATAGATCGCCGCCGCGTGACCGCCGGAACTCGTAGTGCATCCGGCTAGCACTCCACAGAGTGCCAAACCAATCACAACAATGAAACGGCGGTACATCTCCAACAAGACTACGCGGCGGCGCCGCGAGAAGTTTCAGGATTTCTGCGGCGTCACGGAAACGCCACGCTTCTTGGCTGTAGGAGAGCGAAATCCAGGGGAACAGGAGCGTGTCCCCGATATTTGGGAATCCCAGCCGGGGTGTGAAACACTCCTTGTGAGGAGTCGTCAACCCTGTCGATTTCGCCTACACCGCAAGGGATTTTCTCGAATCATTAGCCAGCACCGCTCCGCTTCCGCGCGCCCGTTTCCAGGTTCACGCGACCTCGGTCTGGATGAATCGGACCACTCCACGCAGCGACCGTGATGTTCCTCTGGCTACCCGGGGGACGGCGAAGGCGGCGTGGTCTCGTAGGGCTGCGGTACGCCGATGCTGCTCTGTTCGACGCGTAGCTCCCAGGTCGTCGAAGATGTCGTCTCCACCCGCAGGGACACTGGCGTCCCACTGACCTGGTCATTTGGCACGAAAAGACCCTGGAGGCCAGGTGAACTGCAGGCCCGGGACGTGAACAGCACCGAACCGTCGGACGAGATGATGCTGATCGACGCGGTGCCAAGGCAGGCATACTCAATCCCGAACGGCTTGGTTGGAACGAATGTCGGCAGGCCCTCTGAACCCTCGGCGTAGGTGTCACCGACCAAGAGAGGAAGGACACTCGCAGGCACGACGGGACTAAGGGTCTGAAAGCTCGGCGCCACGTCGAGCTTGTGATTGGCACCCTGAGCGGCCGGCGCCGATGTCGAGGGATGGGAATGCCCGCCGACTTCGAGTGCAAAGGCCGCAATGCCTGCCGCGACAACGCCGAAACCAGCTAGCCCGGCAATCAGATTCAGGACCCTGCGTCGGGGACTGTCGACGGCGGGGTCGACGTTCGCGAGGCTTGGTGTCAGGTTCCGGCGCGGCGCGAGGGCGTCAGCTTCCGTTCGAGCGCGCGCGATCAAGCCGGCTGGGAGCGGGCTCTTCAAGGCTGTCAACCGGTCACTCAACGATTCCGACAGCTGCGATTCGGTCATCGAGTGTCCTCCAGCAGCTTCCGCCGCAATGCAATCAGGGCCCGGTGTGTAGCGACTGCAGCGGCGCCGGATGAGGTACCCAGTGCGGCACCGACACCCCCATAGTCAAGATCGGCGCCGAAGCGTAGCGCGAGCACCGAGCGTTGGCGGGGCGTGAGCGTACGTATTGCCTCAACGAGCCGTTCGTTGCTGATGCCAAGCGGAATATCGTCGTTGCTGGTCCATCCAGGGCGTAGTTGGACAAGTCGTTCCCACAGGCGTTGCCGGCGCGCTGCAGCTCGTCCTGCATCTCGCGCGACGTTGACGACGATGCGCCATAGCCATGCCTCCACATCACCCTTCCGATTGTCGAAGTGTGGTAGCCCGCGAAGAGCACGCTCAAGGGCAGACTGTGCTAGATCCTCGGCCTCGAGGTCGCTGCCCGCCACCATGCTTGCGAAGTGATAAACGCGGGCAGCGTAACGCTCGCAGAGTTCGCTGGCCGAAAGTGACATCGCCCGGTCTCGCGGCGATGCTCGTTCGGCAGCCACTGAAGCGAGGGTCGCGGAGGTGGTCATGAGGTGAATACGCTCGAAGCGCGGCGAAACATTACAACGCGCGCCGCCGGGGTGAGAACGCCAACAGGAATCTGGGTGATGCCCATTCGGTTTTCCGAGCGGTGAAGCGGAAGGTCACACCCTGATTTATGACCGGGGCGACCGCACACACAGTGACTGATCGGCTACCTCCTGGCGACCTCCCGCGCAGGACGGGTCTGAGGCGGGGATACAGGATCTATGCCTCGTGAGGGTTAACTGCACACAATACGATCGGGTGGCCACATTGGCTGATCTCGCCGGCTTGATATGCGACGGGCACGACCGTAATCTGCCTGGTGTCTGGTGATGTCAGGCGTGGCTCGCTTTCGGGCATGGCCGAATCAGTCCAGTCGGCGGCGCTAGTGGCCGACCCGACGCTCGAGGTCGCTCTCTGGCTCAGGACCGGCCACGACGCGGTGGCGAGCGGTCAGCGTCGGAGCTCGGCGTTAGTGAGCTCGTGCATCGAGCTGATCATCCGGGTGATGCGTCTCGAAGTAGGTCTCGATGCCCGCAAGGTCGGCGCCGACATGCCCGTCAAAGTTCGGCGGCCAGACGATGGCATTGGCGCGCGGATCGATCACGCACCAGGTTCCGTAACCGCGGGCGAGCGGATCGCGACGGTGTGACTTGCGCAGCGCGACCCCATGGCTTCTTGCCGTGCGGCGAAGCCTGTCCTCCCGGATCTTGTTGCGTGTATCCATGCCGAGGACGATACCCCGCGACGGCGTGCTCGGCAGTCAGGGAGGCGACGGCGTCGCGGACCGCATCGCACGCGCTACTCCGTACGCCCACCGCTGACCACAGCGGGTCATCACCACCAGGCTCAGCACAAGGGACCAGGGCCGCAGGACCACGCGCTGGTCGTGGTCGACCTCGGCTTGAGGGCTCGGAAGGGTTCGTTCTTCGGGCGCGACCTCGAGCTGACCGACACAGGTTCCCGCTCGTAACCCTCCAACGTTCCATCGGCACGATGTCAGCGAGATGACCTCGCGAGCGCGGACGGACACGGACCGGCTGCTCTCAGACGCCGACTTGGTAGGCGCTGCGCGTAGTGGGAGCTGAGGCGCGTTCGACGAGTTGCCCCGTCGTCATCCAAGAGAGGTCAATGGGGCTGCCGGAGGTGCTGGCACCCCTGAGGCAGCTGCCGATTCGATTCAGGTGGCGACCCTGCTGGCGTACTTGCATCGGGAGCCACTCGCGGAGCCCGCCAGCTTCGCGCCACGGCTGCCCATCGCGTTGAACGGGTGCCGGCGGTCCATCAGGACTTCAGCGAACTTCGACGACCAGACGGATGCCGGTCCGCTCCTCGCCATTGATCGATATGTTGATGAAGGAAGGGATGCAGACGAGATCGAGACCACCCGGCGCCACATAGCCTCGTGAGATGGCGATCGCCTTGATCGCTTGATTGACGGCCCCGGCCCCGATCGCTTGCACCTCCACCACGTGCTGGGTGCGCACGACACCGGCGATCGCACCGGCGACTGCGCCT
>PNBE01000184.1 GCA_003135895.1 Candidatus Dormiibacterota bacterium
AAGATCGACTATCGGCTGCACGCACCGCAGCGTGGCGACATCATCATCCTGCGTCCGCCGAGCAGCAACTCGACGGACTTCATCAAGCGGATCATCGCGTTGCCGGGCGAGCGGATCCTCATCAGCCACGGCATCGTTTACATCAACGGCCACAAGCTGGACGAGCCATACCTGCCGGAGGCGTGGACCCAGCTCGATACATGGGGCGGACCCGACGGCATGATCGTCCCGCCGAACTCCTACTTCGTCATGGGCGATAATCGCAACCGCTCACAGGACTCGCGCATCTTCGGATTCATCGGCCGCGACCGCATCGATGGGCGCGCCTGGTTTCGCATCTGGCCTCTGAGTCATTTCGGGAACATCTACAGCCAGCNNGGCGCTTCTCAGCTTTCGATCGCGGTCCGGAAGGCCGACTCTCGGCTGAACGGACCGATCACCGCCGCCTGGAGGGGTGAGCGCAGCACCGAGTTCGCAACCCTGCGGATGTCGGCAGCCGTAACATCGTCGACCATGCGCAGCTCGTCCTCGATGTCGTTGATCTCGCCAAGCAACAGCTCCTGGTAGGTAAGCCAGAACGCAACGCCGTTCGTGGTCTCGAGGTCGAGTCGCAACCGGCCCTTCGTGAACTCCTTCGCGCGATGCAGCTCCTCCTCGGTGAGATCTTCATCGCACAGCCTGTGCATCTCGGCGATGACCGCACGAATGGCCTCCGTCGCCTTCTTTGGATCGACACCGAGATAGATGCCGAGGTGGCCGGTGTCCCGATGTTTCTGCGTGAAGCTGTGTACGTCATATGCCAGTCCGAGGCGCTCGCGGATGTTGAGGAACAAGCGCGAGCTCATGCCCTCACCGAGAACGGTGTTGAGAAGATCGAGAGCGTAGCGATCGGGATCCAGATAGCTCTGGGCGCGCACTCCAAGACCGATGTGGGCCTGCTCGGTGCGCTTGCGTCTCAGCATCACGGTCGACCCATACAACGATGGCGGCGCCTCGGGCGTGACGGTTCCGTTCAGCCCGGAGGGGAGCGTCACGCTGGAGCTGACGGCGGCGAGCGTCTCGTTTTCGTCCATCGCCCCGGCCACGCCGATCACGAGGTTGGGCATCCGGTAGTGCGCGTCGGCGTATTCGAGAATGTCATCGCGGGTGAGACGCGCCACCGATTCCTCGGTGCCTGCGATGTCTCTGCCTAAAGGATGCCCCGGCCAGATAACCTCCTCCAGGAGATTGAGCGCGTAATCCTGCGGTTGGTCCTGGTACATCTTCAGCTCTTCGAGGATCACCATCCTCTCGCGCTCGACGTCGTCGACGGCGAGCTTGGAGTTCGACACGATGTCGGCAAGAACATCGAGGCCGAGCTGAAGATGCTCAGCGGGAACACGTGTCCAATACGCAGTGAGCTCCTTGTCGGTCGAGGCGTTGATGAATCCGCCCACACCTTCGATTGCGTCAGCTATCTCCTTCGAGGTCGGCCGCCGGTGCGTGCCCTTGAAGAAAAGGTGCTCGATGAAATGCGAGGCGCCGGCCAGGCGCTCATCCTCCAGCCTCGAGCCGCCGCCGAACATGAAGACGAGGCTGGCGGACAGGCGCTCCGGCATCGGAGCCATGACCACCCTGGCGCCTCCGGGCAGGCCGTGAACTCGATAGGGAACGGCCATGGGAGTCGCCAGTATATTGGCCGCCACTGGGGGGCGTGGACGCGCGATCAGTCGGTGGGGCCGCCCTCCTGGAGAGCGCCCAGCGCCGCATAAAGGGTCATCGCCACGAAGTCGGCGGGCATTCCGTCCGAGACCGCGTCAAGGGCTTCGCCCAGGTACCGCCGCACATTGGGTACCCGGTCCACATCGCTCAGCTCGAGGCAGTCGCGGATCGCCTCGGCGATCTCGGTCGGCGTGATCTCCTCGTCCCCCGCGCCGTCCTCGACCGCATTGATCAAGCCGATCGCCTTCCGGATCCGCTCTGCCGCGGCCCGGGCCGTCATGGGTGTCGAGCTACTCTGCGGCCGGCTTGCTGAGGCCGACCACGACCCGCCTCTCGGGTTCCTCGCCGATGCTCGAGCTGGTGACTTCGGGATCGCCCTCGAGCGCCAGATGAATCGCTCTTCGCTCGAATGGCTGCATCGCATCGAGCGTGATGGCGTCGCCGGTCATCTTCACCTGGCGGGCGGCACGCAGCGCAATCTCGCGCACGGTGTGCTCACGCCGCTGCCGGTACCGCTCGACGTCGACGATGATGCGCTCGCCTTCGCCAAGGTGCCGCCCAACCATGACGTTGGTGACCGACTGCAGCGCTCGAAGCGTCTCGCCCCGCCACCCGATCAGGGCACCAAGGTCGCGACCGCTGATGTCCAGCGTCATGGGCTCGCTGCCCTGGCGTGTCGTGACCTGGGCCCGAATGCCCATGTGCTTCAACAAACCCTCGACCAGCGTCCGCGCCATCTCCCCTTTCCCGTCGGCGGGCGCGGCAGCCACATCAGATTCGACCTCGATCACCGTGACCTCTACCACCGTCTCCTCCGAGCCTTCGCTCAGCACTTTGACGTCGACGTTTCGGCGGCTTTCGCCAAGCTCGATCAGCGCCGCATCGACTGCCTCGTCGAGCGTGCGCCCGCGCCCCTCTGCTGATCTCATTGCACCGCCCTCATCTCTTTTTCTTCTTGCGATTGCGCCCACTCTGCGGCTGGGCTTTCGAGCCGTTCTGCGGACCGTTCCGCAATCCGTTCTGGGAGCCGTTCTTCGTTCCGTTCTGGGAGCCGCCGGCAATGTCTTTCGGCCGGATGTCGGCTGCGCCCTTGGGCCCGCTGGGGATGCCCTTGGGTCCGATGTCGGGCCCCCCCTTGGCACTGCTGCCTCGAGCCTTCAACCCCATCGCCGGCGCGGCGCCGGCCCTGTTTCGACCTGGGAGGAGATTGCCCCAACCGACGACGAA
>PNBE01000082.1 GCA_003135895.1 Candidatus Dormiibacterota bacterium
CGCGACGACGATCAGGCAGTCTGCCTGCAGCTGCAAGCGCAGCCCGGAGGCGTGGGCACACGTGTCAAGCCTGCCGTCCCGACACCACGTGAACGTAGGTAAGCCCAGATTCTCTTTAGGGCCGTAAGGGCAAATGGGCCATAGCCACCGCGGGGCGCTTGACCCGTTCGAGGCAATCGAGACACTCCCCCTGCAATCAATGTCGATGTCTTCGGGTAGCGCGAGTGGCTTCATGGTGCGCCCCCTACATCTCTCCGCTTCCCCAGCGGAACACACCAGCGTATCGACCGGCAACTTCTCAAACCTCCGATAATCACGCGACGTCCCTGAGACAAATCTCCGATCATCACGGCAGTTGTGCGTCGCCTTGACAGGTGGCCCCGGCCCCTCGGACTCCGAAGAGGTCGCAATCACACTGCCGCGAGTCAGTCGCCTGCCGTGACCCGTGGTTTGCAGCCACGCATGAACCTATCAATATCCGACGGAGGTGCGCCGTCCGACGGAGGTATGCGCCGGGCGCGAGCTGACGCGGTTGTGTCAGGTGAACAGGGGAACGGCGATCATGAACACAGGCTTCTAGCGGGCAGTCGTCGAGTCGTCCGCTGTGGCCCTAGTCGACGCGGGAGCGGACGCTGTCATTCGCCACCACACACGAGAGGCGGCCCGAATGCTCGCGGAACCGAATGCCGACCTCGTGGGCGCGCTCTTCCCGTGCTGTTCACTCCCGACACCCAGTCGCAGGTGGACGCCTGCCTTCGAAAGGTGACCGTCGCGGACCCGAATGCCAGCACCATTGTCGAGGCAACCTGCGCCCTGGGTGGCAGCGAAGAGCGGACGATTGAGATGGCTGGCGTGAACTTGCTGCACTCGCCCGATGTCGAGGGGATCGCGCTCAACTTCGTAGATCGCACCGCGCTCCGCCGGGCGCTCGATCTCGCGGAATGGCAAGCACGGTTCGATTCGCTGACCGGGCTGCCGAATCGTCGCACGCTCGAGAGCGCGGTCGGGAACTCTTCAGCAGCGGCCAAGGGCAGCCGACGCTCGTCGCGATGCTGGACCTCGACAACTTGAAGGGTGTGAACGACACCTACGGCAACCGTACTGGCGATCAGGTACTGCGGTGCGTGGCCGATCGCATGGCGAAGGCAGTCGGAGAATTCGGGTTGGTGGCTCGCATCGGAGGGACCGTCTTCGCTGTCCTACTGCCCGGCGTCAGTCGGAGCAAGGCGGGAACCCTTCTGGAGAACGCCGGCCGTGCCGTCCGGGTACCGCTGGAGGGCGTGGACGTCCATCTCACCGCCACATGCGGCGTCGTCTCGTCGACCGTGGCCAAACACTGGTCTGGGCTGCTCAGCCGGGCCGAGGCCGCTCTCCTTGAGGCGAAGATCTCGAAACGCAGGGGCATCTATTTCCACAGAGGGAGCGAGCCGGGATGGGAAGAGCGCCGACAGCACGAGCGAGACACCCGTGTCGAAGCGGAGGAGAAGGTGGCCCCCAAGGCCGCTGCTTGAGTCCCTTTTACGCTAACTGAGAGCCTCCCCATAACCACGCTTGACGATCCCGTGTGTACTGGTATACCGTCGACCGTCTACATGCCAAGGCTAGCTCGTCTGGAACCCAGTCATCTCGTCGATCGGGCGTACCGTGAGGTACGAACCGCGATCTTGAATCGCGATCTTCCGCCAGGCTCGCGACTCGTCGAGGCCCAACTCGCCGAGGAGCTTGGAGTAAGCCGGCTCCCCGTGAGGGAAGCCTTGATCCAACTCGAGTCAGAGGGTCTGGCCGTTCGCATTCCAGGGCGCGGCAAGGTCGTCGCGTCGCTCAGCGCGGCTGACGTACGTGAGGTCTACACCCTTCGAGCCGCGGTCGAGACACTGGCCTTCCGGCTCGCGAAAGACCACGTGACGTCAGCTGATCAGCGCTCCCTCGAACGCCTTATCGACAACATGGAGCAGGCCGCAACCCAAGGCGACGTTCGTAAGCTCGCAGCTCTCGACGTGCAGTTCCACGAACAGATCGTTCGTCTCTCACATCACCGAAGAGCATTGGCCGTGTGGAGAAGCATGACTGTGCAGATGCAGTTGCTGTCTCTGCGGGTCATAGACACCCTATATCGAGACCTTGCTGTGGTCCCTGATCATCATCGCGCCCTGCTGGATGCGCTGGTGCGTGGTGAAGAACCGACAGGGCTGGATGACCACATCATGTCCGTGGCCCACCACATCCTTTCGCAGCTATCCGCAGATCATCACGCGGACGCCACGCCGGCCGACGCACGCAACCCGCTGCGCGCAAACGCGGGAGGTAGCGCACTAGCTGAAAGCGAGACACAGGCACAGGTTGCGCCGCTCAACAATACGAGATCACGGAAACGTTCAAGAGGTGTGGAAAATGGCGGTTGATAGATTTCAGATGGACCGTCGGAGCTTCATCAAGACGGCTAGCGCAGCGGGTCTGGTTGTTGGCAGCGGAGGGCTCGCCGCATTCCTCGAGGCCTGCGGGAGCCCCAGCACAAGTCCAACTGTCGGCACCAAGCCCGTCCGTGGTGGAACGCTGACCCTCGCCGCAGTCGACAGTCCGATCAATCTTGATCCACAAGACACGGCGAACTACGCTTCCGCACAAGTCTACAACAACATCTTTTCACGCCTCGTTGACCTGGACGTCAACTTCAATCCCTTGCCAGCGCTTGCGCATTCATGGTCTCAAGATGACGATGTCACCTGGACATTCAACTTGGTGGACAACGCGGTCTTTCACAACGGCCAGCCTTTCACAGCTAAGGATGTTCAGTACACATTCCAGCGAGTCACTCAGCATTCGGACGCGGTATACCTCTCCGCCTTCAAGTCAGTAGAAATTCTGAGCAAATACCAGATTCGGCTGCATCTCACCGGCCCCCTTGGGCCGCTCTTTCCAACGTTGGCCTATGCCAGTGACATTGTCAACGAGGAAGCGGTGACGACGATGGACCCGAAACTCCACCCAGTTGGAACCGGTCCGTTCAAGTTCGTTGAGTGGGTTCAGAATGATCATGTCACCCTTCAACGCTGGGACAAGTACTTCAAGAGCGGGCTGCCATATTTGGACGAGGTAATCTTCAAGGCTATCGCCGACGACTCTGTGCGTCTCACGGCACTACAAACCGGGGCCGTCGATTGGATCCAGCAGGTTCCGACCCAACAAGCAGCCGCCCTTCAGAGCAACACTCAGCTCAAGCA
>PNBE01000068.1 GCA_003135895.1 Candidatus Dormiibacterota bacterium
GGGGACGCTGTCGCGGAGGTCAAAGCGCGGCTTGATCTCATCGAGGTCATCGGGGGGTACGTCACCCTTCATCGCGCCGGGCGCGAGCTGACCGGGCTCTGCCCGTTCCATGCCGAGAAAACGCCGTCGTTCACTGTCAGCCCGGAGCGCCAGGTCTGGTACTGCCACGGATGTCACGAGGGCGGTGACCTCTTCAAGTTCATCGAGCAGATCGAGCGCATCGACTTCCGTCAGGCCCTCGAGATGCTCGCCGACCGGGCCGGGGTCGAGCTCGAGAGTGGTCCGACGACCGGCCGCGGCGCCGGGCGGCGCCGGCGCCGGTCGATCGAGCTCAACGTCAAGGCGCAGGCCTACTACCAGCACGTGCTCTGGGCGGCGCCGGCGGGCGAACCGGGACGGGCCCTGCTGCTCGATCGCGGAGTCGACGAGGCGCTCGCGCGCCGCTTCGGGGTCGGCTTTGCCCCCGCCGGTGGTGCCGGTGAGGATGCGCTCGCGAGGTATCTGACCGGCAAGGGCGGTGCGACCGTCGATGAGCTGGTCGAAGCCGGGCTCGTCCATCCGCAACGCGGCGGAAGGACGCGTGACCGCTTCCGGGACCGCCTCGTCTTCCCGATCCGCGACGAGCGAGGTGAGGTCATCGGCTTCGGGGCTCGTGCGCTCGGTGACGCCAAGCCGAAGTATCTGAACAGCCCAGACTCTGCCGCGTACCACAAGTCCACTGCGATCTTCGGCCTCGATCTCGCCCGTGCCGCGGTCGCGAGAGAGCACGCCGCCGTGATCGTGGAGGGGTACTTCGATGTCATGGCTGCGCACGCCTCCGGCGTCGAGCACACAGTCGCGAGCAGCGGCACCGCGCTCACCCGCGAGCAGGTGCACAGCCTCGGTCGCATCGCCGAGACCCTGATTCTCTGCTTCGACGGCGACGATGCCGGGAGG
The DNA here is from genome assembly GCA_003135895.1 of Candidatus Dormiibacterota bacterium. Classification (GTDB taxonomy): domain Bacteria; phylum Chloroflexota; class Dormibacteria; order Aeolococcales; family Aeolococcaceae; genus Palsa-851. Next base: position 937 of record PNBE01000068.1, read on the forward strand.
GTCGCCGCGACCCGCGCAGTGGACGTCATCGCCGCCGAGGGTGTACAGGCGCGTATCTGCCACCTCCCGGCCGGTGCCAAGGACCCGGACGAGCTCGTCCGCCAGGATCCCGCCGCGTTCGTGCAGGCAATCGCCGACTCGCCGCCCGCCTGGCAGGTGCTGCTCGACGCCGCACTCGGCTCGGGCGAGGGCGGCAGCGTCGATGCGAGGCGAGCTGCCGCGGAGCGTGCGGTGTCGGTGCTGGCCAGGATCCCCGAGGCGACCACTCGCGAGCTGTACCTGCAGCAGGCGGCAAGGCGGCTCGACATCGGCGCTCGGTCGCTCACCACCGACCTGGCCCACTCGATGCGCGACGGATTCAGGAGGCCTTCCAGGATCGTCGTCGCCGCGCCGGCGGAACCGGCCGCGGATGCAGTCGAGGAGCCGGAGCCCATCGAGGCGGACGAGCCGATGCCGCCGTGGGAGGCGCAGCTGGCGCGCGTCGTGTTGATCAGGCCGGAGCTGGCNNCGACCCTGGCGGGTTCACGCTCCGGCACCTCAGTGGGGGAGACCAGCGGCGAGCCGCGGGGCTCCTGGTGCGGGAGGTTCCGGAATTCGCTGACGAGGCGGAGCCAGAGGCGATCAGGCAGCTCATGGCCGACTGCGTGCGCCTGATCCACGAGGAGAGCGTGCGCCGAGCGCTGGTCAGCATCTCGGCGGAGATGCACCGCGCCAGGGACGAGGGTCGCACCGAGGACGCCGATGCGCTGGCTGCCAAGCTCAGCCGTCTCGCGGCGGACGCCCCGCACCTGCGCCGCACCCTGGCGGTCCGCTGATCGACCATCGGTGCGCGGGTTCGCGTGCGAGCGCGCATGTTTGATCCGCCGCCTCCCGAGCCACCATCTTCCTCGTGCCCGTGTGGATCCCATTATCCGATCGCCCCAATTGGCACACACAGACGGCTTCGACAATTATTGTGAATACTGTCGTTGTACCGTTGGCCGGCGGACCTCGCAGAGCGGGCGTCAGCCTGCGCCGCTTGAGACAGAGTTGAGATGACCGCAGCCACCACCACCCGATCCCGCGCAGCCACCCTGCCCCCGCCTTCCGGCGCCGACCTGCTGGTCTCGGCCGCCGAGGCGCTGATCATCAAGGGCAAGGATCACGGATATCTCACGCCCGACGACATCCTCGCGGCTTTCCCGGAGATCGATGTCGAGCCCGATCACCTGGAGCGGATCTTCCACGTCTTTCGCGAGATGGGGATCGAGGTCAGCGACGGGGACAAGGACTTCGAGACCGTCGACGAGATCGATGAGGAGCTCATCGCCAAGGCTGAGGCGATCGACTCCGTCTCCCTGGATGACCCGGTTCGCATGTACCTCAAGGAAATCGGCCGGGTGGCACTGCTCAAGGCCGAGCAGGAGGTGCACTACGCGAAGCTGATCGAGCAGGGCGACGAAGAGGCGAAAAACCAGCTCACCGAAGCCAACCTGCGTCTTGTGGTCAGCATTGCCAAGAAGTACATCGGGCGTGGCATGTCCTTCCTCGACCTGATCCAGGAAGGCAACATGGGCCTGATCCGCGCCGTCGAGAAGTTCGACTACCACAAGGGGTACAAGTTCTCGACGTACGCCACGTGGTGGATTCGCCANNGAGACCATCAACAAGCTCGTCCGCGTGTCGCGGCGACTGCTCCAGGAGTTGGGCCGCGAGCCCAACGACGAGGAGATCGCCGACGAGATGGGGATCACGCCTGAGAAGGTGCGCGAGATCACCAAGGTTTCGCAGGACCCGGTCTCGCTGGAGACACCGATCGGCGAGGAAGAGGATTCGCACCTCGGAGACTTTGTCGAGGACAAAGAGGCGACCGCTCCGTCGGACGCAGCGTCGCTGACCATGCTGCGCACCGAGGTCGAGGACATTCTCGACACCCTCACGCCGCGCGAACGCCGTGTGCTCCAACTCCGATTCGGTCTCATCGACGGCCATCAGCGCACGCTCGAAGAGGTCGGCAAGCGTTTCGGCGTCACCCGCGAGCGCATCCGCCAGATCGAGGCGAAGGCACTGCGCAAGCTGCGCCATCCGTCGCGCTCCAAGAAGCTCAAGGACTATCTCGAGTAGGCGGACCGGCACGGTCGCCGGCTGCGACGAATCGTGAACGCGAAGGCACGGTGCGTCACGGCAGGTAGACTTGAGTCATGATCCGGGTTAGCTCAGCGGTAGAGCAGGCGGCTGTTAACCGCAAGGCCACTGGTTCGAATCCAGTACCCGGAGCGTCGACGTCCCACTAGCAGCACGCGGCATCGCCCGAGGCGGCGCCGTACACGAGGAACACGGGATGACCGAGACCGCATCGCGGCCGGGCACTTCGCCCGCTGTTGCGACCCTGACCGCGTCCGACTCTGAGGGCGCCGCCCTCACCGACCCGACACCGACGCCGCCAACGTGGTCGTGGCCGGCGTCGGCACCGACATCCCACCCACCCGAGGGCGAACTGGTGGACGACGCCGACGCTGAGGAGCATGTCGTCGACGGCAGCGCGAGTCCTCCGCCGGTCGAAACGCTCGAGGCGGATCCCACCGAGGTCACGATCGTCGCGGCCATCACCACACCCGAGAAGGCCTTGCCCAAGGTCACGTCGTTCGGGCCTCCCGGCAAGCGCCGCTCGACGCTCGCGATCGTCGTGCTCTCGATTGTCACGCTCGGGGTCTACAGCCTCGTCTGGCACCACCGCATCAATCGCGAAGTCGGCAACTTCGATACCCGCATGCACGTGATCCCCGGGCGATCCACCGTCGCGGTGACGATCCCATGGGCGATCGGCTGGCTGGTGAGCATCGCCGGTGCGATCCGGATCGTGCTTGCGGTCGCCAATGTTGCGCTGCCGTTCGACCCGCATTTCACAGTCCTGCAGGCCTATGGGCTGCTCGGCGGCGCGTTGGTGATTCCTTACCTCGAGCTGCTGCTGCCCTTCAGCGCCATCGCGTCGGTCATGACCCTCGAGCGCGTGCGCATCGTCGAGGATCGGATGGGCCGCACCACTGACGTGCAGCTGCGGCCGACCCGCGCGATCTGCTGGATGCTGCTCCCGATCGCGGGCGGCCTGATCCTCATGTCAATCATGCAGCGGCGTCTCAACCGCGCCTGGGAGGACGACATGGCGGCGGCACCTGCGGTGCGCCCGACAGTGCGGGTGGCCCCAAGCTGACCGTCTCTGCCGATGACATGCCCGCTCTCGTGTGCCGGTTGCGACGGCCTGCACTAGACTAACCGGTCGCGGTGGCTGTTTCGATCGCCTTCATCTCCGGAAAGGGCGGGGTGGGAAAGACGACCACCTGCGCCTCGCTGGCGGCTGTCTTCGCGGAACGCGGACGCCGCGTGCTCGCCGTCGACATGGATCCGCAGTCCAACCTCACGTCCGGTCTCGGGTTCAACCCGTACTCGCTCTCGCACACAGTCGCCGACGCGATTCTCGAGCCGGACCAGTCGGTCGACGAGCTGATCGTCCGCACCAAGTGGGCCGGTCTGCACCTCCTCCCGGCAAACCCGGACCTCAGCGCAGTCGAGGCCGGGTTGCCGACCGCGCTCGATTCCGAGACCCGTCTCCGCCGAGCGCTGGACCGCGATTGTCGCGACTACGATTTCATCCTCTTCGACACGCCGCCGAGCTTTTCGTTCCACACCATCAGCGTGCTCGCCGCCACCGACTTCATCGTGATTCCGATGCAGATGTCGGGCTATGCGGTGAAGGGGCTCAAAGAGACGCTGCGCTCGGTGCACCACGTGCGCCAGGAGTTGAACCCAGACCTGCGCGTGCTCGGCCTGCTGCCGACATTCGTGGTGATGCGCACACGGTTCTCGCGTGATCTGCTCGACGGGCTGCGCGCCATTCCGAACCTGCGCGTCTTCGACACGGTGATCAAAGTGACCGTGCGACTGCAGGAGTCTGCGCTCGCCGGCGAGCCGGTGACCGTGATGGCGCCATCCTCGGAGGCGGCGACTGCATATCGCTCGTTCGCCGACGAGGTGCTGGCGGCTCTGATCGCCGAGGGTGAGCGTGGTGTCTGAGGTCCGCTCCACGCGCAGGCGGCGAAGCGTTGCGGTGGCGCCGGCGCTCCTCGACCCGGCTGAACTGCCGGAGGATGCCCCCGGACGGGTGAAGTTGATCACCGTCGAAGCGCCGGCCGACATCATCGACGCGCCGGCAGCGCCGGCACCTCGTCTCGCGCCGGCTGCCTCGCTGCTGGCGGCCGGCGGCGGGTGGGTCGCGGTGGCGGTGGCGGGTGCTTTGATCGTGGTGATCTTCATCATCGGGATGCTGCTGACCCGGACCTGAGCTTGGCGGCGACCACTACACAGATTTGTGGTACTCTCGGGTGATGCAGACCGAACCGGAGCGCCGAACAGGCGAGGCAGAATTGCTTGCCCGGGCGCTTGGAGGTTCCTCTCCCGCGGCTGATCTGAGCGCTGTCGCGAATCGCGTGGCGCGGATCCCCTGGTGGGAGCGTCGAGCACTGGATGCGGCAGGGCTCACTCGCGAGCACGGTGTGCCCCGAGAGCGGGCCGAGCGTCTGGCCGCCATGTGGGAGCTGGCAGAGCGGTGGACGGACGACGACCGGCCGGCCATCGGGTCACCGCGAGACGCGCTGCTCATGCTCGACGGGCTGCGCCGTGCGCGTCGCGAGCAGGTCGTGGTGCTGCTCCTTGATGCGCGTCACCGCCCGATCAAGCTCGAGACGGTCGCGGTGGGGACCATCAACGCGTCGCGGCTCCAACCGCGCGATGTCTTCGGACCCGCATTGCGCAGCGACGCAGTTGCCGTCATTATCGGCCACAACCATCCGAGCGGCGACCCGTCGCCGAGCCGTGCCGACCGTGTCGTGACCGCGGCGCTGCGGAGTGCGGGTACGTTGCTCGGCGTACCGGTGCTCGACCATCTGATCGTCGCCCGGCGCGGGCATCATTCGTTTCGAGAGACCGAGAGCTGGGACGAGGCGGCGTAGCCCTCAGCCGAAGGCGTTCTCGCCGGTGAGCTCCTTCCCGATGATGAGTGTGTGCACTTCCTCGGTGCCTTCGTACGTGAGCACCGATTCGAGGTTGGCCATGTGCCGCGAGACCGGGTACTCGAGGGTGATGCCGTTTGCCCCGAGGATGGTCCGTGCGCTCCGCGCGATGTCGAGGGCGGCGCGCACGTTTGCCCGCTTGGCGATCGACACCTGGACAGGATGCAGCCGCCCCTGGTCCTTGAGGGTGCCGAGCCGGTGCGCGAGCAGGCGTCCCTGGACGATCGCGGTCGCCATGTCGGCAAGCTTCTGTTGAGTCAGCTGCATCGCGCCGATCGGCTTGCCGAAGGCGTGGCGGGTCTTGCTGTACTCGAGCGCGGACTCGAAGCAGGCGCGCGCGGCACCCATGGTGCCCCAACCGATGCCGAACCGTGCCTCATTGAGGCACGAGAGGGGTCCGCGCATGCCGACCACTCCGGGGAGGACGGCGCTGTCGGGCAGGCGCACCGAGTCGAAGGACAGCTCCGAGGTCACCGACGCGCGCAGCGACAGCTTGTTGTGAACATCCGTCGTGGTGAAACCTCGAGTGCCGCGCTCGACCAGAAACCCGCGAACGCCCGCATCGGTCGTCGCCCAGATGACGGCGACGTCGGCGATGGACCCGTTGGTGATCCACATCTTGGTGCCGTTGATCACCCAGTCACCGCCCTCGCGGCGCGCGGAGGTGTGCATCGAGGAGGGATCGGACCCAGCGTCCGGCTCGGTCAGGCCGAAGCAGCCGATCGCGCGTCCGGCCGCCATCTCGGGCAGCCAGCGAGACTTCTGCTCGTCGCTGCCGTACGCCGAGATGGGGAACATCGCGAGCGATCCCTGCACCGAGACGAAGGAGCGCAACCCGCTGTCGCCGGCCTCCAGTTCCTCGCACGCGACCCCGTAGGCAATCGCCGAGGTGCCGGCGCATCCATGGCCGTGCAGGTGCATGCCGAGGAGACCGAGCTCGGCGAGACCCGGGACGAGCTCGCGCGGGAAGGTGCCCGCCTCGAAGTGCTCCGGGATCACCGGTAACGCGCGTTCGCGCACGAATGCCCTGACGGTGTCGCGGATCAGCCGCTCGTCGTTGCCAAGCAGGTCGTCAACCGCGAACAGGTCCGACGGGACCAGCGCACGAGTTCGCGCAGCGCGCTCGGTGACGGCCATGCGCTCAGAGTACCCGGGTTGACTACGCGGCGACGGGCATACCGGCGCCGACGAGCTGCCGCCGGAGGATCTCGCCGGTTGCGAAGCCGACGTTGATGTCGGTCACCTGGCCCGTCGCGTCGAGAACGATGGTCGTCGGGAGGGACATGACCCGATAGCGACGGGCAAGTTCGGGCTCAACCGCGATATCGACCTCGCGGATCTCGATGAGCGGGTCGATTCCGGCAGCGAGCGCGCGCAGCGCCGGCTTCTGCGCCGTGTGGCAGATGGTGCACGCCTCGCCAGTAAAGTAGAGGATCGAGGGCAGCTGGCCTGCGTGAGCCGATGTCTCGACGACGCTTCCCACAAGCTCGCGCTGTCCGCCTCGCTGGACCTGGAGCAGCAATGCCACGCCACCGATCACCGCGATGGCAATCAGGGGAGCAAGCAGCAGGATCATCTCGCGGGTTCGCGCGAGAGCGGCAGCAGCCCGAGCCGTACGAGCTGGGCGTACATGATGCAGCCGACGCAGATGTTGAACGCTAAGTTCAGGAACGCAAGCGCGGCCACGATCCAGGCGAGCACCCATGCCACCAGCAGCAGCGCGGTGACCACGAACACACTCGCCGCCGCCAGGAACACACCACCGACCAGCTGCGCGAACCGATGCGGTGCAGGGTCCTCCTGGACGACACGCGGCTTGACGATCCCGGCCGGCTTCAGCCAGCGGAGGTAGAGGAGGCGGGGCACGTTGTACGCGGGGGAGGCCACAGCGGCCAGCATCATCACGGCGAGGACGGGAAGGACCCACGCGACCGGGTGGTAGGCCAGGCCGACCGCGTACCCGACGACGATGATGCTCATCAGGATCGCCTGGTTGACCTTGAGGACGCTGCGATCGAACGGAATGACTGCCATGCTGGAAATCATACCTCTCAGGTCAGGTATTACAGGTCCGCCCGCCGCGACGCTGACGTGGCAGAGTCGGCTCGCTCAGGCTCACGCCGATGGAGGTGTTCGTGGCGCTCGAAGGACCGGCCCAGCTCGACGTCGGCGATGTCCGTGTCAGCACCGCGTATGAGCTCGCCCGTGGCGAGGAGCGCCATCGCGTCGCCGAGGTGATGCGATGGCGCCGGATTCACCTCGGCGAGCACCTCGCCCTGGTGTTCCAGAACCGGGACACGATTCGCTCGACCCTCGAGGAGGCGCTCCGGACCGAACGCATCGACGACCCGGAGCGGGTCGCGGGCGAGATCGTCGCGTTCAACGCCGTGTTGCCCGAGCCGGGCCAGCTCGCGGCGGTGCTGTTCCTCGAGGTGGCGGACCCGGCCGACCTCGCGGCGGCCGCGTCACAGCTTCAGGGTGTCGAGCACAGCGTGTCCATTGAGGTCGCGGGGACCCGCGTGCGCGGCGTGCCGGAGGCGGTGTCGCCGCCGGGCGAGAGCGTGCCGGCGCACTTTCTGCGCTTCCGACTCGAGCCCGATCAACGCGCGGCGATCCTCGCAGCATCGGCCATCGCCATCGTGACCGACCATCCCAATCTCGGCGTGTCCGTCCAGCTCGATGAGGAGCAGCGCCGAGCGGTCGCCTCGGACCTGTAGTTCCCGCCTCGCGGCGGACGTCAGTGCCGGCCGATGCGGGAGGCCGCGAGCTCCTCGTACACCGCCGCAGTCATCGCCGCGGTTCGCTCCCATGTGGAGCCGGCTGCGCGGTCGACACCTGCATGGCGCATGCGTGCGGCACGGACCGGCTCCGTGAGCACCGATTCGATTGCCGCGGCGAGCGCCGCGGGATCCCCGGGTGGGACCAGCACCGCCACGTCGATGGTCAGCTGGGGGAGGTTCCCGACCGCTGTGGCCACCAGTGGCGCTCCGCACGCCATCGCTTCCAGGGCGGTCAAACCGAAGCCCTCGTGTGTCGACGGCAGGACCACCACGGCCGCCTGCCGGTACAGCGACGCGAGGTCGGCGTCGGCGAGCGACCCGCAGAGCACGAGGCTCACGTGCCGCCGCCACGCATCAGCGGCCACGCGGTCGGCCTCGGGTCCCAGCGCGCCCGCCAGCGCCAGTGGCGGACCACCTCCGGGGAGGCGCTCCATGGCTTCGAGGAGGGTGTCGAGCCCTTTGCGGGGATCGCGTGCGCGCAGGCTGCCCACCCACAGCACGAAGGGCTCCTCGAGTCCCAGCGCCTCCGCGATCCTGGCATCTCGTAGCTTCGGCCGGGACGAGAACACGGGTCCCACCCCGTGCGGCACCACATGGATGCGGGCGGGGTCGAGGCGGAGCGCCGCGATCGCTTCGTTCCGGGTGGTCTCGCTCACAGCGATGATCCCGGCGCAGGCGCGGACGGCCGGGGCCAGGAGCGCTCCATAGAGGCGGTGCAGTGACATGGCGGCTCCGGGGCCCGAGCTCCCTCGCCACATCTCGATGTCGTGCAGCGTCACCACCTGTCGGGACGCCGGGAAGCCGATCACCGGTTCCCCACCGAGCCCGTGGACCAGGTGGGGATGCATGGTCATCGCGTCGGAGAGGACGTGCGGCTGGGCGCGCAGGAAGCGCGCCGGGCGCGCCTCGCTCCACGGCGGCGAGGCGGGCACCGACGGCGTGATCTCGAGATCCGGCAGCCCCCGCAACGCCTCGATCAGCTGGCTCGCGTAGCGTCCGATCCCGGCGTCTCGTCGGCCGTCTCCGAGGCAGCTCGCCTCGAGCAGGACGCGAAGAGGTCTCTGCATCGAGGCTTTGTAGCAGGCTCGGCACTCGGCACCGCTGGCACAATGGATTCGATGCCGAACTCCCGTTCCCTCATGCCGTTCACCGCCCTGGTCGGTCAGGAGGCGATGAAGACCGCGCTGGTCCTCAACGCCATCAACCCAGGGATCGGTGGTGTGCTCATCCGTGGCCAGCGCGGCACCGCCAAGTCGACGGCGGTCCGAGCCCTCGCGCGCCTTCTCCCGGAGATCGACGTCGTCGTGGGATGCCGCTATCGATGTGATCCAGAGGCGCCCGCGACCTGGTGCGACGACTGCCGGGCCCGTGCCGGCGACGGGATCGCGGTGGCCGTCGAGCGCCGGCGGACGCGGGTCGTGGAGCTGCCGGTCAACGCCTCCGAGGATCGCGTCGTCGGGACCATCGACACCGAGGCCGCGATCAAGCTCGGCGAGCGGCGCTTCGAGCCGGGACTGCTCGCCGACGCCAACCGGGGCATCCTCTACGTGGATGAGGTCAACCTGCTCGACGACCACATCGTCGACGTGCTCCTCGACGCGGCCGCCATGGGATGGAACGTCGTGGAACGCGAGGGCATCTCCTTCTCGCACCCCTCGCGCTTCATCCTCGTGGGGACGATGAACCCCGAGGAGGGAGACCTTCGTCCGCAATTGCTCGATCGCTTCGGCCTCTGCGTCGATATCACCGGGTTGCGGGACCTCGACCAGCGGGTGCGAATCATGGAGCGCGATTCGCGCCAGAGCCAGGATGGCGCCGGCTTCGAGAGCGAGTTCCTGGCCAGCGAGGATCACCTCAAGGCGGTGATCCAGGAGGCGAAACGCCTCTTGCCACGCGTGGAGATCTCCCCGACGATCGGATGGTTCATCGCACTCGTCTGCATCGACGCGGGGGCGCTCGGCCACCGCGCCGACATCGTCGTGAGCAGCGCGGCACGCACCATGCGCGCCTGGGACGAAGCCGAGAAGGTGGTGCGCGCCCGGATCGCCGGGGTGCATGCCGAGGCCGACGATCGTCTGCTGGTCACCACTGCCGACGCCACGACCGCGGCCGAGCTGGCCCTCGCCCATCGTCGGCGCCTCCGCCAGGACGGGGTGTCCCAGCCGGCCGGCACCGCCGCAGAGCGCGCGCGGGAGCGGTTCGAGGAGATCGCCCAGGAAGCCGAGGCGGCGGTGGTGTCGGAGCAGACCTCCGAATCAGGCGATCAGCCGCCGGACGACTCCGGCAGCGGCGAGGAGGGCGAGAGCCCCGGCCAGGTGCAGGGAAGTGAACAGTCCACCCAGGCGGTGACCCGGCGCAGTGCGGAGCAGCTCTTCGAGGGCGAGATCTTCCCGGTCCGCAAGATCGCGTTGCCCCGAGATCGACGTACCCGGTCGACGACCGGCAAGCGGAGCTCCTCGCAGAGCAGCGACAAACGCGGCCGCTATGTTCGCGCCACCCAGACTGAGAAGACGACCGACATCGCGTTCGACGCCACCATGCGTGCCGCGGCACCGCACCAGGTGCGTCGCCGTGCCGAGGAGCCGGCGGGCAGGGTCGGTCCGGCGCTCCACCTCGAGCGCCAGGACCTCCGTCAAAAGGTGCGCCGGCGCCGCACCGGAACCCTGATCGTGTTCGTCGTCGACGCCAGCGCGTCGATGGATGCGGAGCAGCGGATGCAGGCAACCAAGGGCGCCGTGCTCTCGCTGCTTCGGGACGCATATCTCCGTCGCGACAAGGTGTCGCTGGTGGTCTTCTCGGGCCGCGCGGCGCGCGTGGTGCTCCAGCCGACCTCATCGGTCGACCTGGCCGAGCAGCGGTTGCAACGCCTCACCGTCGGCGGGACGACACCGCTGACACACGGGCTGGTCGCGGGGCTGCGGATCGTGCGCACCGAGCGTCTGCGTGACCCGAGCGTGTATCCGCTGGTCGTGCTGATCAGTGATGGACGGGGCAACATCTCGCTTTTCGGCGAGGAACCACTGGTCGAAGCGCAACGTGTCGCCGAACAGCTCGGCGCCGACGGCGTGCACATGCTGGTCATCGACTCGGCGCGCGACCACACGACGCGACCCATGCCCCGCGTCGGGGGCCACAGCCGGCCACCGCTCTTCGGGGGCTATGGATTCAACGCCTGCCGCGACCTCGCCGACCGCGCCGGCGGCGAATATCTCGGGCTTTTCGATCTCTCCCAGGGGGCCATCGTCGANNAGAAGACGCTTCGAGGTCGCATGACACAATGACTGTGATGCAGACAGGCAGAAGCGTGTTCCCGTTCACCGCGATCGTGGGACAGGACCTCATGAAACAGGCGCTCATTCTCAACGCGATCAACCCCGCGATCGGCGGCGTGCTGATCCGCGGCGAGAAAGGGACCGCGAAGTCGACTGCGGTCCGCTCGTTGACGAAACTCCTGCCAGGGCTTGATGTCGTGGCCGACTGCCGCTACGGCTGCCCGCCCGATGATGCGGATCTGCAGTGCACCGAGTGCACAGAGCGTGTGGTGAGCGGGGAGACGCTGCCCCGCGGCCGGCGCCGGATGCGTGTCGTCGAGCTGCCCATCAACGCGTCCGAGGACCGCGTTGTCGGCGCGATCGACATCGAAGCCGCGATCAAACGCGGTGAGAAGGAGTTCGAGCCCGGCGTGCTCGCCGAGGCGAACCGCAACATCCTCTACGTCGACGAGGTGAACCTGCTCGACGATCACATCGTCGACGTGCTCCTGGACGCCGCGGCGATGGGGCAGAACACCGTCGAACGTGAAGGCGTCTCGGTATCGCATCCGTCGCGCTTCATCCTGGTCGGGACCATGAACCCGGAGGAAGGCGAGCTCCGTCCGCAGCTGCTCGACCGATTTGGGTTGTGCGTCGATGTCGAGGGCATTCGCGACGTTCGTCAGCGCGTCGAGATCGTTGAGCGGCGCGAGGCGTTCGAGGAGGATCCCACCGCGTTCTCCGCACTTTTCGAACCCGCCGAGCAGGCGGAGGCCGATCGCATCTCGCGGGCGATGTCGATGCTCTCCGACGTCGTGGTCGACCGCAACATTCTCGTGGCCATCGCGGCACTGAGCATCGAGCTGGAGGTGGACGGTCACCGCGCCGACATCGTCACGCGCAAGGCGGCGCAGGCACTTGCGGCGCATGAGGATCGCGCCGCTGTGGGGATCGACGACGTCGAGCACGTCGCGCCGATGGTGCTGGCGCATCGAGTCAAGCCCGGGCTCTCGGGGAGCCGTCGTGGACTCGCCGATCTTGCGGAGATCCTGCGCACCGCGCACGACGGCGACGGCGCGCTGCAAGACTAGGCATCCCTCCGTGACGCATGCGTCTTGACCGGATCCGCAACTTCAGCATCATCGCGCACATCGATCATGGCAAGTCCACCCTTGCCGATCGGCTGCTCGAGGCGACCGGGACTGTGGCGTTGCGCGACATGCAGGACCAGGTGCTCGACCAACTGGACCTCGAGCGTGAGCGCGGCATCACCATCAAGGCGCAGGCGGTGCGGCTGGCATACACAGCATTCGACGGGATCACCTACGAGTTGAATCTCATCGACACACCGGGCCACGTCGACTTCGCCTACGAGGTGTCGAGATCGCTCGCGGCATGCGAGGGCGCACTGCTGGTGGTCGATGCGACGCAGGGCGTCGAGGCGCAGACGCTCGCCAACGTATACCAGGCGCTCGACAATCACCTCGAGGTGATCCCGGTCATCAACAAGATCGACCTCGCCAACGCGGATCCCGAGCTGGTCCGTCGGGAGATCGAGGAGGTGATCGGTATCCCCGCCGACGATGCCATTCTCACCAGCGCCCGTCAGGGGATCGGCATCGACCTGGTGCTCGAGGCGATCGTCAAGCGCGTGCCACCGCCCAAGGGCGACCGCGACGGATCCTTGCGGGCGCTCATCTTCGACGCGAAGTACGACGCCTACCGTGGAGTGGTGGTCTACGTCCGCATCGTGGATGGGCGCATCGCGAGCGGCATGCGCATCCGGATGATGCACAACAAGAGCGAGTTCGTCGTCGACGAGGTGGGGGTCTTCGCGCCGGCGATGACTCCCATCGATGAACTGTTGTGCGGCGAGGTCGGGTACTTCATCGCGTCGATCAAGAATGTCCGCGACAGCAAGGTCGGCGACACGGTGACCGACGCCGCGCATCCCACGACGCATCCACTGCCGGGATACCGAGCGGTGACGCCGATGGTCTACGCGGGCATCTTCCCCGTCGACTCCGACGACGTCACCGACCTGAAAGAAGCATTGCAGCGCCTCAACCTCAACGACGCATCACTGATCTTCGAACCGGAATCGTCGGCTGCCCTGGGATTCGGCTTCCGCTGCGGATTTTTGGGGCTGCTGCACATGGAGATCGTGCAGGAGCGCCTCGAACGCGAGTTCAACCTGTCGCTGATCACCACGGCGCCGACCGTGGAATACCGGGTGCGACTGCGCTCCGGTGAGGTGATCGCGATCGACAACCCGGAGATGCTGCCCGATGCCTCCAACATCGATGCGATCGAGGAACCGCGCACCAAGGCGACGATCATCGTGCCGAGCGCGTATGTCGGCGCCATCATGGAACTGTGCCAGGAGCGCAGGGGTGAGTTCCAGCACATGGACTACCAACCGGGGGACCGAGTCGCGGTCACCTACGACCTCCCGCTCGGCGAGATCATCCACGACTTCTACGACCAGTTGAAGTCGCGCAGCCGCGGCTACGCGTCACTGGACTACGAGATCACGGGATTCCGAGCCGAGTCCCTGGTCAAGCTCGACATCCTCGTCGGAGGGCAGCGTGTCGACGCGCTGAGCATGATCGTCCACCGCGACCGGGCGAACGCGCACGGCCGCAAGCTGGCCGAACGTCTCCGCAAGCTGATCCCCCGCCAGCTCTTCGAAGTACCCATACAGGCAGCCATCGGTGGCAAGATCGTCGCCCGTGAGACCGTGTCCGCCATGCGCAAGGACGTCCTGGCCAAGTGCTACGGCGGGGACATCACGCGGAAGCGCAAGCTGCTCGAGAAGCAGCGCGAGGGCAAGCGCCGCATGAAAAGGGTGGGCAACGTGGAGATTCCCCAGGAGGCATTCATGGCCGTGCTCAAGATGGACGAGGAGTAGGTGGACGCCTGATGCCTCGGCCGAACCCACCCCGCAAACGTCCGCGCCGGCGTCCCGATTCCGTGGAGCGCTCCGCGCGCGCAGAGGTTTCGCTCGCCAGGCAGACCGCCCAGGTCAAGGAGAAGAACGGCTCCGCTGACGCCAAGGCGCAGTCGAACGCGAAGTCGCAGTCGAATGCCAAGGGCCGTCCGGCGCCCAAGGGCGGCGCCGCCGGCCGCGCGCGTCGCATCGACGAACCGTTCGTTCCATGGGCCCGGCGCTCGTACGCCATCCTGGTGGCGTCGCTCTTTGGCGCGGAGCTCCTGATCGGGGCGGTCTACTACCTGACCATCTCCGGCAACAAGCCGCCACCGCCGTCCATCGGATTCTTCCTGCTCGCGGTCAGCTACCAGCCCCTGGTTCCGGTGGCGGCCGCGCTCGTCGCCGCCCCGGTGGCGAAGTTCATCAGCAAGGAATCACGGTCACTCCGCTTCATGGAGTCGGTGCTCGCGGGGATCTTCCAGTACTTCATCTGGCTCGCGCTCTTCGTCGGGCTCACCTTCGTGATCGGCGGCTTCGCGTCATCGACCACTGCCACAGCGGTCGCGGCACCGTCCGCGGTCATCGGGCTGATCGTCATCGATGTCATCAGCTACGTGGCCACGTTCTTCCTGTATCCACCGCTCTACAAGTTCATGCGCAGGCGCCCGCCGCCACGCAGGCCGCCGGCAAAGACGCCGAAGCCGGAGGAGGCACGGCACAGCGCGAAATCGATGGCCGACAAGATGGATGAGGCTTCGACGCGCGACCCACAGGCATAGGACCCGACGCCATGCGTGCCGCTCCCGACGACGTTCGTTCGCTCTACGTGCACATCCCGTTCTGCGAGCGGAAGTGCGAGTACTGCGACTTCACGAGCGTCGCCGGTGCGACCGGGTCCGAGGCCTATATGGACGCGCTGTGCGCCGAGGTCCGGCGGCTTGGCGAACGCCTCGGCCGCTTGTCGCTCGACACCGTGTTCATCGGTGGCGGGACGCCGTCGCTGGTCGAACCCGACTTGCTCGCGGCCCTGCTGGCAACGGTTCGGAGCACGTTCTCGGTCGCCGTCGACGCCGAGGTGACCATGGAGGCGAACCCGTCGAGCGTCACGGCCGGCCGGGCGCGGGTGTGGAGAGCGGCGGGCGTGAACCGGGTCAGCCTCGGGGTCCAGAGCCTCGAGGCCGACGCGCTGCGCTTTCTCGGCCGGGTCCATGACGCGGATCGCGCCCTGGCCGCCGTCGCCGAGGTGCGCGAGGCGGGCTTCACCTCCATCAACTGCGACCTCATCTATGCGGTTCCAGGGCTCGGCGATACGCGCTGGAGGCGAACGCTCGAACGTGTCGTGGCCGCCGGCCCCACCCACATCTCGTGCTACGAGCTGACGGTGGAGCCGGGGACGCCGCTGCACACCCGGGTGCGCCGCGGGCTGGTCAGGCCGGTGGAGGGAGTCCGCTCCATGCGCCAGCACCGTCTCGCCGTCGACCTGCTCGAGGCAGCCGGGTACGGGCAGTACGAGGTGAGCAACTTCGCGCTCCCTGGCGAGGAGTGCCGCCACAACCTCGTCTACTGGCACAACGGGTATTACGCAGCCGCGGGGGTCGGTGCCCACGGCCATCTTCCCGCGGCGGCCGCGGCGTCGATCGGGCTGGACGTCGAGGCAGGTGCGGTGTCAGTGCGCCACTGGCACGGGCGCGGCATCGCCGCCTATGGGCGCGCCATCCGGGCTGGTGACCTTCCCATCGCAGGCTCGGAGCCGGTCGGTCCCGGGATGCGCGAGCAGGAGCGGGTGATGCTCGGGCTGCGTCTTCGCGAGGGCGTCCGCATCGGCGCCGCGAGCCTCGACGAGGCGCGCTCTCTCGAGGGCCTGGGTCTGATCGCGATCGACGGCGATCGGGTCCGCGCGACCTCCCGGGGTGAGGCGGTGCTCAACCAGGTCACCCTCCGGCTGGTGGGCGATCGGGCGGCCTAGCTGATACCCTTAGCACTCAACCCTGACGAGTGCTAAAGCGCCGGTGACCGGCTGCTGCCGCACCGTCGCCTCGGGCCAGACGTGCAACATCCAGTCCCTCTCGATCAGCGCAAGCAACAGATCCTCAAGGCCGTCGTCGCGGATTACACCCGCACGGGTGTCCCCGTGGGGTCGGCGTCGCTTGCCGTCCACCTCGCCACCTGGTCGTCGGCGACCATTCGCAACGAGCTGGCGACGCTGAGCGAGGTCGGGTACTTGATCCAGCCGCACACCTCGGCGGGACGCGTCCCCTCCGACCTCGGCTACCGCTACTACGTCGACTTTCTTATGGATGAAGAGGACGTGCCGCAGGCCGTCCGCCGGCAGGTGGACCCGTTCTTCGCGATGCTGCCGACCGGCGTCGAGGACATCCTCGAGATCGCCGCGACCGCCCTGGCACAGGCTGCCGATGCGGTGAGCCTGGTCACCGCCCCGCGTGCCCTGGGTGTCCGCGTCAAGCACCTCGACCTGGTCAAGCTCAACGACGTCCAGGCCCTGCTCGTACTCGTGCTCGAAGGCAATCTGGTCCGCCAGCAGGCACTCCGCCTGACGTCGCCGACCGACCAGTCGGTGCTGAGTGGCATCGCCGCGGGGCTCAACGCAGTGGTCGTCGGTCTCAACGCCGCCGGCATGTCGCGGCTTCCCGAGTCGATCGGCGATCACGCGGCGCTCGAGCGCGATCTGCTCACCCAGATCATCGCCTTCATGACCGTGTGCGATGCCCAGCAGGACACGCTCATCCTCCATGACGGGGTGCGCAACCTGCTCCATCAGCCCGAGTTCGGTGATGTGGAACTGCTTCAGCAGGTGATCGAGGTGGTGGAGGAGGAGCGCATGCTCGCCGCCCTGATCAGCGCAGCCGATCTCGACCACGGCATCCAGATCATGATCGGGCGCGAGAGCGGGATGGCCGGGCTGTCCCGGTGCAGCCTGGTGCTGACCACCTACCGCGCCGGTGCGGAGCGCCGCGGCACCATCGGTGTACTCGGCTCCACTCGGATGGCATATGCGCAGGTCGGACCCCGCGTGCGCTACGTGGCCCAGCGCGTCGGGCGAGCCGTCGGGCGTGCTTTGAGCTGACGGTGGGCATAGTGATCGCATGACCACTGACGAACAGGACCTCCCTGGAACGCGCGCCCCTGAGCAGCCGGAGCCGGCCGCGTTCACTGCCGTGGAGCCGGACGAGCGAGACGCGCGCTACCTCCGCCTCGCCGCTGACTTCGAGAATTTCAAGCGGCGCAAGGCGCAGGAGATCTCCGACGCTCGGCGCTACGAGAGCGAGGACGCTGCTCGCGCATTGCTGCCGGTGCTCGACAACCTTCGCCGGGCGGTGGAGCATGCCGGCGAGGCCGGTGCCGAGGAGTACTTCGTGAGCGGCCTCCAGCTCGTGGTCCGTGAGTTCGAGAGCGCCCTCGAGCGCATCGGGGTCGGGCCGGTGCCGGCGGTCGGCGAGCGATTCGATCCCGCCATCCACGAGGCGATCGCCGCCGAGGAGTCCGACGATGTCACCGAGGACACGGTGGTCGCGGAGCTGGTCCCCGGCTATCGACTTCACGACAAGCTGCTCCGGCCCGCGATCGTGCGCGTGGTGCGGCCCCGCAACGCCGTCTCCGGGAGCTGAGCATTGGCGACGGTCAAGCGCGATTACTACGAGGTGCTCGGCGTTGCACGTGACTGCACACCCGAGCAGCTGAAGGCGGCATATCGCAAGCTGGCCATGCAGTACCACCCGGACCGCAACAACGGCGACAAGGGAGCCGAGGAGCAGTTCAAGGAGGTCGGCGAGGCGTACTCGGTGCTGAGTGACCCGCAGAAGCGGCAGCGCTACGACGCCTTCGGGCATGTCGCCGATGGACCACAGCCCGATTTCGGCAACTTCTCCTTCGACTCGGCGTTCGACCTCTTCGACATGTTCTTTGGTGGCGGCGGGCGCCGGCGCGCGCACACCGGTCCCCAGCGGGGCGACGACCTTCGCATGAACATCGAGATCACCTTCGAGGAAGCCGTGTTCGGCGCCAAGCGCACCGTCGAGGTGCCGCGGGCGACGCAGTGCACCGAGTGCAACGGCTCAGGTGCCAAGGCGGGGACGAGCGCGACCCAGTGCGCGACCTGCTCAGGCAGTGGACAGGTGCGCCGGACGATGCAGTCCATCTTCGGTCAGGTCGCCAGCGTCACCCCGTGCCCCGCATGCCACGGAGAGGGCCAGGTGATCGCCGATCCGTGCCCCGTCTGTCGCGGGCAGGGGCGCATCCATGGGCGGCACACCGTCGAGGTCACGATCCCGGCCGGCGTCGACGACGACGTCAACCTGCGCCTCACCGGCGAAGGTGAGCCGGGCCCGCGAGGCGGTCCATCCGGCGACCTCTACCTCGGGTTCCGCGTGAAGCCGCATCCGAACCTTGTGCGGCGCGGTCAGGACCTGCTCTACGAGCTCCCGATCTCCGTGCCCCAGGCAGTCCTCGGCGACACCATCACCATCACGACAGTCGACGGCGAGCATCCCGTCGAGGTGCCGCCCGGGACGCAACCGGGACGCCAGATCAAGATGCACGGGTTCGGCGTCCCCCATGTCCGGACGGGGCGGCGCGGCGACCTCATCTGCGTCGTTCGCGTGGTGGTGCCCAGCCATCTGTCGCACCAGGACCGCGCGGCCTATGAGCAACTCGAGGGACGCGGCGGCAAGCCCGCCGAAGTGAAGAAGGGCTTCTTCGACTCGCTGCGNNGACCGTCTGCCCACCCTCCTTGCCGTTGTTCACCACCAGCCGGAACCCGGGCTCGTCGATGCCCTCGTCCTCGGCGATGGACTGGGCCACATGGAGCATGCGGCCCCAGAGACCGTCTTGAGCCGGCGTCAACTCGGCCACCGACTCGATGTGATCGCGCGGCAGGACCAGGACGTGCACCGGCGCCTGGGGGTTCACGTCGCGGATGGCCAGCACCTGGTCGTCCTCGCGGACAAATGTCGCCGGAACCTCGTGCGCCGCAATGGAGCAGAAGATGCAATCGCTCATGAGGGCAGCAGGGTAGCGCGCAGGTGGTCGCCCTCGACGCTGTCGGCGCGTACCAGGCTCAGGCCTCCCTGGCGAATGCCGGCGCCGGCTTCGATGACGACCTCGTGATACCCGGCGGTGAGGCCGTGGGCTGTGCTCCCCTCCACCGCATCCCACGCGACTTCGTGCGTTCGCCCGCACGCAGCGGCGAGCGACCGCGCACCGGAACGTTTCGTCGCGCGTCGCACCTCCGCGCTGCGGCGCCGGGCGGCAGCATCGTCGACGCGATCATCGATTGCCGACGCGGGAGTCCCAGGGCGCGGCGACCAGCGAAAGACATGACCCTGGAGGAGTCCCACCTCGTCGACGAGTGAGAGCGTCTCCGCGTGGTCGTTCTCGGTCTCGCCGGGAAACCCCACCATGATGTCGCTGGTGAATTCGGTCAACGGATTCGCATCGCGCAATCCGCGTGCGACTCGCAGGTACTGGGCTCGCCGATAGCCGCGATGCATGGCGCGCAGGATCCGATCGCTGCCGCTCTGCAGCGGCATGTGCCAGTGCGAGCAGAGCCGCGGGTGCGCGTTGATCGCTGTCAATGCCGGAGTGACGTCGTTGGCGTTGATGCTGCTCAGCCGGATGCGCGCGCGGTCTCCACAGGAGTCGAGCAGCGAGGCGAGCAGCGTCGCGAGGTCGGTTCCGAGGTCGCGACCGTACGACCCGAGGTCGACGCCGCAGAGCACGATCTCTCCGTGACCGGCGTCGATTGCGGCGCCGACTCGATCGTGCACTGTGCGAATGGGGACGCTTGACGACTCGCCGCGCGCTTGCCACACGATGCAGTACGTGCAGCGGTGGTTGCATCCGTCCTGCACCTTGATGAACGCACGCGAGCGCATCGCCGGCGTGCCGTGCGGCCGGTCGCTCATGCGCGACATCGCGAGCACGTGGCCCGCGATGGCGTCCTTGTCACGGTTGGCGAAGATCGAGTCGACGGTTGTGTACGCGCCCGGGTTGGCGTCGACGCTGCAGCCGGTGAGCACGAGGTGAGCCTCAGGGTCGAGACGCCGGAGACGGCGGATCCGCTGGCGCGTGGTCGCGTCAGCCTGTGCGGTGACCGTGCAGGAGTTCAGCACCCGAACGTCCGCGGTCTCGCTCTCCGGGACGACCTCGCACCCGCCCGCAGCCAGCCTGCCCGCGAGGTCCGCCATCTCCGCGAAGTTCACCTTGCATCCGAGCACGGTGAGCGCGACCCGAAGCGGGCGGTCAAGCGGCGCGGTCATGCCGGCGCCGGCGCTGCTGTCGCGTCGAGGTCACCCGCGCCCCCAAGGAGCAGGGAGGTGGCCACCGCGCCGGCGAGACGGCTCGGCAGGGTGCGCGGTCCGAGGTGGACGTGGATCGCGCCGCACTCGTCGAGAAGGCGAAGGTCCGCCCCGTCGAGACCGCCCTCGGGGCCGATGACCACGCCGACATCCGCCGGTGGCGCCGGTACAGCACTCAGGATCGGCGCGGACTCCTGGCCGAGAACACACGCGAGGATGCGTGAGCCCGGTGGCATCCCCTGCAACGCGTCGCGGAGCGGCAGGATCGAGTGCACATCGGGTGGTGCGGCACGCCCGGCCAGCTGCGCGGCCTCACGGGCGATCAGCCGCCAGCGCTCGAGCCGATGGATGACCCGCGACGGGTCGGGGCGGGAGACCGTCCGGTGGGTGAGGACCGGCCGGATCGTCGCCGCACCGGCCTCGGTGAGCGCTTCGACCGTGGCGTCCATCGCCTGTGCGGGGACGGCCTGCAGCACGTGCACGGCGAGGCGGGGTTCGCCACCCACCGGTCTGCTCCAGAGGATCGCTCCGCTGACTCTCACCGGCGTCACCTCGTCGAGCTTCACGCCGTGTTCCACACTGCCGTCCTCGACGATCACGATGGTTTCGCCCACCAGCGTTCGAAGCGCGCGCGACAGGTGGTTCGCGTCGTGCCCGGTCAAGGTGGCACGGCCGTCGACGACCTGGTCGGGTTCGACGAAGAATCGAGGCATGGCAGTGCATGGTGCGGTACCCGCGTCCCGGTATGGTGGTCGCGTGGCCGAGATGCGTCTCACCGCGCGAACCACCGACGGCGTCGGGCTGTCCGCCGTCATCACCGGCGATGGCGACCCACTGCTGCTCATCCCGGGCCTCGGCGCGGGCCGCTCGGCATTCGATCCGATCCTTCCCGGCCTCGTGAAGTCGCACCGCGTGATCACCTTCGACCCCCGCGGGATCGGCGAGTCGGAGGGCGCCGGCAACGCGACGCTGGCGGCGATGGCCCTCGACGTCGTCGCCGTGCTCGACGCAGCGGATGTCGCGTCCGCCGCGGTGTTCGGTGCCTCGATGGGGGGTGTGGTGGCGCAGCACCTCGTGGTCGATCACCCCGCCCGGGTCGCCGACCTCATCCTCGCGGCGACGGCGCCGGGAGGGGACGCCGGCGTCGATCCCAAACCGGAGGACCAGGCGGCGCTTCTCGGCAAGGGCGCGCGAACGCCCGAGGATGCGTACAGGCTTGCGTGCACGGTGCTGTACTCGCCGCAGTTTCAGCGCACACACGCTGATTTCATCGAGGCGCAGATTCGCGAGCGTGCGCGTCATCCGGTGCGCCCGCGACTGTTCTCCGCTCAGTTCAACGCCATGTGGCAACCGGACAACTCGTTCGATCGTCTGGCTGCGGTCAAGGTGCCCACGCTGGTGATGCATGGCACCGAGGACGTGGTCACGCCGTTCGAGAACGCACGCATCCTCGCGCGCCGGATTCCGGGCGCGCAGTTGCGTCCATTCGAGGCATGCGGCCATCTCTTCTTCCACGAGCGCCCGGATGAGACGGCGCGTGTCGTGAGCGAGCACCTCCGGCGCGCCGGAGCGAGTGCGGGTCAGTCCTCGTCGGACGAGGACTCTTCGTCGGAGGACTCGTCATCGACGTCAGGAGAATCGTCGGCAGCGGACTCCTGACGCCCGCCCGGGTGCTCGGCCACAGCCGCACGGACCGGGACGAGTTGGGCCGGCGCGGTCGCCGTGGCGGTCGTCTCCCTGATCACGGTCACCTTGATGACGCCGGGGTATTGCATCTCGGACTCGATCTCCCGCGCGATCTCGCTGGTCAGCGGCGGCATGTCCGTGTCCTTGACCTGTGAAGCCTTGACGAAGACGCGGAGTTCTCGACCGGCCTGGAGTGGAAACGCGCGGTCGACGCCACCGTGCCGGGTCGCGATCGTCTGCAACTGCTCGAGGCGCAACAGGTACGTCGCCAGGGTGTCGCGCCGTGCGCCGGGGCGCGAGGCGGAGATCGCATCTGCGCAGATGGTGAGCATCGCGAGGTCGGTCGACGGCTCCTCGTCGAAGTGGTGGGCCTTGACCGCATGGACGATGCCGGGATCGACGCCGAGCACTCGGAGCAACTCGCCGCCGATGATGGCGTGCACCCCTTCGACGTCATGGTCCACCGCCTTGCCGATGTCGTGGAGCATGCCGGCCTGCCGTGCGAGCGCTTGTGGCAACCCCATCTCGGCGGCGAGCACGCCGCAGAGGTGTCCGGTCTCCTCGCAGTGCAGGAGGGCGTTCTGCCCGTAGGAGAAGCGGTGGTGGAGCGTGCCCACCAGCTCGGCGAGCTCGGGACGGCCTTCGATCTGCATGGTCCAGAGGGCACGCTCACCGATCTCCATCACACGGCGCTGGGTGGTCCGCCGCGCCTTCTGGATCAGGGGTGGGACCTCGGTCGCCTGCAGGCGACGGTCGACAACCTCGAGGGCGGCCTGACGGGCGATCTCGCGTCCGATCGGATCCACGGTCCGCAGCGTCGCCTGGTGCTTTTCGGTGTCGATCCCAAGCTCCGCGCCCGTCTGCTCGGCAATCACGGCGAGCGCCGAGAGGACGCGCTCCTGAGCGTGGTCGTCGAGACCTTCGAGCGAGAGCGGCGACATCCTCGGCGCGCTGTCCACGTTGGAGGCGTCCTGACGCTCGACGGCCTGCACGATCAGATCGTTTGCGCTCGTCTCCACGCGATCGCCCACGATGTCGGCGACGGTCGCTTCGACGAGAGTTGACCGCTCGGCGGCGAGCTCGGACTGGATCCGCTCCAGCACCAGCACCGCTGCGGCCTCGCGGTCGAGAGCCGCCTTGGCGCGCAGTGTCTCGTCGATCTGTGCACCCTGCTCCGCAACCCGCGTGCGCCGTTCCTCGATCTCGTCCCGCATCTTTCGATACGAGAAACGACGGTCATCGAAGATCTCACGGCGCTCGCGGAGGTGCTTGTGGCGCTCGGTGATGACCGCTTCCCGGCCCTCCACGGCGGCGAGCCGCTCGTTGACCTCTTCCATCGCCGCCTCGTGGGCGTGCAGCGCCGAGGTGCGTGCCTCGGCGATCAGCGACCCCGCGTATTGATTGGCGTCCGCGAGGCTCTGACTGACCAGGGGTGTCTGCGACATCTCCTGCGCGCCCCGCCGTGCGTTGAAGAGCGCGGCAGCTCCGACGGCGGCCAGAGCCACGGCGATGACGATCAGGACGGCTGCGATGATCATGAGGAAAGTGCTGTCAGGGGACGGTCAGGCGCTGACCGCCAGGTCGAATGGGTCGCTTGCCTCGGCGATGAGTCGCTGGGCAAAGAGGTTGGCGGCTGGGGGCAGGGTGCGTCGCCGATCCCAGCAGAGGGCCATGGTACGCGCGATGGGCGGGTCACGAAGCGGGATCACCGCCACCCGCGTGCTCGGGACGGGGAGGGGCATGGGCATGAGCGTCGTCCCCAGGCCGGCCTCGACCAGCCCCTGAACGATGGTGAAGTCGTCGCCCTCATAGGCCACGTGGGTGGTCAGCCCCTGGGCGGCGAAGGCTGCATCGATGACCCGGCGCAGCCCGCTCCGGGATCGGGGCAGGATCAGGGGCTCGCCGGCCACGTCCTCGAGCGTGCAGGAGCTCCTGCCCACCAGGCGGTGGTTGGCCGGGACCACAACGGCGACGCGCTCGCGGAAGAGCGGGTGGATCTCCAGGTCGACGACGCCGGTGGGCGGCGGCCCGAGGATGCCGAGGTCGTAGTCGCCGCCGAGGACGCCGCCCATGACCTCCGCGGTGGTGCCTTCCTCGAGGGTGAAGCGGACCGCCGGGTAGCTCTCGAGGAACCGCGCGAGGCGCTCCGGGAGCCAGCGAGCCCCGACCGTGTGGAGGAAGGCGACGCAGACCCGTCCGCTCTCGGCAGCCACGGCGCCTTCAGCCTCGGCGATGGCGTCGCGGAGTTCGTCGAGAATGCGCTCGGCACGCCCCACCAGCCGCCGGCCGGCCTGGGTGAGGCGGATGTTCCGGCCGACCCGTTCGAAGAGCAGCACCCCGACCTCCTGCTCCAGCCGGGCGACCTTTCGCGATACGGTTGATTGATCAGCTTGCAGCGCTTCGGCCGCTCGGCTGAGGTGTTCGACTTTGGCAACTTCGACGAAAGTGCGTAGAAGGTCGGCATTGATGCGGTCCATGCATCAATCTCACCCTAAATGTGCTGTTGATGTCAACGACCAGAGCCGGTAGGCTAGGCACTGTGATACGAGAACCCGAGGTACTGGAGCGTAGTCAGGTAGTCGACCCGGGGCTTCTCATCGAGAGCGCCACTGAAGAGGTGCACGCCGCCCGTCGCAGGCATCGCCGTGAGGTTGTCGAGCGGACCCGCCTGCGCCGGCTCGTCGAGCGGGTCGACAGCGCTATCGAGCTTTGCGAGGAAACGCACCTCCAGGGCATCAAAGAGGTACCGCCGGATGTCGCCGAACGGGCGCAGAAGGTGTTCGTCTTTGCGCGCGGTGCCGTTCGCAAGACGGGTGACGTGGACGCACTCTCGACTGTCGAGACGGCCCTCGCTCGCCGCCAGGTCAAGATCACCGAGGTCATGGACATCCTCTGGACGATCCAGGAGGTCGTGTTCGACCTGATGCTCCCGTGGCGCACCCAACTCCCCGAGGACGTGGAGCCCGAAGGCGACGAAGCGTCGTTGGTGGGGTTTTGGAGAGAGTTCCGCCTGCACCCGTAGAAGACGCTGGGGCGGCCTGATACGGCGTCGGCTTGCGCTCCTCGTTCGGTCACGCACGAAAGTGCGCTCCCTCACTCCGGTGCTCGCTTCCTTGTCTGAGACTCGCCCCAGCGTCTCCTCGGTGAGTGCGTCGCCACACTTGCTGTATCGGTGAAGCCACAATTCGCGAATGGCTTCGCGGGTTGCTGTCGATCGCATGGTGGTCACTGGCCATCGGATCGATGTTCCGCTCGACTGGAACGAGCCGTCGGGGCGGCAGATCAGTGTCCACGCTCGCGAGGTGGTCGCGGCCGAGCATGCAGGTGACGCGAGCCGTCCGGCGATCGTGTGGTTCCAGGGTGGTCCCGGACATGAGGTCGCATTTCCCGATCATCGAGGGAGCTGGCTCGAACAGCTGCTGACGCGATATCGCGTGCTGCTGCTGGATCAGCGCGGCACGGGCCTGAGCACCCCACTCGAGGCGCGCTCGCTGCCCGTCTCCGATCCTGTGGCGCTTGGCGATTACCTGCGCAACTTTCGACAGGACTCGATCGTGCGTGACGCGGATCGCTTTCGGACGACGCTCTACGGCAAGGACACGGACTGGTACATCTTCGGACAGAGCTTTGGCGGCTTCTGCTCGCTGACCTATCTGTCGACGCTGCCCGAGCACGTGCGCGGCGTGATCATCACCGGGGGATTCGCTCCCGTGCTGCATGAGACCGAGGAGATCTGTAGGCGGCTTTTCAACCATGTGGCGACGCGAAACGCGGACTACTACGCGCGGTTTCCGGGGGATGCCGCGCGCGTTCGACGGATCGTCGACCATCTTGAATCTGGCAATGAGGTTGACGGCCACGGACTGCGGCTCAGCGCACGCCGTTTTCTCATGCTCGGCGTCAAGCTCGGACTCCAGCATGGGGCCGCGGAGCTGCACGGCATCATCGAGCGAGCAGACAACGACCTCGAGCAGTTGCACGTGCTCAGCGGGGTGGTCCACGCGCATGTGGCCGGGACCATGTCGCCGGCGACGAATCCCATCTACACGGTCCTCCACGAAGCTGCGTACTCCAACGGCCCTGCGACGCGATGGGCGGCAGAGCGCGCAAGGCTTGCCGACCCTCGCTACGCGCTTGATGCGCAACCCGTTCCGTATTTCACCGGCGAGGCGGTGTTCCCGTGGATGCTCGATGAAGTGCGTGAACTCCAGCCGCTGCGAGACGTCGCCAACGTGCTTGCGGAGCACGACGGTTGGCCTGCGCTGTACGACATCCCGCGATTGCGCGCGAACAAGGTCCCGGTCGTCGGGACGGTCTACTGGGATGACGAATATGTCGAGCGGACGATGGCGCTCGAGACCGTTTCGCTGCTGGGTAACTGCCGTCCCTGGATCACCAATGAGTACGAGCACGGTGCGTATCGCGTCGATCCGGCGCGAGTTGCGGGACGCCTGTTCTCGATGCTGGATGACCTGACCGCGCGCGGATAGCAGGTCAGGCGGCGGGCGAAAGCCTGAGAGCTGGGGGTTCCTCTCACACCGTCGCCGATAAATCAACCAAACGGTCGATGTCTTTTGGCGACGGCGCAGTGAGAGTCGGTCACGACGGCTCGGGTCGCCGAGCATCAGAAGATTACTGGAGGTCACGATGATGTCGTCTCGCCGGTTCCGAAGGGTTGTTGCAGGCACTGCCACAGCCGCCATGCTCACCCTGGGCCTCCTTGCCGCGGCCCCTCAGTTCAGCTCACCCGTGAGCGCCCAAGCTGGTTCTCCTTCGTGCGCCACCCCCGTCACAAGCTCCCCGACCGGCCGTGCGACCGTGTCGACGGCATCGACACCCTTTGGCACGGTGCTGATCGTTGGTTCGGGCGCCAACGCCGGGTGCTCTCTGTACGTCCTAACGTCCGACCAGCTCCACTCGCTGACGTTTGGTCTGGCTGCCTTTGCGTGCAGCAATGGCCCAAACGCCATCGGGCAGCCGTGCGACAGCGTGCTCTGGCCGGCGCTCCTGACCAAGGGCGCTCCCATCGCCGGGCCAGGGGTTAGCCGCAGCCTCCTCGGAACGGTGACTCGCACCGACGTGCTCTCTGGCGAGAGCATGCAGCAGGTGACCTACGCCGGTCTGCCGCTGTACCGGTTCTTCCTGGACGAGGCGCCGGGGCAAACGGACGGCGCCAACCTGTTCGATCCAGTGACCAACCCCACTGGCACCTGGTACCTGGTGGAGCCGGCGCGAGGCAATCCCGCGCCTGGTCGACTTCACATGCGGGTTGAGACGGCCGGCGGCAACGAGGTGCTGTCGGCGTCGATGGACAATGACTTCTCCCTGCTGCCGCATGGAAACTTCCCCGTCTACACCTTGAGCAACAACCATGGCCAAGCCTGCCAGAGGTACTGTGCCCTGCTCTGGCCACCGGTCCTCACTTCCGGGCAGCCTGAAGCCGGGAAGGGCATCGATCAGCACGCGCTCGGAGTCGTCGTGAGGCCGGACGGCACTCGCCAGGTGACCTACAACGGCAAGCCCCTGTACCTGTTCATCAAGGACGCCTACATACCGGGCGTCATCGGGACGAAGAGCATCAACGGGGCGGGTGCGGTCACCCCGTGGGGTGTGTTCAACACGATCCCGTTGCCATAGCACGAGAGACCGACCCCAGGGTACTCGCGGGGTCGGTCCCGTCGCCCCACGATTGGGAAGGGTTGCCCACTTCCCGAGCGACACCGAAGCCCCGGCCAATCAGTTGGCCGGGGCTTTGTCTTGCCGTAGCAATTCAGACACCCTCGTCTCGCTGTGCCGGTTTCATCACCGCCGCCGTCATGACGGTCGGTTCCTGATCCGGCGCGAGCCCTCAGGCGATTTTCACGTTCACAGCGGCCAACGGGAAGCCGCTCGTCGGGTGGAGCCGCAGCCGGCGTTTGGTGACTTCGATCTGTCCGGGTGGACCGACTCGGAGTTGGCTCGTGCTCGCGATTGCGTTGCGCCATTCAGTCAGGACTACGCGGTGTCAGTGCTCGCTGACAGCAGCGTGTTCCGGCGCGCTGCCGGCGCGGCCGCCCGCGCGGGTCCGGCGCCGTAGGCGGGTCCCCCGTAGACGACTATGAGAACTCCTTCAACGTTCCCCACACGTCTGGAAGTGGCGCATTGAGCGTACAGAAGGTGACCGGTGCGCCCTGCTCGAGATTGACGACGTGGTACGGAACCGTAAGGTGGGCAACGACCCTTGCCGACGTGCACATCCAGGCGATGTCGGATGGTGCATATCCGACCA